>DASXZF010000190.1:0-4416 GCA_036502065.1 Gaiellales bacterium
GCTCGGCGCTCAGGATGAGCCGAAATCCCGTGCGGACGAGCTCCTGGTCGTCGACGAGGAGCAGGCGCGTGGTCATGCGTCTGCCCCGACCGGCAGGCGGGCGCGCAGGACGTAGCCGCCACCGTCCGCTGGGCCGCTTTCGAGCTCGCCGCCGTACATCGCGACCCGCTCGCGCATTCCCACGAGCCCCTGTCCGGCGCCGCCGCCGTCGCCGTCGCCGCGGCCGTCGTCGGCCACCTCGAGCTGGATCTCACCCGGCGCGTAGCGCACGACCACGCGGGCGCGCGCCCGGCCGGCGTGCTTCAGGGCGTTTGTGAGCCCCTCCTGGACGATGCGGTAGGCGGACAGGTCGAGCCCCGGCGAGAGCCGCAGCTCCTCGCCCTGGACGACGAGGTCGACCGGCAGGCCGGCGTCGCGCATCTGGGCGACGAGCCCCTCGATGTGGCGCAGGCTCGGCTGCGGGGCGAGGTCTGCCCCCTCGAAGCGGCGCAGCAGGCCGAGCAGGCGGCGCAGCTCGGAGAGCGCCTGGCGGCCGGTGGTCTCGATCGAGCCGAGCAGCTCGCGCGCGGCGGGCTCCTCGCCCTCCAAAACGCGGTCGGCGGCCTGGGCCTGGACGACCATCACGCTCACGCTGTGGGCGACCACGTCGTGCAGCTCGCGGGCGATCCGGGCCCGTTCCTGCGCGGCGGCGAGGCGCGCCTTCTCCTCACGGTCCTGCTCGAGCGCGGCGGCGTGGGCGCGCAGCCCGGACAGCTCGAGCCGCTTGCGGCGCACCTCGCGGCCCGCCTGCCAGCACAGCGCCAGGATCAGCCATGTGCCCGGCCGCACCCCGCCGACCGACTGGAACACGCCGCCGCCGAGGTAGTCGATGGCGGCCACCGCCGCCAGGCCCAGGCTGCCGCCGGCGATCGCACGGCGGCTCTCGGCGTGCGCTCCGACCGAGTAGAACGCGACGCCGAACGCGATCAGCGCCGACAGGGGCGTGCCCCTGGCGTGGGTGATGAGCGCGAGCGCCGCGGCGAATGCGACCAGCGCCGCGATGAGCACGGCCAGCGGCGCCCGCCGCCGCCACCCGAGCGGGAGCGTGACGCCCACGGCGACGAGAGCGAGCGCGATCTGCCCGCCGCGCACCGTCATCCCCTGCGGCGAGTCGAACCACGCCTCGAGCTCGATCCCGGCCGTCAGCGCCAGCGCGAGCGCCGGATCCCCGAAACGGTCGATGCGCTCCCTGACGGACATGCGGCCACCGTACTCCGGTCACCGGCCGAGCGCATCATCCCGGCAGATGATCGCTCCGGACACGGTTTCATCCCCCGGGGTGACACGGAAGCACCTGCAGGGCGACGACACGGCGCGCGCCGCTGCCTAGCCTCGAATGGTCAGTTCACCACGACCAAAGGAGCAGGCAATGCAGTCGAAGACGGCAGCACGGATCGGTGCGGGGTGCGGGATCGTGTTCCCGGTCGCACTCTCGGTGGGACGGTCGAGCGGGCTGCCGCTCGGCCTGGCGGGGCTGGTGCTATTCGTGCCGTTTCTGGCATATGTGTGCAGCCTTCTGCGCGCGGCGGACGAGGGTCGCGGCTGGCTGACGGAGGCTGCGTTCGGAGCCGGTCTGATGGGCATGACGATCAAGGTGATGAGCGGCGTCCCCGAGGTCGCCGAGCGTGGGCTCCCCAGGGCAGGCCAGGCCTACCTGGCGCTGCAGGCGATCGCGAACGCAGCCACCATCGTGGCGCTCTACCCGTTCGCCGTATTCACCGCGATCGTGGCCGTGCAGGCACTGCGCACGGGCGCCCTGCCGCGCTGGCTGGCCGCCTTCGCGGGCCTCACGGCGGTCGCGCTGGCGGTGAACGGCAGCTTCCTGCACGCCGGAACGGTGCCCGGACTGCTGCTCTTCGTCGTGTGGGCGTTCGTCGCCGGGATCACGCTCTTCCTGCGCGAGACATGGCGCGGGCGAGCCGCGGCCCCCGCCCCGGCCGTCGCCCGCTGACTCCCGCGCTCCCCGCACCAAAAGGGGTCAGACCCCTTTTGGTGCGGGAGTTGTTCGACTAGCGCGCGGCCGAGGCGATCTCGGTCTCGGGAGCGGGGGCGGCGTCGCCCGCGAAGAGGTCGTCCACGTTCGAGTCGAGAGCCTCGACCACCATCTGGCGGGCGCCGAGCACCGTCAGGAGCTGCTTGGCCGTGTCCACCGCGTCGTCGGAGATCTCGAGCACCGTGGCCGAGCTGCCCGGCGTCATCGACTTGCCGAGCGCCTCGAGCTGATCGTTCTTGAAGCCCGAGTCACGCAGCTTCGCCGCCAGCGCGCCGATGCCGCCGCCGGCAAGGATGCCGATCGGGCCGCCGAGGATGCCGATCACGCCACCCATCAGCGCGCCGCGGCCGGCGCCCCAGTCCTTGGACTCGACGAACTTGACCTTGCCGTCCTCGCGCACGAGCAGGACGGCGGTGTTGCCGACGCGATCGGGGAAGGCGCCGGCGACGGAGGCAGCGCCTCGGGAGCCGCCGTCGGGCGTCGAGAAGCTCGCGGCGAGGATCTTGCGGTCTTGAGCAGCCATGTCGGCCTCCGGGTTCGGTGGTGGAAGCCACACGGTAGCCCCGGCGTTTGAAGCCGGGGTTAGGATCGGAGATCTGCCGTGAAGATCGACGCCTTCGCCCACATCTCGCCCCCGCGCTACCTCGACCAGGTCGAGCGCATCCTCGCGAGTCCCGGCGTCAGCGCGGCGGTGCGCGAGCACGGGCCGTGGCTGCGCGAAGATCCGGTGCTCTTCGACCTCGACGCCCGGTGGCGCGCGCTCGAGCCGTTCGCGGACTACCGCCAGGTGCTCGTTCTGGCGGCGCCGCCGCTCGACGAGCTCGGGCCGCCGGCCGTCACCCGCGATCTGGCCCGGCTCGCAAACGACGAGATGGCGGCGCTCGTCGACGCCCACGACCGCTTCTGCGCGTTCGCTGCCGCCCTGCCCCTGAACGATGTCGACGCGAGCCTGGTCGAGCTCGACCGCGCCGTCGCCGACCTGGGCGCGCGCGGCTTCCAGATCTACTCCAACGTGAACGGCCTGCCGCTCGACGACGCCCGCTTCCGGCCGCTCTTCGCCCGCGCCGCCGAGCTCGACGTCGCGATCTGGCTGCACCCGACCCGCAGCCCGGCGTGGCCCGACTATCCGGCCGAGCAGGCGTCGCAACACGGGATCTGGTGGTCGATCGGCTGGCCGTACGAGACCGCCGCTGCGATGTGCCGGCTCGTCTACTCCGGCGTCATGGACGCCCACCCCGGCCTGCACATCCTCACCCATCATGCCGGGGCGATGATCCCGTACTTCTCGGGCCGCTTCCGCGGCGTCCAGACCGAGGACCAGCGCCCGGCGCTCGAGCGGCTGCCGCACGAGCCGCTTCACTACTTCCACCGCTTCTACGCCGACACCGCCCTCTTCGGCGCGCCGCACGCGCTGCGCTGCGCGGTCGACTTCTTCGGCGCCGGGCACGTGCTGTTCGGCACCGACATGCCGCTCGGCGGGCCGGCGGTCGTGGGCGAGACGATCGCCGACATCGACTCGCTCGGACTGGCCGCGGCCGACCGCGAGCGGATGTATGCGGGCAACGCGCGCGAGGTGCTCGGCGTTGCCTGATGCGTGGTGGCGCGACGCGGTCGTCTACCAGATCTACCCGCGCTCGTTCCAGGACTCCGACGGCGACGGCATCGGCGACCTGCCGGGGATCGTCCGCCGCCTCGACGACCTGGCCGTGCTCGGCGTCGACGCGCTCTGGCTCTCGCCGATCTATCCCTCGCCGCTCGCCGACGGCGGCTATGACATCGCCGACTTCACCGGCGTCGACCCCCGCTTCGGCACCGTCTCCGACGTTGTCGAGCTGACCGCCCAGGCGCACGCCCGCGGCATCCGCGTCGTCCTCGACCTGGTGCCCAACCACACCTCGATCGCCCACCCCTGGTTCCGCGCCCATCCCGACCGCTATGTGTGGGCCGACGCGCCCGCCAACAACTGGCGGGCGGCGTTCGGCGGGCCGGCCTGGACGCGTGACGAGGTCACCGGGCGCTTCTACCTGCACTCGTTCTATCCCGAGCAGCCCGACCTCGACTGGCGCAACCCGGCGGTGCCCGAGGCGATGGGCGCCGTCGTGCGCACCTGGCTCGAGCGCGGCATCGACGGCTTCAGGCTCGACGCGATCGACCGGCTCGGCAAGCACCCCGACCTGCTCGACGACCCGCCCGCACAGGGGCCGCCGCCATTCCCCGAGCCGCCCGAGGCGGCCGCGCTCGCGCAGGTGCACTCGCGCAACTGGGAGCCCGCCCTGCACCCGGCGCTCGCGGCGCTTCGCTCGGCGGCCGGCGGCGCGTTCCTGGTCGGCGAGGTGTACCAGCCCACCGCCGGCATGGGCCCCTACCTCGAGCACCTCGACTGC
>DASXZF010000191.1:0-3519 GCA_036502065.1 Gaiellales bacterium
TGCTGCGGAAACGGCCCCGTCTCGCTCAGCTCACCCCCTGTTCGAGCGCCAACAGCGCGCGCTTGCGCTCGAGCCCGCCGGTGTAGCCGCCGAGTCCGCCGCCGGTGCGCAGCACCCGGTGGCAGGGGACGACGATCGGGATCGGGTTCTTCGCCATCGCGTTGCCCGCGGCGCGGACGGCCTCGGGGCTGCCGGCGGCCAGCGCCAGCTCCTTGTAGGTGCGCACCTGGCCGTAGGGGATCGCGGCGCACGCCTCGCGAGCGCGGAGCAGGAAGCCGTGCGAGAGCTGCCAGTCGATCGGCGTCGAGAACTCCGTGCGCGTGCCGGTGAAGTACTCGTCCAGCTCGCGGCGGACGCCGTCGAGGCGTGCGGGCGCCTCGAGCACGCGCGGGGAGATGCGGTCGGCGAGCTCGATCAGGACGTCGTCGGTGCGCTCCTTGTCGAAGGCCGTGCGCACGAGCCCGCGCGGGGTGGCGGCGACCAGCATGCGCCCGAACGGCGCGTCCACGGTGGTGTAGGCGACGTCCAGGAGTCCCTCCTCGGCGGCCCGGCGGGCCAGCTCGGTGATGTTCATGGTGTTCATCGGTCCCATTCCTTCCGCACGCCGGCGAGGCCGGCGCGCACGTTCTGGCGCGCGGCTGCCTCCGAGCAGTCGATCACGTCACCGATCGTGGCGTAGTCGAGGTCGGCCGCGAACCGCAAGGTGACCGCGGCCCGCTGCTTCTCGGGCAGGCTCCGCACCGCCCGCCACAGGGCGGGATCGGACTGGGTTGGCGACTCGAACGCCCGCTCGGGCACGTCCGCGACCGGCAGCGGCCGGCGGCGGGCGGCCCGATGGGCGTCGAGCACCTTGCGGCCTGCGATCCGAAGCAGCCATCCGCGCAGGTTTCGGTCGTCCTTGAGGCCCGGGTAGGCCCGCAGGCCGGCCAGCATCGTCTCCTGCCAGCAGTCGTCGGCGTCGATCGGCCCCACGCAGGCGGCGAGGTATCGGTGCACCTCGCGGCCGTGGCGGTCGATCAGCGTCTGGAACGGCGGCAGGCTCACACGGAAAGAACGTTCACGGCGGGTCGCGCGTGAGATCGGTGCACCAAAAGGGGTCTGACCCCTTTTGGTGCGTTAGGCCGGCTGGAGCTCGGGGGCGTACCGGCGCTCCCACTCCTCGGCGTCCGGGCTGAAGTAGACGAGGCGCGTCTTCTTCCACTCCTTCGTCGAGTACAGCACCACCCGCTCACCCAGGCCCGTCTCGGCCGCGATCGCGTCGAGGACATCCTCGCACTCCTGCTTCGTACGCCCGTGCGTCATCGAGAACAGGTTGTAGGGCCAGTCCGGATAGGTTGGCCGCTGATAGCAGTGCGAGACGCCGCGGAACGACGCCATCAGCGAGCCGATCTCGTCCATCTGCTCCTCCGGCGCCCGCCACACGCCCATGCCGTTGAACGTGAAGCCGGCCGAGCGGTGATAGAGCACGGCCGCGAAGCGGCGCATCTGCCCCGTGGCCTGGAACCGCGTCGCGGCCTCGAACAGCTCGGGGACGGTGTAGCCGTGCCGCGCCGCCGGGCCCTCGAACGGCTCGGGCACCGCGCGCAGATCGGTCTGCAGCGCCCGGATGGCGGCGATGTCACGCTCGCCGATCTCGTCGGGCGCCGGCGCGGGCGCCGTCGGCGCGGGCCGGTGCTTCTTCGCGGCCGGGTCGCGGCCGCCCTTCATGTCGAGGTCGACGCCGATCTTGAAGAAGCGCAGCGCCGGCATCGGCCGGATCACGTCGACGTCCGCCAGCTCGCCGAGCAGCTCGACGGTGCGGTCGAGGCCGAGCTTCGACGTCGGCGGCACGCCGGCCGTGAACCAGATGTTGAACTCGTGCTCGCGGCGGTAGTTGTGGGTCACGCCGGGGTGGGTCGAGATCACCTCGGCCGCCGCGTCGGCCCGCTCCGGCGCCGTCTTGGCCGCGACGAGCATCGACGTGTAGCCGAGCTTGCGCGTGTCGAAGATGCCGGAGATCTGGCGGATGATGCGCTCGCCGCGCAGGCGCGTGACGCGCTCGATCACATCGGCCTCGGCCAGCCCGAGCGTCTCACCCAGAGCCGCGTAGGGGCGCTCCGTGACGGGGAACTCGTTCTGGATCAGGTCGCACAGCTGCGTGTCTGCGCCGTCCATGTCGTCCGAAGGATACGCTCGCTGACGTGCGCGCCGCCCCGCTCCTGCTCCCGCTCGCCCTGGCCGCCACCGCGGCGGCCTGCGGGGGAGGCGACAACGTCGCCCAGCACCAGCGCTATCTGTGGGTGCAGACCTGCGCCGAGTGCCACGCGATCGCCCCCGGCAGGGCGTCTCCGGATGTCGATGCGAAGAACCTCTCCGCCGTCCACCCGACTCGCCAGCAGGTGCGCCGCGCGGTCATCGACGGCCGGCCCGGCATGCCGAAGGGCCTTCTGGGCGGCGACGACGTCGATTCCATCGCCGCCTACGTCGTCGCGAGGACGAAGCGGTGAGCGTGAGCCTGCCGCCCGGCCTCGACCCCGCCTCGGTGCGGGCCGTCGCGATGGACATGGACCGCACCATCCTGCCCTCGTCGCTCGATCTCTCGCCGGCGACGCTGCGCGCGGTCGGCGCCGTGCGCCGCGCCGGGATCGAGCCGATCATCGCCACCGGGCGCATGTTCGCCTCGACCCGCCCGTACGCGCTCCAGCTCGGCATCACCGCGCCGGTGATCTGCTACCAGGGCGCGCTCGTCGTCGATCCGCAGACGCAGGAGTGGCTGCTGCACCGGCCGATCGAGGTGCCGGCGGCGCTCGAGGTGATCGACGTCGTGCGCCGCGAGGGCTTCCACATGAACGTCTACGTCGATGACGAGCTCTACGTCGAGCAGCCCAGCCCCGAGGCGCGCACCTACGCCGAGCACGCGCGCCTCGAGATGCACGTCGTGGGCAACTTCGACACGTGGCTTCAACGGCCGACGACGAAGATCGTGATCGTCGGCGACTCCGACCCGCTGGACGCGCTTCAGGACCGGTTGCGCGAGCGCTTCGGCGACCGCCTCTTCATCGCCAAGTCGCTGCCGATCTTCCTCGAGGTGGCGAGCCCCGGGGTCTCGAAGGGGATGGCGCTTCGGTTCGTGTGCGAGCGGCTCGGCATCGACCCGGCGGCGACGATCGCCTTCGGCGACGGCGCGAACGACCTCGAGCTGCTCGAGGCCGCGGGTGTCGGTGTGGCGATGGCCGATGCCGACGCGGCGCTGCTTGCGATCGCCGACTGGACGGTGCCGCCGGTGGCCCAGGACGGGGTCGCGAGCTTCCTGGAGCTGTTAGTAGACTCACGGGCCTGATGCTCGATGCCAAGCTGATCCGCTCCGACCCTGACGGGGTGCGAGCGGCGCTCGAGCGCCGGGGCGGCGAAGCTGCGGCCGAGGTCGACCGCTTCCTCGCGGTCGACGGCGAGCGGCTCGCGCTGCTGCAGCAGGTCGAGAGCGCCCGCGCCGAGCGCAACTCGGCCGCCCGCGCGATCGCCGAGGCCAAGGGCCGCGGC
>DASXZF010000192.1:0-7889 GCA_036502065.1 Gaiellales bacterium
AACAGGATCACGCTGTGGGCCAGGCGGTGCGTGGCCTTGAGCGACGCGATGATCGAGCCGACCGCGCGGTCGACCGTGACGAGCGTCTGGTACTCCGCCTGGCGCTCGGCGTAGAGCTGGGCGTTCTCGACCGGGCCGAACCGGGGGAGCTTCCGGATCCAGGGGGGCTTGTCCGAGACGTTCGCCTCGTTGTAGTTCGGCGGCCGGAACTGGGACAGGTGCTGGAACCGGTTTGTGTAGATGTTCTGCGGCACGGACGGTCGGTGCGGTGCATAGGGCGCGTAGTAGACGAACACGGGTTTCGAGGCGGGCGCCGTGTCGATGAACTTCGTGGCCGCATCCCCGAAGAAGAGCGTCGAGTACGCCTTGATCTTGTGGTGGATCCGGCAGGCCTTGACGCCCTTCGGGCAGTCGCCCGGAGCGTTCGAGAAGGCGAGATAGGGGCGGTATCCCGGCTCGTAGTCGAACGACACCCAGCGGTCCCAGCCGGGCGGGACGCCGCCGCCGTAGGAGTTCAGGTACTTCCCGAACAGTCCGGTGTCGTATCCGCCCGCCTGCAGCCACGTGGCGATCGTCGACTTGTCGTCGCCCAGCTTGCGGAAGGTGGGTGCGCCGCCGTGGGGCGGCCGGTTGTCGTAGACGCCCGTCGTGTGCGCGTAGTTGCCGGTCAGGATGCTCGCGCGGCTGGGGCAGCAGAGCGAGTCCGAGACGAACGAGTTCTCGAACGTCACCCCGTGCTTCACGAGGTACTTCTGGACGTTCGGCATCGACGCGAGCGTCTCCGAGCGCTGGTCGTCCGTGAGGATGACGATGACGTTCGTCCGCGTCGTCTTGGCGATGACGACCTTGGGGCCCGCGGACCCGGACTTGCCGCCGTCGGCGATCCTGGCCGTGGCGAGCACGGCGGCAGCCGCGATCAGCACGATCAGGCCGATCGCCACCTTCCTGCCCCTCAGCCTCTGAATCATCGCTCTACAGGGTACTGCGGGTTACGCCTCTTGGCAGCAATGGTTGACAGTCACGCCGGATCCGATATTGCGGCTGCATTTGCCGTGTCCGAGACGACTCGCCCGTCGCTCAGACGCACCGTCCGTGGTGCCGTCTCGGCCACGTGGGTGTCGTGCGTGACGAGCACGACGGTCTGGCCGTGCTCCGTCGAGAGCCCGCGCAGGAGCGCCAGGATCTCCTGCCCCGTCTGCGAGTCGAGGTTTCCGGTCGGCTCATCGGCCAGCAGGGCTCCGGGGTCATTCGCGAGCGCGCGGGCGATCGCGACCCGCTGCTGCTCGCCGCCGGACATGCGCGACGGCAGGTGATCGACGCGGTGACTCAGGCCGACCATCGCGAGCAGGTCGTGGGCCCGGCGGTGGCGCTCGCCGCTCCTGCGGGTCGCGATCGCCGCCTCGACGTTCTGGATCGCGGTCAGCGTCGGGATCAGGTTGAACTGCTGGAAGATGAAGCCGATCGTCTCGCGGCGCAGGCGTGAGAGCTCGCCGGGCCCCATCCGCGAGATGTCGCGGCCGAGGCAGTGGATCGTGCCCGACGTCGGCCGGTCGAGCGCGCCGAGCAGCTGCAGCAGGGTGGTCTTGCCCGATCCGCTCGCGCCGGCGACCGCCACGAACTCGCCCGGCCGGATGACGAGATCAACGTCGGCGAGGGCGGTGACGCCGCCGTTGCCGCCGCCGTAGGCACGGCCGACGCCGGCGAGCTCGTACACCGGCACGGCGTCGGTGGCAGGTGTCTGAGCGAGTCGTTCCTCGGTATGCATCGCCTCTCCTACTCGACCGTCCGCAGGGCTGCGGCCGGTCGCAGCCGGGCCGCACGAGATCCTCCGACCGCGCCGGCGACGAGCCCGCCGAGCACGGCCAGGCCGACCGCTGCCAGGATCAGGCGAAGGTCGGTCGACGTCGTGATCTTGACGAGGGTGGAGCCGGACGTGACCTGGGCGGCCTGGCCGAACCCGAACGGCCCGCCGCCGAACGGCCCGCGCGCCGGGGCCGCCGACCCGGGGACGGTGGCCTTGAGCGTCCAGCCGACGGCGTTCACCGCGGCGGCGCCGGCGATCCCGATCGCCGCTCCGATCACCCCGCCGAGCAGTCCCTGCAGAAGCGACTCGCCGCTGATCTGGCGCACCACCTGCCACTGCGACCAGCCCACGGCCTTGAGGGTGCCGATCTCGCGCACGCGCTTGGCGACCGACGCGAGTGTCAGCAGGCAGGCGATCAGCACGGCGGCTGCGAGGCCGACGATCTCGAGCGCCGTGCCGAGCTTCGACGAGAGGTTGCGAGCGTCGGACAGCGAGCCCCCGACCCGGTTGGCGAGATCCTGGGCGGTCGTCACCTGCGAGGCCGAGAAGCCGGTCTTGATCTCGCGGGCGACGCGGCCGACGGCGCCGGTCGAGGCGGCCCGCACCTGCACCGTGGTGATCTGGCCGCGGTACTTGGCGAGCCTCTGCAGCACGGCGAGCTTCACATACGCGTCCGACGGCGTGCCTCCGAGTGGCGAGCTGGCGATGCCGACGACCCGGAATGCGTGGCCGCCGAAGCTCACGCTCGAGCCGACGGAGAGCTTGTTCGTGCTCGCGTACGAGCTCGACAGGATCGCCTGGTATGCGCTGGACGAGGTGAAGTAGCGGCCCTTCGTGATCTGGCCCGGAGTGACGGCCGCCAGGTCGGGCCGGCTCTGGTCGATCCCCGTGACGGTACGGGACTGGAAGTGGATGCCCTTGCCGCCGAACCCCTGGAAGCGCGCGCCGCCCTGGCCGTTCTGCCCGCCGCTGCCGCCGAAGCTGCCCGGGTTTCCGAACTGGAGCCGCACCTTCGGCGCCTTCCCGTACACGTGCGTGTCGGTGAGGGTGAGCGAGCCGGCGGCCGCCGTCACGCCGGCGAAGCCCTCGATCCGCTTCACCTCGGACGCGGGGAACGACAGCTGGCTGGTGGCGCGGAAGCTGTCGGTGTCGAACTTCTGCCCCGGCTTGAGATTGCGGAAGTTCACGGCGGGGCCGGGGCCGAGCTGCCCGCGCAGCCGGTTTCGCTGCGACTGCGACAGGCCGCCGAAGGCGCCGCTGCCGTTGTTCGTGACCCTGATCGGCCGCGTGACCGACATGTCGGTGCCGACGCCGGTCAGGGGCGCGAGCACCTTCTGCTGGGCGTGGTCGAGGCCGGTCGAGAGCGCGTTCACGGTCACGACGAGGCCGACGCCGATCGCGAGGCCGAGCGCGGTGAGGATGGTGCGGCCGCGGCGGCGGCGCAGCTCGGCGAGGGCGTAGCTCAGGAAGAACATCGCCTGCTCACAGTACGGCGGCGGTTCTAAGACCCGCGTGAAGCGAACCTAAGAAGTGCCTGAGGTCCCCCCTGTGCACCAAAAGGGGTCAGACCCCTTTTGGTGCGCCGTTCAGCTCTCGCTGGACGACGCCCAGAGGTCGATGCCGCTCTCGGTGGCGTACCGGTCGATCTCGGCCAGCTCGGCGGCGGTGAAGGCGGGCCGGTCAAGCGCGGCGACGTTGTCCTCGAGCTGGCGCACGCTGCTCGCTCCGACGAGCGTCGAGGTGACCCGGGCGTCGCGCAGCGTCCACGCGAGCGCCATCTGGGCGAGCGTCTGGCCACGGCCGACGGCGATCTCGTTCAGCCCCCGTACCTTGGCCATCGTCTCGTCGGTGAGCAGATCGGGCGAGAGCGAGTCGTTGCGGCTGGCGCGCGAGCCCTCCGGGATCCCGTTCAGGTACCGGTCGGTGAGCATGCCCTGGGCGAGCGGCGAGAACGTGATGCAGCCGACGCCCTCCTCGCCGAGCGCATCGAGCAGGTCGGGCTCGATCCAGCGGTTCAGGAGCGAGTAGGAGGGCTGGTGGATCAGGAGCGACACGCCCATCTCGCGCAGGATCGCGGCCGCGCGCCTGGTGTTCTCGGCCGAGTAGGACGAGATGCCCACATAGAGCGCCTTGCCGGAGCGCACGGCGTGTGCGAGCGCGCCCATCGTCTCCTCGAGCGGCGTCGCCGGGTCGAAGCGGTGCGAGTAGAAGATGTCGACGTAGTCGAGCCCGAGCCGGCCCAGGCTCTGGTCGAGGCTCGCGAGCAGGTACTTGCGCGAGCCGTGATCGCCGTAGGGGCCGGGCCACATATCCCAGCCCGCCTTGGTCGAGATGACGAGCTCGTCGCGGAACGGGGCCAGATCGCGCTGCAGCAGGCGGCCGAAGTTCTCCTCGGCCGACCCGTACGGCGGGCCGTAGTTGTTGGCGAGGTCGAAGTGCGTGATGCCGAGGTCGAACGCGCGCCGAACGATCGCCGCGCTCGTGTCGAGCGGCCGGTCGTGGCCGAAGTTGTGCCACAGGCCGAGCGAGACGGCGGGCAGGTCGAGACCGGTTCTGCCGCAGCGGCGGTAGGTCATGCCCTCGTAGCGGGCGGCGGCGGGCTCGTATCGGGTCGTCATCGCCCGGCACGATAGTCACGCCGGTCGCGGCACGGTGCCGCTCACGACGTGCCGAAAGGGTGAAAAGTGCCTAAGAATGCCCGCTAAACCCCCTTTTGGCGTTGCGCCGTGGGTTCGCCGTGGCCCATATTGGGGGGCGGGTGTCCCCGATGCGGGCACCGGGGATCAAACCTGCCGAGGAGGATGTCGTGACCGGACGCCTGAAGCGCCGAATTGTGATCGCAGCACTCGTTATCGGTGTGGTCGGCCTGGGCGGGACGGCGCTCGCCGCCTCCGACTCGGGCGGCAACTCGTTCCTGAACGACGTGGCCGGCCGGCTCGGCGTCTCGACACAGAAGCTGCAGTCCGCGATCAACGGCGCCAACCAGGATCGCCTGAACCAGCTCGTCAAGCAGGGCAAGCTGACGCAGGCTCAGGCAAACGCCATCGAGAAGCGGATGAAGGCGCACGGCGGCGCGCCGTTCGCCGGCCCGTTCGGCGGCCCGATGGGCGGGTTCCGCCATCACGGCTTCCGTGGCGGCCCGCGGGCGTCGTTCGGCTTCGGGCCGATGATGGGCTCGCTCCAGACCGCCGCCTCCTACCTGGGACTCTCGGTTACGACGCTCGGCCAGGATCTGCGCTCCGGTAAGACGCTCGCCACCGTGGCGACCGTCCAGGGCAAGTCGGTCAGCGGGCTCGAGGCGGCCCTGCTGGCGCCGGTCAAGGCCCACCTCGACGCGGCCGTCCAGGCGCACCGGATGTCGCAGGCCCAGGAGACCCGCTTCCTGAACATGATCTCGGACGGGATCGACCGGTTCGTCACGCACGGGTTCGGGCGCTTCGGCGGTCAGCCGGGCGGCGGCGGCTCCGGCGGCGGCAGCGGCAGCGGCTCCGGCGGCGGCGGCGTCTCCGCCCAGACCGCGCTCGGGTTCTAGCCCTTCGGCAAGATCACGGTCGCTTCGCCATCGACGACCCGCGTGTCGCCGACCCAGGCTCTCGTCGCCAGGGTCGCGCGACCGCGGGTCGCGTCGATGGCGGTCACCTCGACCTCGCAGCGCACGTCGTCGCCCGGGCGCACCGGCGCGGTGAAGCGCAGGTGCTGGCCGAGATAGATCGTCCCCGGGCCGGGAACGTCGTTTGCGAGCAGGCCCGAGAAGAAGGCGGCGGTCAGCATGCCGTGGGCGACGCGGCCGCCGAAGACCGTCGTGGCCGCGAAGGCATCGTCGAGGTGCACCGGGTTGCGGTCGCCCGACACGGCGGCGAAGGCCTCGATGACCGCGTCGTCGACGTGGAACGTGCGCTCCGCCCGGCTGCCGACGTGAAGCTCGCCGCTCACATGTACAGCCCGCCGTTCAGGTCGAGGCAGCTGCCGGTCATGTAGTCGGCCTCGGCGGCGACGAACACGACCGCCTGGGCGACCTCCTCGGCCGTCGCGAACCGGCCGAGCGGCACGCGTGCGAGCAGGCGCTCGCGGATCTCCTCCGGCACGCTCGCGAGCATGTCCGTGTCGGTGAAGCCGGGGCAGACGCAGTTGGCCGTGACGCCGTGGCGGGCCAGCTCGAGCGCGAGCGTCTTCGTCCACGCGATCAGCCCGCCCTTGGCGGCCGCGTAGTTGGCCTGGCCGAAGTTGCCGAGCTCGCCGACGAAGCTCGACACGGTCACGATGCGGCCGAACCCGGCTTCGGACATCGGCACCACGACCGCCCGCGTGACGCGGTGCGTGCCGGTGAGGTTCACGTCGATCACGGCCGTGAAGTCCTCGTCGCTCATCTTGCGCACGGTCGCGTCGCGGGTGATGCCGGCGTTGTTCACCAGGATGTCGACGCGGCCGTAGGTCTCGAGCGCTGCGGCCGTGAGCGCGGGTCCCGTGGCGGGGTCTGCGATCGAGCCCGCCACCGCGAGCGCCCGGCCGCCCCCGGCGGCCACCTCGGCGACGAGCTGATCGGCCGCGGCGTGCGACGAGCTGTGGTTGACGACCAGGTGGCATCCGCGGGCAGCGAGCTCGAGGCACACCGCTCGGCCGATGCCGCGCGCCCCACCCGTCACGATCGCGCACCGGTCGGCAAGATCCGTCATGTCGGTCAGCCGAGGTGCTCGACGAGGAACCCGAGCGTGCGCGCCCAGGCGTCGCGCGCCGAGCGCACCCGGTAGCGGGGCCGGGTGTCGTTGAAGAACCCGTGGGGCGCGCCGGGGTAGACGTGGTGGTCGAACCGCTTGCCGGCCGCCTCCATCGCCTCGGCGAACGCCGGGACGCTGGCCGTGACGCGGCCGTCCTTGCCCCCGTAGACGCCGAGCAGCGGCGAGGCGATCGCGCGCACCCGATCGACCGGGGGTGGGGCGCCGTAGAAGATGACCCCCGCCCGCAGCGCGTGCTCGTCGCACGCGAGCAGGCCGATCAGCCGCGCGCCCATCGAGAATCCGAGCGCGCCGATCTGGCCGTTGCAGTCGGGGTGGTCGCTCAGGTGGGCGACGGCGCCGCGCAGGTGGGCCACGAACGGGTCGGGCGCATCCATGTTCGAGCGCACGGCGGCCAGCGACTGCTCGACGCGGGCGCGCTCGGTCTCGGGCATCGCCGCGAGGGCGTGCGCGCGCACCTCCGGGTCGGCGAGCCCGCCCGGCGGCAGCGAGTCGGCGAAGCGCCGCAGCGCGTCGACGCGATCGGCCGCAAGCTCGGTCGGGCGGCCGTCGCCGTGGGCATAGAGGTCGGGCACGAGCGCGATGTAGCCCGCCGAGGCGATGCGGTCGGCCACGTCGCGGATGTGCGCGTCCGGCCCCCAGGCGCCGTGGACCACGATCACGGCGGGCAGCGCACCGCGTGCTGCGGCCGGCCGGTACATGGTGGCGGGCGTCACGGAGCCGTTGCTGGCGTAGGTCGTCTGCGAGATCGAGTGCTGCATGATCGCCGCAGCATAGCAAATGCTTGCATGTGGCAAGCAAGTTTGCTAGCGTGAGGGTATGGCAGTGGCGCACGATGCGACGACCCCCGACGACCTGGCCCGCATAGGAGAGGCGCTTGCGGGCGTCTTCCGGGCGGGGCACGCCGCCCGCCTGCACGAGCGCGTCTCCGACGATGCCGGTGTCACGGTCGACCGCACCGGATTCGTGCTGTTGGTGAAGCTGATGCAGGGGGCCGCTCGCATCTCCCAGCTCGCGGAGCGGATCGATCTCGACGTCTCGACGACGAGCCGCAAGGTGGCCGAGCTCGAGGCCGCCGGCCTGGTCGCGCGCACGCTCGATCCCGACGACCGCCGGGCCGCGGTGATCTCGGCGACGCCGCGCGCCGACGACCTCGTCGCCCGCCTGCGCGAGGCCCGAAACCGCGAGTTCGGCCGCATGCTGGCCGACTGGGACGCCGCCGACAAGGCGCGCCTGGCCGACCTGCTCGAGCGCCTCGTGACCGACATCCACCGGCAGGGGGGCCTCGGTGGCGGCTGAGGACACGCGGGGCGTCGTGAAGGTCTACACCCACCGCCAGATCATGGTGATCC
>DASXZF010000193.1:0-2012 GCA_036502065.1 Gaiellales bacterium
GGTGCGCGCGCGAGCACACGACCCCGAGATCGTCGACCACCGACACCAGGGTGATGTCGGGCAGGTGGGTGCCGCCTGTGTAGGGATCATTGAGCACGTAGACCGCGCCGGGCCGCGGCCGCAGCGACCGCACCGCGGCGACGGCGTCCGGCATCGCGCCCAGATGGACGGGCATGTGCTCGGCCTGGGCGATCATCCGCCCGGCGGGGTCGAAGAGCGCGGTCGAGCAGTCGCGCCGCTCCTTGATGTTGGCCGAATGGGCCGAGCGCACGAGCGCTGCGCCCATCTCGTCGGCCACGCCCCGCAGGGACGCGGCGAGCACCTGCAGCGTGGCCGGGTCGATCACCGCGTCACCCTCCACGCCCCGTCTCTGCCGCGGCGGGCCGTCCAGCCGGGTGCGACCCAGAGCGTCGCCCCGTCGAGCGCCATCGACGCAGGCCCGGACACCGCGGGGGTGCGCGGCACGCGGTCGAGCGCGAACACCGCGCCGGGCGAGACGATCGACGTGCGCATGCTCACGACCTCGAGGGCCGCGTCCGGATCGGCGAAGCCGTAGCGCTCGCGGTGGCGGGCGTGGAAGCGGGCGGCGAGCGTTCCGGGCGGACGCAGCGGCACCGTCAGCTCGTGCGCCTGGCCGCGATAGCGCACCTCGCACTCGACCTCGACGGCGCCTGCGCGCGGCGCGCGCGGCGGCCGCACCCCGCCGTCCAGAAACTCCGCGAGGGGGCGCATGACGCTCGTGACCGTGACCCGCCGCCGCTCGCCGGCGGCGATGCCGAGCGCCGAGAGCACGCCGCCCGCCGCCGGAACGACGACGGTGCGCATGCCCAGGCTGTCGGCGACCTCGCACGCGTGCAGTGGCCCGGCGCCGCCGAAGGCCACCAGCTCGAGGTCGCGCGGGTCGTGGCCCTGCTCGACGCTGACGACGCCGATCGCGCGCACCATCTCGGCGTTTGCGACCGCGATCACCCCCGCGGCGGCGCCGTCGACGTCTGTGAACGGCCCCGCGATCGCCGCGAGCGCGCGACGGGCGGCGGCGACGTCGAGGCGCAGGCCGCCCGCGAGCGGCGCGCCGGCATCGAGCCGCCCGAGCACCAGGTTGGCGTCGGTCACCGTCGGCCGCTCGCCGCCGCGGCCGTAGCACGCGGGGCCGGGATCGGCGCCCGCGCTCTGCGGGCCGACGCGCAGGGCGCCGCCCGAGTCGAGCCACGCGATGCTGCCGCCGCCCTCGCCGACGGTGTGGATGTCGAGCTGTGGCAGCCGCAGCGGCAGGCCGCCGACGCGCCGCTCGGCACTGCGCCCCGCGACGCCGTCGCGGATCAGGCAGACGTCGGTCGACGTGCCGCCCATGTCGAAGCTGATCGCATCGGATATGCCGGCCGCGACCACCGCAGCAACGCCGCCCGCCGGCCCGGACAGGAGCAGCCGCGCAGGATGTGCGACCGCCTCGTCGAGATCGCAGACGCCGCCGCTTGATTGCATCACCGCCGGGGCGGGCAGGCCCTCCGCCGCTGCCGCACCGGCCAGACGGCGCAGGTAGGTGCCGGTGACCGGGCCGAGGTAGGCGTCGGCAATCGCGGTCGAGGCCCGCTCGAACTCGCGGAACTCGTCGGCCACCTCGTGCGAGGCGACCACGTGCACGTCCGGGAGCGCCTCGCGCAGCGCCGCCGCAACCGCGCGCTCGTGCGCGGGATCGGCGTAGGCGTGCAGCAGGCACACCGCCACCGCCTCGACCCGCTCGCGCCGCAGCCGGCGGGCGGCGCTCGCCACGGACGCATCGCGCAGCGGCTCGAGCACGCCGGCCGGCCCCATGCGCTCGTCGACCTCGGCGAACACGGTGGCAAGAGGCGCGGGCGGCGCCTGCTCGGGCCGGTACAGGTGCGGGCGCGCCTGGCGGCCGAGCGCGGGCACGTCGGCGAACCCGCGCGTTGCGACGTAGCCGGTGCGGGCGCCGCGGCGCTCGAGCATCGCGTTGGTCGCGACGGTCGTCCCGTGACCGAAATGGGCCACCG
>DASXZF010000194.1:0-6026 GCA_036502065.1 Gaiellales bacterium
CCTTGTCGACGACGTCGTCGAAGTACACCTCGAGGTCTTCGGGCAGGTAGCGCGTGCGCGAGCGCTCGAGCAGCCGCAGCGTCGAGCGCTCCGGCTTGATGACCTTGCGAAACGCGACGATCTCCTGCTTCACGTCGGAGATGTCGCGGACGACCTCTTCCGAGCGCCGCTCGGTGAAGATCGCCTCGGTGAGCCGGTCGAGCTTGAAGCCGATCTTGTCGAGGATCGGGAAGCAGTAGTCGAAGAGCTCGGACAGGATCTCGTAGAGCACATAGCCCGACCCCTTCGAGAAGTACTGCTCGCGCCGCTCCTGGTTTCCCTCGAGCTGGGAGAACAGCCGCCCGATCGGCTTCAAGGGCACGTTCGGGAGGGTGACGATGAAGCCGTTGCCGACGAACACGTTCAGCTCGGCGGCGTCGAGGCGGCCGCGCACCTTGTTGAAGTGGGGGACGTGGAGCACGATGAAGAGGTACTCGTCGTACTCGTCGATCTTGGGCCGCTGCCGCGTCGAGAGCACGTCCTCGAGGTCGAGCTCGTGGAAGTCGAAGTGCTGGGCCAGCCACGCCGTCTCGGCAGCGGTCGGCGCCTCGATGTTCAGCCAGCGCAGGCCGGCAGCCGCAATCTCAGCGACCTGCGGCTCGGAACGCTCCGCCGGTCGCTGCGGCGAGCGGTCGCGCCGTCGTACTGTCCTCGGGATCCGGGGCAGGTTCGGCATCGCGGCTCACGTTTGCGGGCAGGGCATCCACGCGCGCCATTCTACTTGGCGAGTCGGCGCTGCGCAGCCCCCTGGCGGCCGCGCAGCAGATATCCGCCCAGAAGGACGCCCGAGATCGGGGCGACGGCGAGCTTCACCGGGATCGGCGCCGACGACGGCGTCACGAATCCCTCGATGGTGCCGGCGATGACGAGCAGCGGCATCGTCCCCAGGACGACCGCCACCGAGCGGCGGCCATGCTCGGCCAGGACGGCCATGCGCGGCTGCGGACGGGCGCGGATGAGCGCGTCTGCGAGCGAGAGGCCCGCCGCTGCGGTGATCGTGAACGCGGTCAGCTCGATCACGCCGTGGGGCACGATCAGCGACCAATAGAGGCCGTTCGCGCCGTGCTGGCTCTCGACGCCCGAGAGCACGCCGAGCAGCATCGAGTTGAAGTAGAGGCTGTAGATCGTGCCCAGGCCGAACAGGATCCCGCCCGCGTAGTCGTAGAAGCTGACGACGATGTTGTGCGACCAGATCGCCACCGACGTCGGCGCCATCACGCCGGCGGGGATGGCGTGGTGGGCCCGGTGGCCGGCGTCGCGCAGCTCGGGCGGCAGGAAGCTGCCCGCCGTGGCCGGATCGTGGACGCCCCAGATGAATCCGCCGACCGCGACCACGATCTGAAAGGCCGCCGCGGCCGCGACCAGCCGGCGCAGATCCCAGACCGCCTGCGGGTAGCCGGTCCACAGGAACCGGCCGAGCGAGCGAAACGGCGTGCGCGCCGGCCGGTAGACGACGGCGTGGGCACGGGCGACGAGGTCGTTCAGCCGCGGCAGGAGCGGGGAGGAGGGCTGGGAGACGCGCAGCCGGGCCAGGTCGGCGGCGGCCTGCTGGTAGCGGCGGGCGAGCAGGGCGACCTCGTCGGCGCCGAGCCGGCGCTGGTCCTTTCCGGCGCGGTCGACGAGGTCGGAGAGCTCGTCCCAGAGCGGCGCGCGGGCGGCGCTCCAGGTGCGCTCGGGATCGGCCGATATCATCGAGCGTGAGTTCGAGGCCATCGTCACACGAGGGTATCGGACGGATGCGGCGATGCTGAACGACCGGATCGAGATCTCGACACCCGAGCGGGTCACCGTCGCCTACGAGCTGGCGGGCGTCGGCAGCCGCATGCTCGCGCAGGCGATCGACATCCTGATCGTGTCCGCGATCGTGATCGGCATCGTGCTCGCCGCCTCGCTCCTGCGCAGCACCGTGACCCTCGCGATCGCGATCGGCGCCATCACGCTGACGCCGGTGGGCTACTTCCTGCTGCTCGAGTGGCTGCGGCGCGGCTCGACGCCCGGCAAGGCGGCGCTGCGTCTGCGCGTGGTGGCCGCAAGCGGCGAGCCGATCGGCCTGCAGGCCGCCGCGGTGCGAAATCTGCTGCGGATCGTCGACTTCCTGCCGTTCGCATACATCCTGGGCGGGATCTGCGCGATGGTGTCGGCCGACGGGCGCCGGTTCGGCGACATGGCCGCGGGCACCGTCGTGATCCGGCTCGACGACGAGCATTCGGCCGCGTTCGAGGGCACCTTCGCCGCCGCCGCGGCCGCCGCGCAGAGCGATGCCATCCCGCCCGAGCTGATGGCGATCGCCGTCGCGTTCCGGCGCCGGGCGCGCGAGATCGCTCCCGACGCGCGGACGGCGCTCGCGGTGCGGATCGCCGGGCGGATCGAGCCGTACTGGGCGCGGCCGGAGGGCATGGAGCCCGAGGAGTACGTCCACCGCGCCGCCACGCGCACGCTGCCGGGAGGGCCGACGCGGTGAGCACGATGATCGCCCAGCGCCCGCTGGATGTCGGCCGTGCCCTCGACGGCGCGCTCGCCGTCTACCGGCGCCATTTCATCGCCATCGTGGCCGCCATGGCCGTCGCGGTCGTGCCGCTCGAGCTGCTCAGCCTCGCTCCGCGGCCGTGGGGCATCATCGGCGGCCTGCTGCAGGTCGTGCTGCTCGCCGGCGTGACCCCGGGGGTGGCGACCCTGATCGTCTCGGATGTCCGGGCGGGGACCGCGCCGACCGCCGCATCGGTCTGGCGACGGCTCGCGCCGATGCTTGTCGGCCTGGTGCTGTCGGTCACGGTCGCGGTCGTCCTCACGAGCCTGTCGATCGTCCTGCTGATCGTCCCGTTCCTGCTCTTCGTGGTGTGGTTCCAGTTCGTGGGCGAGGTCGTCGTCGTCGAGCGGCGCACGTTCTTCGCCGCCATGGGACGCAGCCGCGAGCTCGTCCAGGGCTCCTACTGGCGGGTGGCCGGCTACGCGATCCTCGGCGGCGCCATCACCGGCGTCGCCACGGGGCTGCTCGCCGCGGCTCCGGCCGCTGCGGCATCGCAGTTCGGCCTGCACCTGGCGGCGACGACGGCGATCGGCGATGCCCTTCAGATCGTCGCCCGGGTGCTCGTGGCACCGGTGGAAGCCCTGCTGATGGCCCTGCTCTACTTCGACCTGCGCATGCGCCGGGAAGGATCCGACATCGCCGCCATGCTCGACGCGCTCCCGCCCGCCGGGGTCGTCGGCTGACGGCCGCGCAGGAGCTCGCGCGCACCGGCGCCGCCGCAGCGCACATCGACGTGCGCATCGGGCCGGCTCGCGCCGCTGCCCGGCACACGTTCTTCCACCCATCGGCGGGCGGATCGAGCCTGCTCGGGCGGTTCCTGCGCCGGATCCTCGCCGCGCTCGCAAACGCCTTCAACCTGCATTCGCTCGCGCTCGGGCATCTGCTCGAGCTGGGCGCGATCGCTGCGCTCGTGATCGGGGCCGTCGCGCTGGCGGCGCGGCTCGCGCCGCGCCGGCGCCCCGCCGGCCGCGTGGCGGAGGCGGCTGCGCCGCAGACGGTGTACGCGGCGGCCCGCGCGGCCGCGCTCGGCATGGCCGACTCCGACCCGCGCGAGGCGCTGCGGCTGCTCTACGCAGCCGCCCTGGCCGAGCTCAACCGCCGCCGCGGCTGGCGACCGCGCCCGGGCCGCACCAACTGGGGGTTCGTGCGCGCGCTCGGCGGCGCGACGCCCGAGGCGGTGGCGCTGGCCGAGTGCACCCAGCTCTTCGAGCGGGCCGTGTACGGGCACGCCCCGGTGGCGCCCGACGACGTGCGCCGTGCCGACGGCCTGGCCGAGGCGATGCTCGCGTGAGGCGCTCGCGCGACATCTGGATCGGCGCGGCGATGCTCGCCGTCGCGGCGGCCGGCATCGGCCTGCTCGTCCATTCGCCGCACACCGCCGGGCCGCCCTACCGGCTCGAAGGCCACGGCAGCCTGGGCCTGTCAGGCCTCGGTGCCGGCCTGCGCTCGGCCGGGATCGGCGTCGGGGCGAGCGTCGCCCCGACGATCCCGAGCCACGGCCTGACCGTGTCCGTCGAGCCGGACGAGCTCAGCCACGACGAGGCCGCCGCGTGGCTTCGGTCGGTGCGGTCGGGAGCGGTGCTCCTGCTCGCGATCGACCACCCCGATCCGCTCACCCAGGCGCTCGGCCTGCGCTACGGCTTCCCCGGCGACGCCCGGCCGACGCCGACCGGACTGCGGGCGTTCCCGGCGCTGCGTCCGGCGCCCGTCCCGGCCGCCACCACCTTCGCGGACGTCTCCAGCCGCGACGCCGTGATCATCGGCACCCGGAACGCGGCCGCCATGGTGCTCGTCCCGGTCGGCCGCGGCAGCGTGTGGGTGCTCTCGCAGCCGCGGGTGCTCACCAACGCCGGCATCGCCGGCGACGGCCTGGCCCTGGCGCTGCCGCTCGCGACCCGCACCGGCGGCACGGTCGGCATCGACGCGTTCCACCAGGGCGGATCGCCGACGCTCGGCTCGCTCGCCTACCTGCCCCGATGGGTACAGCTCTTGATCCTCGAGGCGGCCATCGTGGCGGCGCTTGCGGCGATTGCGGCCGCCCGCAGGCTCGGATCGACCGTGCCGGCGAGCGGTCACGCCGACCGCAGCACGGTCGAGCTCGTGCGCTCGCTGGCGGCGATGCACCGCTCGGCGGACCGGCTCGGCGCCGTCACGGCGCCGCTCGCGCAGGCCTACCGCGCCCGCCTCGGCGGGCTGGCCGACCAGGCCGAGCCGGCGCTGCGCGAGCTCGAGTCCGCCGCGAGCGCGCCGACCGCCGTGCGAGCATGCGTGCGGATCGAGGAGATCACGAGGAGGGTGACGGGTGGCGATCGCTGAGTTCTTCGAGCGCAGCCGCGAGGCGCTCCACCGCGTCGTGGTGGGAAACGACGAGACCATCGACGGGCTTCTGGCCGCGCTCGTGCTCGAGGGCCATGTCCTGCTCGAGGGCCCGCCGGGCACCGCCAAGACGCTGCTCGCCCGCACCCTTGCACGCATCGCCGGGCTCGACTTCACGCGCATCCAGTTCACGCCCGACCTGATGCCGGCCGACCTGACCGGCACGCTCGTCTACCGGCCGGCGGACGGCACGTTCGAGCTGCGCAAGGGGCCGGTGTTCGCCTCGCTCGTGCTGGCCGACGAGATCAACCGCACGCCGCCCAAGACGCAGGCGGCGCTGCTCGAGGCGATGGAGGAGGGCAAGGTCACGATCGAGGGCCAGACGCTCGACCTGCCCCGGCCCTTCGTCGTCTGCGCGACCCAGAACCCGATCGAGTTCGAGGGCACCTACCAGCTGCCCGAGGCCCAGCTCGACCGTTTCCTCTTGAAGCTCCTGCTCGGCTACCCCGACACCGAGGCCGAGACCGAGATCCTGCGCCGCTACCAGGCCGGCTTTCGGCCGCGCGAGCTCGACCGGGCGCTCGGCGCGATCGAACCCGTCGTGTCGGCCGCCGAGGCGCTCGTCATGCAGGACGAGGCGGCGGCGATCGAGGTCAGCGACGACGTGCTCGGATACGTGGCCAAGGTGGCCGCCTGGCTGCGCGCATCGCCGGACGTGATCGTCGGCCCCAGCCCGCGCGGCTCGATCGCGCTCGTGCTGACCGCCAAGGTGATGGCGGCTGCCCGCCGGGCGCAGTTCGTGACGCCGGACGACCTGCAGGCGCTCGCCCCCGCGGTGCTGCGCCACCGGATCGTGCTCTCGGCCGACGCCGAGCTCGGCGGGCGCGACCCCGACGCCGTGATCGCGACCGCCCTGGCGGCCGTGCCCGTGCCGCGGTGATCACGCCGCGCGGCCTGGGACTCTTCGGCGTCGCGGCCGCGATCACCCTGCTCGCGGCCCTCGCCGGCCAGGCGGTGCTCGGCTTCGTGATCGCAAACGCGGCCGCCGCGGGCATCGTGCTCGGCGACTGGCTCGCCGCCGATCCGGGCCGGGTCGCGCTCGAGCGCGAGGCGCCGCCGCCGCTCTCGATCGGACGCCGGAACG
>DASXZF010000195.1:0-23723 GCA_036502065.1 Gaiellales bacterium
GCCAGCCGGTCTGCACGAGCACCGCCCGTCCGCGCACGTCGAGCCCCGCGAAGGCCTCGGCTCCGATCGCCGCGCCGTCCGCTGGCCCGGGCCGCACGACGACGGCCGGCCGGCCGGCCAGCGGCTCGAGCGGGTGGCGGGCGAGGTCGGCGCCGTCGGCGTAGCGGTGAAACGGCGTGTCGACGTGGTCCGCCGCCACCCGGGGACAGGCCCCTTAACAATCGCGAGCCGAGATCCGTGCTCGCAAGCTCCGAAGTCGATTGTAAGGGGCCTGTCCCCAGAACTGCTCCGGCCCCGTAGCGTCTCCGAGGGACGCGGGTGGCGTCAGTGCGCCGGGGCCTCCCAGCCCTCCAGCACGGGCGCCTTCCAATCGGCTCCGACCGTCGCCGACCCCGGCACCCACGAGCCCAGCTCGGGCTGCGGGAACTTGCAGTGCTTGGCCTTCAGCTGGATGCCGTAGGAGTTGCCCGACTGCAGGTGCTTGATGAGCACCTTGCGGGCGATCTCGTTCTCGCGCCCCTTCGGGATCGGGAAGTAGATGCGCAGGAACGAGTTCGAGTAGCGGTCGAACACGGCCGGGACGCCCTCCTCGCCGAGCAGCTCGACGTCCTCCAGCCAGTTGATGTCGGCGCCGGGTGTTGCGGCCTGCAGGTCGACGTCCTCGATCAGGGAGATGTCCTCCTGATAGGGGAAGCGCCTGCCGGCGAGCGTCTCGGCATCGATCTGGACGTGTCGTTCTTCGGTCATCGTCGCTCCTACTCCCCCGCCGCCTCGAGCGGCCGGCCGACGTGGGTCATGGCCTCCTCCTCGTGCTTCTTCTCGAGCAGGCGGCGGATCTCGGACAGCGTCTCGCGCTCGGTGACGCCCGGGATGTAGTCGGTGCCGGCGAGCGGGACCTTCGCCATCGCGGCCGCCTCCATGGTGAGCGCGCACAGGTCCTCGGGCTCGAGGCTGTGGATGTTCGTCTTGCCGCACGCACGCGCGAGCATCTGCACCTCGAGCGTGAGCGTGTGCAGGAAGTTGTAGACCCGCTCGGCTGCCTCGTCGACGATCAGGCGCTTGCGCAGCTCGACATCCTGGGTGGTGATGCCGACCGGGCAGCGCCCGGTGTGGCAGTGGTAGCACTCGCCGGCGGGCACGCCGATCGTGCCCTCGTAGTCGGTGACGCCCGGGATCTCCTTGTTGCAGTTGAGCGCCATCAGGGCGGAGTGGCCGATCGCGACGGCCTTCGCGCCGAGTGCGATGCACTTGGCGATGTCGCCGCCGTTTCGGATCCCGCCCGCGACGACGAGGTCGATCTCGTCGGCCAGGCCGACGTCCTCGAGCGCTCTGCGGGCCTCGGGGATGGCCGCCATCAGCGGGATGCCCGTCTCCTCGGACGCGATGTGCGGGCCGGCGCCTGTGCCGCCCTCGGCACCGTCCAGATAGATGATGTCGGGGCCGCACTTGGCCGCCATGCGCACGTCGTCGTAGACGCGCGCCGCGCCCAGCTTGAGCTGGATCGGGATCTGATAGTCGGTCGCCTCACGCACCTCCTGCACCTTCAGCGAGAGGTCGTCGGGGCCGAGCCAGTCGGGGTGGCGGGCCGGCGAGCGCTGGTCGATGCCGGCCGGCAGCGAGCGCATCTCGGCCACCTGCTCGGTCACCTTCTGGCCCATCAGGTGGCCGCCGAGGCCAACCTTGCAGCCCTGGCCGATGAAGAACTCGCACGCGTCGGCGAGCATCAGATGGTGCGGGTTGAACCCGTACCGGCTCTGGATGCACTGGTAGTACCACTTGGTCGACAGGTCGCGCTCGGGCGGGATCATGCCGCCCTCGCCGGAGCAGGTCGCGGTGCCGGCCATCGACGCGCCCTTGGCGAGCGCCATCTTGGCCTCGAGCGAGAGCGCGCCGAAGCTCATGCCGGTGATGTAGACGGGGATGTCGAGCTCGATCGGCTTCTTGGCGAAGCGGGCGCCGAGGATCGTCTTGGTCTCGCACTTCTCGCGGTAGCCCTCGATCACGAACCGGGTCAGCGTGCCCGGCATGAACATGAGCTCGTCCCAGTGCGGGATCGGCTTGAACATCGAGAAGCCGCGCATGCGGTAGCGGCCGAGCTCGGCCTTCACGTGGATGTCGTTCATCACCTCGGGCGTGAAGATCGAGCTGCGCCCGAGCACGTTGCGCTTGGAGGATGTCTTGTCCTGCGCCACTAGAGCACCAGCTTCCTCTCGGATGGCTCCAAGTTGTCGTAGTTGTAGAGCTTCTTGCCGCAGACGAACTTCTGGAACTCCGGCGGCGAGCCGAGGTCGTAGATGCGGAACTTGCGCTCGATGAACTCGGTGTCGGCGTCGTCCCACTCGCCGGGCACGCAGTCGACGCCGAGCGACTTCACCTTGCCGCCGATGTAGAAGATGCCGTCGTACATCGAGTCGCCCAGGCCGGGGCCGACGTCGCCGCAGATGATCTGGCGGCCGCGCTGCATCATGAAGCCGTTCATCGAGCCGGCGCTGCCGAGGGTGAGGATCGTGCCGCCCTTCTGGTCGATGCCGCTGCGGGCGCCGACGCGGCCCTTGACGACCAGGTCGCCGCCGCGGATGGCCGCGCCGGTCAGCGAGCCGGCGTTGCCGTCGATCACGACCACGCCCGACATCATGTTCTCGCAGGCCGACCAGCCGACGCGGCCGGTGATGTGCACCTCGGGCCCGTCGATCATGCCGCAGCCGAAGTAGCCCAGGCTGCCCTCGTACGTGATCTTGCAGCGTGTGAGGATGCCCACGCCGATCGAGTGCTTCGAGCCGGGGTTCTTCACCGTCACGTCGGTGATGCCGCGCTCGTACAGAAGCCAGCGCAGCTCGAGGTTGATCTGGCGCGTGGTCAGGTCGCGCGCGTCGAACACTGCCCGCCCGCCGTCCACCTCGGACACCTTGGGGATCTCGGCGTCCGGCTCCGACAGCCCGCGGGCGTCGTAGGAGATCTGGCGCTCGCCTACCGCGTCCATACCAGCACCTCACCCTCGTAGGGATCGTATGTGTCGATCTCGTGGTCGACGATGGCGCGGATCGCGATCTCCTCCGACGCCAGCGCGACCAGGTTGTCGCTCTCGTACAGCACGAGCGGCTTGGCCGCCATCTCGTCCTTGGCGACCCCGAGCGCGTCCTTGGTCACGCAGATGTACGTGAAGACGCCGTCGAGGTCTTGCATGCTCGCGCGCATCGCCTCTTCCAGCGACATGCCCTCGCCCATCTTCTCGGCCAGGTAGACCGCGATGATCTCGGAGTCGCACTCGGACTGGAATCGGTGGCCGGATCGCTCCAGCCGCCGCTTCCACTGGAAATAGTTCGTGAGCTGGCCGTTGTGCACCACGGCGATGTCGGCGAAGGGATATGCCCAGTAGGGGTGCGCGCCGGAGATGTCGACGTCCGACTCGGTCGCCATGCGCACGTGGCCGATGGCGTGCGTGCCGGTGAAGTCGCCCAGGTCATATTGGGCGGAGACGGTCTCGGCGTCGCCGAGGTCCTTGACGATCTCGAGCGAGTGACCCAGCGAGAGCACCTCGGTGCCGGGCACGTCCTCGATGTAGTCGGCGAGCTGCTTCAGGTCGCCGTGGTAGTGCAGCACGGCCCGGCAGGCGTAGTCCGTCTCGTCCTCGACCGACTCGATCTTCGCCCCCAGCTCGCGCAGGCGCGACTCGATCTCGGCCCGGTGGCGCTGGAGGCGCTCGGTGAACTCGAAGTCACGCGGGTCGTTCGCGTCGGCGAGCTTGTAGCGCATGACGACCGGGTGCGCCGCGGGCCCGAAGAGGGCATACCCGGTCGAGTCCGGCCCGCGGTGCTTCATCGACTGGAGCATGCGGGTCATGTCGCGGCCGATGTCCTGGGCGCCGTCCCGATAGATGATTCCTGCAATTCCGCACATACGTTGGCCTTTCCGCCGGAGCGCGGGGATTCCGCTTGGTGAGCGACGTTGCGCGTCAATGCTACCGGTGCGCCGCTGCGCGCTCCAATGTCGGATCGCACATACTTCAGGTGGCGCGGTGGAACGGCGTGGCGCCGTGCCAGGCGCGCATGAAGCGGCCTTCGAGCAGCGTGTCGACCCGCAGCCGCTCGGGGCTCCACGCCTGGGCGCCCATCCGGAAGCTGCCGTCGGCGAGCGGCTCGAGCGGCCACGCCTCTCCCCAGTGGATCGCGATCGGCAATCCGCCGCACGTGCCGACGACGATCGCCATCTCCCAGGGGTTGTGCGACCGGTACGTCCCGCACATCGGCCTCCACCGCTCGGGCGGCTCGGGGTCGAGCGACACCGCGGCGGCCGGCTCGTCGAGGCCGACGAGGTCGGGCTCGCCGGGGTCGTCCCCGGCCGCGACGCGTAGGGCGTGCTCGGCGAGCAGGGCCGGCCCGGCCTTGCCGTTCACGACGGCCGCCACCGCCAGTCCGGCGTCGAGGTCGCACCAGAACTGCGCGTGGTGGCCGATCATCCCCCCGCTGTGGCCGATCCAGCGCCGCCCCGCGACCTCGCGCAGCGAGACGCCGTACCCGTACCACCAGCCGTCGTCGGGATCCTCCGCGACCGGCGTCGCCATCCGGGCCAGGCCGTCGGCCGAGAGCACGCCCGCGCCGTCGTTCAGGAACACCCGCCCGTAGGAGGCCAGGTCGGCCGCCGTCGCGCACACGCTGCCATCCGCGCCCCGGTACTCGACCCACGTCGCCGGGACGAGCGGATCGCCGAGCCGCCAGCCGCGGTCGCGATCGAGCGGCTCGTGGCCGACGGCCATGCGCGCCCGCAGGGCGTTCGTCAGCAGCGGCTCGGTCTCGGCCAGGTCGAGCGGGTTGATGATCTCGCGCCGGTACGTGTCGGCGAAGGGCTCGCCGGTGAGGCGCTCGAGCATGAGCCCGAGCGCCTGGTAGCCGACGTTCGAGTACCAGAAGTGCTCGCCCGCCGGCGCGCGGGCGGTCTGCCCGAGCGAGAGCACCTCCCAGGCCGGGCTGGGCGGATCGCCGATGCTGCAGATCAGCCCGCCGGTATGGCTGAGCAGGTGGTGGACGGTAATCCCGGCGACCGGGAACCACGGCAGGAGCGCCCGCACCTCGGCGTCGAGGTCGAGGCGGCCCCGCTCCCACTGGCGGAGCAGGCAGATGGCGGTGAACGACTTCGAGATCGAGCCGATCTGAAACAGCGTCTGCTCGTCGACCGGCCGTGTCTGGGCCGCATCGGCATGGCCGTAGGACCGCGCCCACACCGGGCCGTTGCGATCGCACAGGGCAACGGCCGCTCCGGGCGCTGCCCCCGCCGCGATCAGCTTCGCGGCGAGGGCGTCGACCGGCTCGACGGCGCTAAGGGAGGACGTCCAGGTACTCCTTGACGTCCCAATCCGAGACCTCCGAGCAGTACCGCTCCCACTCGTCCGTCTTGTAGTGGACGAACACGCGGTGCATCTCGCCGGGCAGGGCCGACTTCACGAGCTCGTCCTCGTCCAGCGCCTGCAGCGCCTCGCCGAGCGTCATCGGCACGCGCCGCACCTGCTTGCCAGCCTCGATCGCCTCGTAGATGTTGCCCTCCTCGGGCTCGCCCGGGTCGATCGAGCGGTCGATGCCATCCTCCATCGCCTTGGTCAGCGCACCCAGCGCCAGGTACGGGTTGACCGCCGAATCCACCGACCGGTACTCGAACCGGTCGGGCGAGGACACGCGCAGGGCGGTGGTGCGGTTCTGGTAGCCCCAGTCGGCGAACACCGGCGCCCAGAAGCCCTGCTCCCAGAAGCGCCGGTAGGAGTTCACCGTCGGCGCCGTGATGCACGTCAGCGCGCGCAGGTGCTCGAGGATGCCGCCGATCGCGTTCAGGCCGAGCTTGGACGGCATGCGCGGGTTGTCGCCCTCGGGCAGGAACAG
Organism: Gaiellales bacterium; assembly: GCA_036502065.1. Classification (GTDB taxonomy): domain Bacteria; phylum Actinomycetota; class Thermoleophilia; order Gaiellales; family JAICJC01; genus JAICJC01. The sequence continues at coordinate 5,868 of DASXZF010000195.1, forward strand.
GTTCGTGTCGCCCTTCCAGAGCGACAGGTTCGTGTGGCAGCCGTTGGCCGACACGCCCATGAACGGCTTGGGCATGAAGCACGGGAACGCGCCCATCTCGCGGCCGACGGCCTTGCACACCTGCCGGAACGTCGTCAGGTTGTCGGCGGTCAGCTCGGCCCGGTCGAAGCCGAAGTTCAGCTCGACCTGGCCCGGCGCGTCCTCGTGGTCACCCTGGATCATGTCGAGGCCGAGCGCGCCCGCGTACTCGATCACCTTGTGAATGATCGGCTGGAGCTCGGAGAACTGGTCGATGTGGTAGCAGTAGGGCTTGGTCTTGCCCTCGACCGACGGGGTGCCGTCGGGGTTCAGCTTGAGCCACATCATCTCGGGCTCCATGCCGGCGCGCAGGTGCATGCCGGTGCGCTCCTCGAGGTCGGCCTGCAGCCGGCGCAGGTTGCCGCGGCAGTCCGACGTCAGGACCGCGCCCGGGCCGTCGAGGTCTTCGCGGTTGCGGAAGCACGTGCACCAGACCCGCGCCACCCTCTTGTCCCAGGGCAGCACCGCGAAGGTCTCGGGCTCGGGGATGCCGACGAGCTCCCAGGCCTCCGGCCCGTAGCCGATGTAGTCGCCGTGGCGGTCGACGAACAGGTTCGCCGTCGAGCCGTACACGAGCTGGAAGCCCTTCTGGGCCATCGTCTCCCAGTGCTTTGCCGGCACGCCCTTGCCCATGATCCGGCCCGTGACCGACACGAACTGGTAGTAGATGTAGGTGATGCCCTCGGCGTCGATGCGGCGGCGGACATCGGCCACCTTCTCGGCCCGGCCAGGGGCCTCGACGAACTGGTCGAGGTCGCTCACGGATTCCTCCTTGGTCATGCGCCGCCCGCCTGCGGCGTCGGCATCGCTTCGTTGGCAGAGCGCAGGCTACGTGGCGCGCGGGCACGGTACAAGTGGCAGGTCGCGACACTCTTTGGCCACGCGGACCGTCTCCGGTCAGTTCTCGATCGGGGTCTCGTCGCGGTTGCCCCACTCGTTCCACGAGCCGTCATAGACGGCCGCGTCGGGGCCTCCGGCGAGAGCGAGCGCGTTGGCGACGGCGGTCGCCGACACGCCGCCGTTGCAGTAGACGACCACCGGCCGGTCGATCGTCGCCACGTCGACGCCGGCGTCCGCGAAGGCCTGGCGCAGCTCGTCGGCCGAGCGGAAGGCGCCGTCGTTTGCGAGCAGGTCGCGGTAGGGGACGTTGACGGCGCCGGGGATGTGGCCGTGGCGGCGGGCATGGCTCTCGATGCCGGCGTACTCGTCGTGGGCGCGCGCGTCGAGCACGAGCACGTCGCGGTCGAGCGCGGCCTTCATCTCGGCCAGGCTCCAGAGCGTCGCGCGGCGCTCGCCGGCGCGATACGGAGGGTCGGCCGGGCCGGGCGTCTCGGCGCCGGTCAGCAGCTCATACCCGGCCGCGACCCACGCCCGCAGGCCGCCGTCGAGCACGTGTGCGCGGCCGTGGCCGTAGGTGTGAAGCGCCCACACGACCCGGCCTGCGAGCACGTTTCGGTAGTCGTCGTAGGCGACCACCGTCGTGTCGTTTCCGATTCCAAGCCGCGTCGCGTCGGCGGCGAACGCCTCGGGCGGCGCGAGCTGCACCGGCACCGGGTCGGTGCGGTCGGTGAAGTCGCTGCGCCAGTCGACGAAGGCTGCGCCGGGGATGTGGCCCGCGCGGTACGCGTCGGGGTCGGCGTGGTAGCGCGGCTCCTGCGCCAGGACGGCGCCGCGGACGTCCAGGACGCGCACGGCGGCCAGGTGCTCGTGCAGCCAGGCTGGTGTGACGAGGACGTCGGTCGCCATCGGAGCAATGGTAGGCGCACCAAAAGGGGTCTGACCCCTTTTGGTGCGGGTAGGGTGGCGGTGTGGGGATCGACGATCGCTACTGGGAGCCGATCTCAGACGCCGAGGCGCGGGGCGTGCTCGGCGCGGGCACCGAGGTGGTCGCCCGCCATCGCCGCTGGCTCTTCGCGGTCGCCCGCTGCCGCACGCCCGACGGCGACGTCTACGTGAAGCGGCAGCCGCCGATGGGGCGGGCGATCGAGCAGCTCGAGCGCCAGCACCTGCTCACGAACCACCTGGCCGATCGCGGTGTGCCCGCGGCCCGCGCCATGGGCCTGGTCGAGGCGGCCGGGTTCTGGTACGAGCTGTTCGAGCCGGCCGCCGGCGAGGACGCCTACGCCGAGGCGGACAGCTGGGATCCGTTCCGAAGCGATGCCCATGTCGCCTCGGCCGGGCGGATGCTGGCCCGCCTGCACGCCGTGGGCGCGGACTTCCCCGACCCCACGCCGCAGCGCCAGGCCGGGTTCGTCGTCCAGCTCGGCGCGGTCGCCCGCGAGCCGGTGGAGGCGGTCGAGCGGCTCGCCCGCACGCGGCCGGCGGTGGGCGAGTTCCTCGCCGGCCGCGGCTGGGAGACGGCGGTCGACGCCGCCTACGGCGAGGTCTTCGCGCGCACCCGGCCGTACCTCGACATGCTGCCGGAGCGGCCGCTGCACGGCGACTGGCAGACGAACAACCTCTTCTTTGCCGGCGACGACGTGAGCGGCATCATCGACTTTCACCAGGCCGACTTCGGCCCGCGCGTGCTCGACCTGGCCGTCGCGGTCGAGCGCAACTGCTTCTTCTGGAACCGGATCTCGGCCGGCGACGACACCGCCTTCGATCTGCGCCAGGCGCAGCTGCTCGTGCGCAGCTACGACGCCGAGACGCCTCTCGAGCCGGCCGAGCGCGCGGCCTTCGCCGCCGTCCTCTGTGTGTGCCAGTTCGAGTACGGCATCTCGTTTCTCGACTATTACTGGGGCGTGGAGCGCGACCGCGAGAAGGCCGAGTGGGCGTGGAGCACGTTCGTGCTCGGCCACGCCCGCTGGTGGGGCTCGCCGGCGGGCCGTGCCGCCGCCGACACGATCGGGGGGTGGTGGTCGTGAGCGCGCTCGCCGTCGCATCGCTCGCCGAGCGGCCCGATCTCGCCGAGACGCTGCCGTTCGGCCCGGGCTGGCCGGAGTTCATCTTCCACGACCCCGTGGCGAGGCGGCTGATGCCCGAGGTCGAGCGCGTCTTCGCCGACCTGCAGCTGGTCCTGCTCGACGATGCGGGCGCGGTCGTCGCCGGCGGCTGGGGGGTTCCGCTGGCCTGGGACGGCACCGTCGCAGGGCTCCCGGCGGGCTGGGACGGCGCCCTCGAGCGGGCGATGGCCGGGCACGCCGGCGGCGTCGCCCCGACGACGCTGTGCGCGATGGCGAGCGAGGTCGTGGCCGAACATCGCGGCGAGGGGCTGGGCGGAGCCGTCCTGCGGGCGCTGCGCGAGCGCGGCGCCGCCCACGGGCTCGACGCGATGATTGCGCCGGCCCGGCCGACGCTCAAGCACCGCTACCCGCTGATCCCCATCGAGGACTACGCCCGCTGGACGGACTCCGCCGGGGCGCCGTTCGATCCGTGGCTGCGCACGCACCACCGCATCGGGGCGCGCGTCCTTGCGCCGGAGCCGGAGGCGATGCGGATCGTCGGCACGGTCGCCGAGTGGGAGGAGTGGACGGGGATGGCGCTGCCGGCCTCGGGCCGCCACGTCGTGCCCGACGCGCTCGCGCCGGTCACGGTCGATCGCGAGCGCGACGAGGCCGTCTACGTCGAGCCCGGGGTGTGGATGCTCCACCCCTGAGCCGGCCGACCGCCAGCCAGACGAGCCCGGCCGCGAGCACGACGACCGCCACGAGCGCGACCACCGCTGCGACGGCCGTCGAGGCGAACTCGCCCAGCCAGAGCGCCGCCAGCAGCCCCGTGACCCCGGCCATCGCAACCGTGGCGGCGCGGCCGGGCACGCGGACGGCGCCGAACGCGGCCGCCGCGGTCATGGCGATCACCGTGATCGAGTCGGTCGAGATCACCCCCGCCCCTCCGGCAGGTCGGCGCCGATCAGCCGCGCCAGCGGCCGCGCCTTCACGAGCGACTCCTCCACCTCGGCGACCGGGTCGGAATCCCAGACGATCCCGCCGCCCACCCACAGGTGGAGGCCGCCCTCCGCAACCGCGAGCGTGCGGATCGTGAGGCCGAGGTCGAGGTCGCCGCTGGGATGCACGACGCCGAGCGCGCCCATCGACGCGCCCCGGCCGACCGGCTCGAGCCGGGCGATGTGGTCGATCGCCGCCAGCTTGGGCGCGCCGGTGACCGAGCCGCCCGGGAACGTCGCCCGCAAGAGCTCCGCCAGGCCGACGCCGGGCCGCAGCCGGCCCTCGACCGTCGAGACCATGTGCCGCACACCGGCCATCGGCCGCTCGGCCAGGTACTCGGCCACCCGCACGCTGCCCGGTCGGCAGACGCGGCCGAGATCGTTGCGCTCGAGGTCGACGATCATCACGTGCTCGGCCCGGTCCTTCGCGCTCGCAGCGATCGACTCGTCCGATCCCGCCGGGCGCGTGCCCTTGATCGGCATCGTCCGGGCGACGTCGCCGCGCGTCTGCAGGAACAGCTCGGGCGTCGCCGACACGATCGACCAGCCGTCGCCGTGGATCGCGTGCGCCCACTCGGCGCCGAGCGGCGCAAGCGCCGCCTCGAGCGCCCGCGGCGACCCCCGAAACGGTGCGCGCAGGTGCTGCACGACGTTCACCTGATAGACGTCGCCGCGACCGATCGCCGCCCGCACCCGCTCGACCGCGGCAGCGTGCTCGGCCGGCGTCCACGTCGGCACGAACGCACCCGCCCGGTACTCGCCCGGCACCGGGGCGAGCGGATCGGCCGGCCGGATCCGGCAGGCCGCGAACGGCAGCGGGCACGGCTCGGGGGGCTGCGGCTCGCGCACGCCCGCAAGGTTCGCGGCCAGTCCGTAGCCGAGATAGAGGTCGGCGAGCGTCCCGGCGGGCGGGTCGGCGCTGGCGAACCCGTGGTCGGCGAGGAAGCGCTCGATGCGCTCGAACGGGTCGCCGTTCGCCGAGGAGACCACCAGCCAGCGGTCGCTCGCGCGCGGTGTGAGGGTGCCGGCGGCGATGGCGTATCGTAGGCCGGGTGGACGCGCTCGAGGTGTCGAATCCGCCGACGGCCGACGAGCTCGACCTGATCGCCGAGCGCGTCCCCGACCTGCGCGGCTATCCGCTCCGGGCCGAGCCGCTGCCGGGCGGCCTCACCAACCTCAACTACCGCATCCACGGTGCGCCGGACGAGTACGTGCTGCGCGTGACCGGCGAGGCCGAGATGCTCGGCGCCGACCGCGAGGCCGAGTACGCCGCCACCGTCATGGCGGGCGGCCTGGGCATCGGCCCGCAGGTGCTCGCCTACCTGCGCCCCGAGAAGATCCTGATCACGCGGTTCGTCGACGGCCACGGCGTGCCGCCCGAGCAGATGCGCACGACCGCGATGCTCGGCCAGGTGGCGGCGACGCTGCGGCGGCTGCACGAGGGCCCGGCCGTCCACGCCTCGTTCTCGGCGTTCGGCATCGTCGAGACCTACCGCGAGAACGCCCGCTGGCTCGGCGTCGAGCTGCCCGAGGCCTTCGACTGGTCGTGGGAGCGGGCCGAGGAGATGCGCGCGGCGCTCCAGGCCGATCCGCCGCCGCTGTGCCTGTGCCACAACGACCTGCTGAACGCGAACTTCGTGCTCGAGCGCGGCCGTCTGCTGATCGTCGACTGGGAGTACGCCGGCATGGGCGACCCGTTCTTCGACCTGGCCAACTTCTCGACCAACCACGACCTGACCGAGGACGACGACCGCACCTTTCTGCGGGCGTACCTCGGCCGGGTGCGCGAGCGCGACTTCGCCCGCATCCGCCTGCTGCGGATCATGTCCGACTTCCGCGAGGCGATGTGGGGCGTCGTTCAGCAGGGCCTGCGCACCACCGACGCCGACTACGTCGCCTACGCCGACCGCTTCTTCGTCCGCCTGCGCGAGCGGGCATCCGATCCGCGCTACGCAAGCTGGATCGAGCTCCTTGCCGGTTGACCGGTCTATACCGGTTGTGCGAGGCTTGCCGGCGTGAGGGAAGAGGCTCAGGCGGTCGTCATCGGCGGTGGGGTGGGCGGCACGAGCATCCTCTACCACCTCGCCAAGCTCGGCTGGAAGGACGTCGTCCTCGTCGAGCAGTACGGGCTCACCCACGGCTCGACGTGGCACTCCGCCGGCCTGGTCGGGCAGCTGCGCTCGACCGTCAGCCTGACCAAGATGATGCAGTACTCGGTCGGGCTCTACGCCGACCTGGCCCGCGAGACCGGCAAGGATCCGGGCTGGCACCAGCTCGGCGGCCTGCGGCTGGCCTCGTCGCAGGAGCGCTACGAGGAGATCCAGCGCCAGGCCGGATGGGCGAAGAGCTTCGGCCTCGACATGGAGCTCGTGTCGGCCGCCGAGGCGCAGGAGATGTTCCCGCCGATGTCGACCGAAGGGGTCGTCGCCGCGGCGTTCATCCCGCTCGACGGCTACCTCGACCCGAGCCAGCTCACCTTCGCCCTCGCCGATGGCGCCCGTCTGCTCGGAGCCGACATCGAGCTGCGCACCCGCGTCACCGGCATCAACCTGCGCGACGGCCGCGTGCACGAGGTGGTCACCGACAAGGGCACGATCCGCACCGACGTCGTCGTGAACGCGGGCGGCATGTACGCGCCGCAGATCGCGCGGATGGTCGGCGTGAACGTCCCGATCATCACCTACGGCCACGAGTTCCTGGTCACCGAGGCCTTCACGCCGGCCCTCGAGCCGCTGCCGACGCTGCGCGATCCCGACCGCCTGATCTACTACCGCACCGAGGTCGGCGGCCTGATCATGGGCGGCTACGAGCGCAACCCGGCGCCGTGGGCGCTCGACGGCGTGCCGGACGGGTTCGAGGCCCAGCTCCTGCCCGAGGACTGGCCCCGCTTCGAGCCCCTGCTCGAGGCCGCGGTCACGCGCGTGCCCGCGATGGAGAGCGCCGAGGTGCGCAAGCTCTACAACGGCCCCGAGGCGTTCACGCCCGACGGCGAGTTCATCCTGGGCGAGTCCGACGTGCCCGGGTTCTGGGTCGCGGCCGGGTTCTGTGCGCACGGCCTGGCGGGTGCCGGCGGGATGGGCTGGCAGGTGGCCGAGTGGGTGGTGAACGGCGAGCCCAGCCTCGACCTGTGGCACATGGACAGCCGCCGCTTCGGCCGCCAGTACCGCAGCCGCGACTACACGCTCGCCCGGGCGACCGAGGTGTACTCGACCTACTACGACATCAAGTACCCCAACCACGAGCGCACCGCCGGGCGACCGCTGCGGCTCTCGCCCGCATACGCGCGGCTGGCCGAGCTCGGCGCGAGCTTCGGCGAGAAGTCGGCCTGGGAGCGGGCGAACTGGTTCGAGCCCAATGCGGTGCTCGGCGACGAGAGCCTGCGGCCGCGCGGCTGGGCGGGGCAGAACTGGTCGCCGGCGATCCACGCCGAGGCGATGGCGACGCGCGAGGCGGCCGGCCTCTTCGACGAGACGTCGTTCGCCAAGATCGAGGTCACCGGACCCGGCGCGGCGGCCTATCTCCAGCTGCTGTGCGCGAACGACGTCGACCGGCCGATCGGCGCGGTCACCTACACCCAGATGCTGAACAGCCGCGGCGGCATCGAGTGCGACTTCACCGTCACCCGCCTGGCCGAGACGCGCTTCCGGATCGTGACCGGCACGGCCTTCGGCAACCACGACCTGGGCTGGATCCGCGGCCATATGCCGCGCGACGGCTCGGTCGACGTCACCGACGTGACCTCGGCGTACGCCTGCTTCGGCCTCTTCGGCCCGCGCGCGCGAGACATCCTGCAGCCCCTGACCACCGCCGATCTCTCAAACGCCGGCCTGCGCTACATGCGCGCCGCCGAGCTCGCCGTCGGCCACGTTCCCTGCCTGGCCGTGCGGGTGACCTACGTCGGCGAGCTCGGCTGGGAGCTCTACTGCCCGGCCGAATACGGCGCGGCGCTCTGGGACGCGATCTGGGAGTCAGGCCGCGGCCACCGACTGCTCGCCGCCGGCTATCGGGCAATCGACGCGCTGCGCGTCGAGAAGGGCTACCGGGTGTGGGGGGCCGACATCACCCCCGAGGACACGCCCGACGAGGCCGGTCTCGGCTTCGCGGTCAAGCCCGGCAAGGGCGTTGAGTTCATCGGCCGCGACGCCCTGTTGCGCGCCCGCGAGCGCCCGGCCGGACGCCGGCTGGCGTGCCTGGCGCTGGCCGACCCGCGGGCCGTCACGCTCGGCTCCGAGCCGGTGCGCGTCGGCGGCGAGATCGCGGGCCGGGTGACGAGCGGCGGCTACGGCTTCGCCGTCGCGCGGTCGCTGGCCTACGCCTACCTGCCCGCCGCTGCGGCGGCGGTGGGGACGGCCGTCGAGATCGAGGTGTTCGGCGACTGGGTCGCGGCCGAGGTGGTCGCCGAGCCGGTCTGGGATCCCTCGGGCGAACGCATCCGAGCGTAAACTGCACCGCATGCTCGGCTGGGTGCTGGTGCTGCTCGGCCTCGGCGCGGTCGTGGGCGTCGTGGCCGCCGCCGTGGTCGGCGGGCTCCTGCTCGGGCCGCTGCTCGTCTGGCTGGCCTGGAACGTGCTGGGGCTGGCGCACGGCGTCGGCGCCGGCGAGCTCGGCTTCTGGGGGCTCGTGCTGACCGCGGTCTTCCTCGCCGTCGGCCTGGCCGGGAGGGTCATCATCGTCGCGGCGGTGTTCCTGATCGACCCCTCGTGGCTGCACCGCTCGGCGCACCTGCACTGGCCCGCGCCGACGCTGCGCAACTTCGTCGCGATCTGCCTGCTGCTCGTCGTCGCCAGCATCTCGTCGCACTCCTCGGGCCACGGCCACCGGCGCCCGTCGAAGCCGCAGCCGAGGCCGGCCGAATAGCCCGGACGCGTCCGGCTCGATACGCTAGGTGGCATGCGCTGCCAGGCATGCGGATCCGAGAACGAGCAGGGGCGCAAGTTCTGCGGTGAGTGCGGTGCCCCGCTCCAGGCCGTGTGCGTCGAGTGCGGCACCGCGAACGCCCCCGGCACGAAGTTCTGCGGCGAGTGCGGAAGCGCGCTGGGTGCGCCCGTGGGCCTCCCGTCGATCTCGGCCCAGGCGCTCGCCGAGCCGGTGTCCGAGCGGCGGCTGGTCTCGATCCTGTTCGCCGATCTCGTCGGGTTCACGACGATGTCGGAGTCGCGCGACGCCGAGGACGTGCGTGAGCTGCTCTCGCGCTACTTCGATACGTGCCGGACGCTGATCGCCCGCTACGGCGGCACGGTCGAGAAGTTCATCGGCGACGCGGTGATGGCGGTCTGGGGTGCTCCGGTCGCGATGGAGGACGACGCCGAGCGGGCGGTGCGGGCGGCCATCGACCTGGCGGCGGCCGTCTCGGACCTCGGTCGCGAGGTCGGGTCCGGTGAGCTGCGCGCACGGGTGGGGGTGCTCACCGGCGAGGCGGCGGTCACGATCGGCGCTCAGGCCGAGGGCATGGTGGCGGGCGACCTGGTGAACACCGCGTCGCGGATCCAATCCGTGGCCGAGCCGGGCTCGGTGCTCGTCGGCGAGTCGACCAAGCACGCGACCGAGGCAGCCGTCGTCTATGAGGACGCCGGCGCCCGCGAGCTCAGGGGCAAGGCCGAGCCGGTGCAGCTGTGGCGGGCGGTGCGCGTGATCGGCGGCATCGGCGGCGCCCAGCGCACGGCCGGGCTCGAGGCGCCCTTCGTCGGCCGCGACCTGGAGTTGCGCGTCATCAAGGAGCTCTTCCACGCATCGGCCGGCGAGTCGAAGAGCCAGCTTGCCTCGGTGATGGGCGTGGCGGGCACCGGCAAGTCGCGGCTCTCGTGGGAGTTCTTCAAGTACATCGACGGGCTGGCCGACAGCGTGCGCTGGCACCGCGGCCGCTGCCTGCCGTACGGCGAGGGCGTCACCTACTGGGCGCTCGCCGAGATGGTGCGCACGCGTGCACAGATCGCCGAGGGCGAGGATCCCGATGCGCAGCGGGCCAAGCTGCACGCCGCCGTCGAGGAGTCGATCCCCGACACGGACGAGCGCCGGTTCGTCGAGCCGCGCCTCGCACATCTGCTCGGCCTCGAGGAGCACGCGGGCTGGGAGCGGGAGAACCTCTTCAGCGCGTGGCGGCTGTTCTACGAGCGCCTGGCCGAGGAGATGCCGACGGTGATGGTGTTCGAGGACATGGAGTGGGCCGACGCCGCCCTGCTCGACTTCATCGAGTACCTGGTCGACTGGTCGCGCAACCACCCGCTCTTCGTGCTCGTCCTCGCCCGGCCGGAGCTGGCCGACCGCCGCACCACCTGGGGCGCGGGCAAGCGCAACTTCAGCTCGCTCTACCTGGAGCCGCTCGGAAGCGACGACATGGAGACCCTGCTCGGCGGGCTCGTGCCCGGCCTGCCCGACGAGCTGCGCACGCGGATTCGCGAGCGGGCCGAGGGGGTGCCGCTCTACGCCGTCGAGACGGTGCGCATGCTGCTCGACCGTGGGCTGCTCCTCGAGCGGGGCAGCTCCTACGTGCCGACCGGCCCGATCGAGACGCTCGAGATCCCCGAGACGCTGCATGCCCTGATCGCCGCCCGTCTCGACGGGCTCACCGGCGAGGAGCGGCGGTTGCTGCAGGCGGCCGCGGTGCTCGGCAAGACCTTCACCGTCACGGCGCTTGCGACGCTCACCGGCCGGCCGGCCGACGAGATCGAGCCCGTCCTGGCCGGGCTTGCGCGCAAGGAGATGCTGTCGCTCTCGGCTGACCCGCTCTCGCCCGAGCGCGGCCAGTACGGATTCCTGCAGGATCTCGTGCGGCGGGTCGCGTACGAGATGCTCTCCAAGCACGAGCGGCGGGCGAAGCACCTGGCCGCCGCGGCGATGGACGAGGGCGAGGACGAGCTGGCCGAGGTGGTCGCCGGCCACTATCTGGCGGCGCACCGGGCCGATCCGGATGCGGCGGACGCCGACGACATCGCCCGCCGCGCGGTGACGGCGCTGCGCCAGGCGGGGCAGCGGGCATCGTCGCTTGCGGCGACGCTCGAGGCGCAGCGCTACTTCGAGCAGGCCGCGGCGCTTGCGACCGACCCGCTCGAGCAGGCGGACCTCCTGGAGCACGCCGGCATAATGGCCCGCATCGGCGCCCGCTCCGAGGAGGCTCGCGCCCACTTCGAGCGGGCCGTGGAGCTGTTCGAGGAGCACGGCGCGACCCATCCGGCCGCGCGCGTGTCGGCGCGGCTCGGCGAGGTGATGTGGGACACCGGCCGGCTGCGGGAGGCCCTCGACCGGATGGACACCGCCCTCGACCTCCTGACCGCCGAGGAGCCCGACGCCGATGTTGCGGCGCTGGCGGCGCAGGTGGGGCGGTTCAAGTTCTTCGCCGGCGAGCCCGGGGTCGGCCTCGAGCGGGTCGAGACGGCCCTCGAGCTGGCAGAGTCGCTTGGGCTGCCGGAAGTGCTCTCGCAGGCCATGAACACGAAAGCGATGATCCTGAGCAACCGTGGCCGCGCCGGCGAGGCGGGGGCGCTCGTGCGCTACGCGCTCGAGGTCGCGCTCGACCAGGACCTGCCTTCGGCGGCGCTGCGCGCGTACAACAACGTCGCCGACCTGGAGGCGCGCTCCGACCGCCACGAGCACGCGGCGGCGGGCTATCGCGACGGCCTCGCGCTCGCACGTCGCGTCGGCAGCCGCCAGCAGGAGTGGATGTTCCTCTCGCAGACCTATCCCCTGTACATGCTCGGCCGCTGGGATGAGGCGCTCGCGCGTGCGGCCGAGGTGCCCGAGGACGCGTTCTCGCAGACGCGGTTCCCGTTCGTGTGCTTCCTCGGAAACAGCGTGGCGATCCACTGCCATCGCGGCGAGCTGGCCGTGGCCGCGGAGCTGATCGACCGCTACGCGGTGCTGCGCGACTCCGCCGACCTGACCGAGCGCGCGAGCTATGCCTGGCCCGAATCGGCGCTGCTCCTGGCCTCGGGCCGGATCGAGGATGCCCTGCGCATTGCAAGCGGCGCGTGGGAGTTTCGTGAGGCGGCGGGGATCACCTCCGAATCGCTGAAGGAGACGTTCCTGATCGCGGTCGAAGCCGCGCTCGCCCTCGGCGACGTCGATGGCGCCGACCGGCTGGTCGGGACGATCGAGTCCATCAGGTACGGCACGCCGCAGTCCGTGCGGGCGCAGGCGACGCGGTTCCGCGCGCGCATGGCGGCCATTGCCGGCGACGAGGAGCGCGCCGACCGCCTGTTCCGCGGTGCGGCGTCGCTGCAGCGCGAGCTGGCGACGCCGTTCGCGATGGCGGTGGTGATGCTCGAGCACGCCGAGTGGCTGGCCGAGCGGGGGCGTCGTGACGAGGCAGAGCCGGGCGCCGGCGAGGCCGCGGCGGTGTTCGCCGCGCTCGCGGCCACGCCCTGGATCGAGCGGGCGGCGCGGGCCTCGGCAGCCTCACGCGACGCGGTCGCGAACTAGGTCACGCCGGCCGCCCAGGCCGTCGCGGTCGGGACGGGGCGGCGGCGCCCGGCCGGGCCGGCCACCCAGCCCACTGGGTGGCGCTTCCGTGCCGGGCGAGCCGCGTCCGTCCCTGTCTGCGACCGCACGGCAGACCCTACGCCCAGGGCGTTAAGGGGAATGGGCAAAATCGTAACGGTGTGGTAACGGGTGCGGCCGGCTACGCCGCGGGGGCGAGCTCGCGCCGGGTCAGCGTCTGCTCGCGGCGCTGGCCGATGCCGACGATTGTGACGGGCACCCCGACGCGATCTTCGAGGAAGTCGAGGTAGGCCCGGGCGGCGTCGGGCAGCTGTGCGAACGTCGTGACCGACGAGATGTCGCCGCCCCAACCCGGCAGATCCTCGTAGACCGGCTGGGCGTGGTGGAAGTCGGTCTGGTGGCTCGGGAAGTCCTGGGTGGTCGTGCCGTCGGAGAGCCGGTAGCCGGTGCAGACCGGGATCTGCTCGAACATCGAGAGCACGTCGAGCTTCGTCACCGCGATCTCGGTCAGCCCGTTCAGGCGGGCGGCGTAGCGCAGTCCGACCAGGTCGAGCCAGCCGCAGCGCCGGTCGCGGCCGGTGACGGTGCCGTACTCGCCGCCGCGCTCGCGCAGCTGCGCACCGCGCTCCTCGTCGGCCTCGCTCGGGAACGGGCCGGCGCCGACGCGAGTGGCGTAGGCCTTGGTCACGCCGAGCACCGAGGTGACCGCGGTCGGGCCGACGCCGAGCCCTGTGCACACGCCGCCGGCGACCGGGTTCGACGAGGTCACGAACGGATAGGTGCCATGGTCGATGTCGAGCAGCGTCGCCTGGGCGCCCTCGGCCAGGACGGTGCGGCCGTCCTCGAGCGCGCGGTGGATCAGAAGCGACGTGTCGGCGACGAACGGGCGGATCCGCTCGGCATAGCCGAGCATGGCCATGGTCAGCTCGTCCTTGTCGAGCGGGCGGTGATGGTGGAGCTTTCGCAGCTCGACGTTCTTCACCGAGAGCGCCGTCTGGATCTTCAGGCGCAGGATCTTCTCGTCGAGCACATCCTGCACGCGGATGCCGACCCGCAGCGCCTTGTCGGCGTAGGCGGGGCCGATGCCGCGGCGGGTCGTGCCGATCTGCAGCCGGCCGAGCTGGAGCTCGGAGTCGGCGTCGATGATCCGGTGCCAGGGCATGATCAGGTGGGCGTTGCCGCTGATGCGGATCCCGGACACGTCGACGCCGCGCGCGATCAGGCCGTCGAGCTCCTCGATCAGCACCTCCGGGTCGATCACGCAGCCGTTGCCGAGCACGCAGAGCGTGCCGGGGTTCAGGATGCCGCTCGGGACGAGCCGCAGCTTGTAGGTCTCGTCGCCGATCACGAGCGTGTGGCCGGCGTTGTTGCCGCCCTGGTACCGGGCGACGACGTCGGCCCGCTCGGCCAGCCGGTCGACGATCTTCCCCTTCCCCTCGTCGCCCCACTGGGCGCCCACCACGACGTTCAACGGCATGCGTCGCCTCTGCGGTCTAGGCCCCGGGCCGGGCCAGGTTGTCGAATCGGGTGTAGCGGCCGACGTAGGCCAGCTTGACGCTGTCGAGCGGGCCGTTTCGGTGCTTCGCCAGGATCAGCTCGGCCGTGCCCTTGTCCTCGCTCTGGTCGTTGTAGTAGTCGTCGCGATAGACGAACATGACCAGGTCGGCGTCCTGCTCGATCGAACCCGATTCGCGCAGGTCGGAGAGCACGGGCCGTTTGTAGCCGCGGGCCTCGACCGCGCGCGACAGCTGCGAGATCGCGAGCACCGGCACGTTCAGGTCGCGGGCGATCAGCTTCAGCGAGCGCGAGATCTGCGAGATCTCCTGCACCCGGTTCTCGACGCGGGCCGTGCCGCCCATCAGCTGGAGGTAGTCGACGATGACGAGGCCGAGCTCGCCCTTCAGCCGCGACTGCAGGCGCCGGCTCTTGGCCTTGATCTCGATGGGCGTCACCCCGGCGGTGTCGTCGACGTAGATCGGGGCGTCGTAGAGCTTGCTCGACGCGTTCGTGAGCTTCTCCCAGTCGCCCTTGTCGAGCGAGCCGCGCCGCAGCCGCTTGGAGTCGACCTTGCCCTCGGCGCACATCAGCCGGGTGGTCACCTCTTCGCGCGACATCTCGAGCGAGAAGATCGCCACCGGAACACGCTCGCGGATGCCGACGTGGGCGGCGATGTTGAGCGCGAGCGACGTCTTGCCCATGCCCGGCCGCGCGGCGAGCACGATCAGGTTGGACTCCTGGAAGCCGGCCGTGAGCTCGTCGAGCTGGCGGAAGCCGCTGCCGGTGCCGGTGAGCTCGCGGTTGTCGGCGTCGCGCTGGGTGATGCGGTCGAACGACTCCTTGAGCAGCGTCTCCATGTTCTGGAAGTCGCCGGTGATGCGCTGGTCGGCGATCCCGAACACGATCTGCTCGGCGCGGTCGACCAGCTCGGGCGGCTCGCCCATGCGCTCGTAGCCGAGCTCGGCGATCTCGGTGCCCGCCCGGATCAGGCCGCGGTAGGTGGCCGTGTCGCGGACGATCTGCGCGTAGTGGCGCGCGTTCGCCACCGCCGGCACGGTGGCCGCGAGCGTGTGGACGACGGCCTTGCCGCCCACCTCCTCGAGCATCCCCCGGTTGGAGAGCGCGTTCGTGAGCGTGATCGAGTCGACGTTCTCGCCGCGGCCGTACATCTCGAGGATCGTCCGGAAGATGGTCGCGTGCGACCGCCGGTAGAAGTCCTCGGGCTGGAGCAGCTCCGAGACGACCGCGACCGCGTTCCCCGACACGAGCATGGCACCGAGCACCGACTCCTCGGCGTCGAGGTCCTGCGGCGGGACGGTCGGTTCGTGCGAGGTGACCGACATCGACTGCGGGGGCGGCCTAGTAGTCGTCCTCGAGGTCGGAGGGCTCGGCCTCGAAGGCCTCCACGCCACCCTCCTCCTCGGCTCCACCGGGCACGACCATCACCTTCAGCACGGCGCGCACGTCGCCCCAGACGGTCATCGTCACGCGGTGGCTGCCGAGCGTCTTGATCGGCTCGTCGAGCTCGACCTTGCGCCGATCGATGCGGATCTTGCGCGCCTTCCAGATCGCGTCGGAGATGTCCGTCGACGTGACCGAGCCGTACAGCCGGTCTTCCATGCCCGCCCGCCGCTTGATGGTCAGCACCGTGCGGTTCAGGATGTGGGCCATGTCGCGGGCCTGCTCGTCGCCCTGGGCCTCGTGCTTCGCCCGCTGGTCGGCCTGCCGCTGCACCTCGACGACGCGCGCATCGGTGGCCGACTCGGCCATCTTGCGCGGCGCCAGGTAGTTGCGCAGGTGGCCGGCGGCGACGTGGACCACGTCGCCTTTGCGGCCGAGCTTCTCGACGTCCTGAAGCAGGATCGCCTGTTGTGCCTTACGTGCCATGTCTTCCCCTATTGCCTCGGGCGGCCGTGACCGCCGTCGGATGGTCGCATTCCCTGGGCCCGGTTACCAGCCCCGCGCCGGCCGGATCGGCCGCTACGAGCGTGGAAACCGGTCCTTTACCGGATTCGAGGTCAGTTCACCGCGTACGGCAGGAGCGCCATCTCGCGCGCCCGCTTGATTGCCACGGCCACCTGACGCTGGTGGCGCCGGCAGGCTCCGGAGATCCGCCGCGATCGGATCTTGCCCTTCTCGGACATGTACCGCCGCAGCTGGTTGTAGTTCTTGTAGTCGATCTCCTCGACCTTCTCCTTGCAGAAGTAGCACGGCTTGCGCCTGGTGGACGCGCCCGCCGCTGCGCCCCGCTTCGGGGCGCGCGTCTTGGACTTGGGCTTCGATGCCATAGAGATTCCTTGCTAGAAGGGGATGTCGTCGTCGGATGCAGCGGCGCCGGTGAAGGCCTCGACCGGGTCGGGCTTGAGCTCGGCGCTCGGCCGGAAGCCGCCGCCGCCCCCGCCACCCTCGCCGTCGCCGCGCGACCCGAGGAACTGGACGGTGTCGGCCACGACCTCGACCTTGGAGCGCTTGCCGCCGTCCTGCGACTCCCACTCGCTCCACTCGAGCCGGCCGTCGATCGCGACCGGGCGGCCCTTGCTCAGGTACTGGGCGCAGTTCTCGCCCTGCGCGCCCCACACCTTGATGTCGAAGTAGTTGGGCTTCTCGGACCACTCGCCGCTCGACTGGTCCTTGTAGCGCCGGTTCACGGCCAACCGCAGCTTGCACACGCTGGTGCCGCTGGGAAGCGTGGAGAGCTCGGGATCCGAGGTCAGATTGCCGGTCAGAATGACGCGGTTGATGTTTGCCACTTGCTGTTCCTCCTCTGCCTACTTTGCGAACATGTGTTCGGCATATGGTAGGCGGGCGGTCGGACGGGAATCAGGCCGTTGCCTCGACGGGCTCCGGCTCGGCGGCGGTCGGAGCCGGCGACTCGGCCGCTGCCGGCGCCGCCGCCTTCTTGCGCTGCGGACGGGCGACGGCCATGTGCCGCATCACGCCGTCGGTGATGGCGAGCACGCGGGTCGCCTCTTGCAGCGCCTCGGGCTCGGAGTCGAACGTCAGCACGAAGTACCACGCGTCGGACATGTGGTCGATCTCGTAGGCCAGCTTGCGCTTGCCCCAGGCGTCGACCGACCCCCAGGTGCCGCCACGCTCGGTGATGGTCGCCTTGGTGCGCTCGATGATCTCCGTGTGCCGCTCCTCGGCGACCTCCGGCTCGATCATGAGCATGATCTCGTATGGGTTGATCCTGATCACCTCCTCTGGACTCGGGCGGCTCCGGGGCGCCGGCCGGGCATGCGCCGACCGCTTGCGGCACCGCGATCAGGAGGCGGTGCCACCCCGGAGCAGGAAGCTGCTCGGTTTTCGGGAGCCGAGTATACTCGGCGGCGTGCGGAGGTTGGGGTGGTTCCTGGTCGGGGCAGCGGGTGCAACGGGAGCGCTGGTTGCGGCGCCGGAGTTGTACGGGCGGCTGCGTGCCGCGATTGGCGGCGGCGATCCGTGGAACGAGTTCGAGGCCGAGGAGGAGTGGGGCGTGCTGCGCGAGGCGCCGCCGCTGCCCGACGAGCCGGTCGCTGCGCAGCCCGAACCGGAGCCCGAGCCGGAGCCGGAGGCCGTCGAGCCCGACCCTGAGCCGGAACCCGAACCGGAACCGGAGGCCGTGGAGTCCGAACCCGAGCCGGAGGCCGTCGAGCCAGAGCCCGAACCTGAGCCGGAGCCGGAGCCGGAGCCCGAATCACCCGCGGCCGTCGAGCCGGAGCCCGAACCCGAGCCCGAGCCTGAACCGGAGGCGGAGGAGCCGGCCGAGTATGTGACCTCGATCTGGAACGCGCCGATGCCGGCGCCGCCGGTCGACGAGGAGCCGGCCGCCGAGCCCGACGATGACGACGGCGACGACGACACCGCCGAGATGCCGCCGCCGCTCACGGTCGCGCCGCCGCCGCCCGAGGACACCGCCTCGAGCGACCTGCGGTCGCGCATCGAGGCCAGCCGCGCGCGGCTGCACCGAAAGGCGCAGGCCG
>DASXZF010000196.1:0-14722 GCA_036502065.1 Gaiellales bacterium
CCCAGGCGGCCTCTTGATACATCTCGCTCCACGCGTCGAAGCGCGCGCCGGCCCGCCACGCCGCCTCGATCACATCTGAAAGCTCCTCGCCGCCGCGCGCGAGCGCACCTTCGAGCATCGACGTGCGCAGGTCGTGCAGCGAGAGCCGGATCTGGCGGGTCGGCATCGCCCGGCGCATGTAGGCCTGCTTGGCGGCCAGCTGATCGCGCGCCGCCATCCCCTCCCACTGGAACGGGGTGTGCGGCTTGGGCACGAAGTTCGAGACGCTGACGTGCACCGAGAACCGGCCGCCGCCCGGGCTCACCCGCCGCCCGATGTCGCGCGCCCGCACGCCGAGATCGACGATGCCCTGCACCTCGGCGTGCGTCTCGCCGGGCAGGCCGATCATGAAGTACAGCTTCAGGCTCGTGTAGCCGGCCCGGAAGGCAGCCTCGATCGCCTGCTCGATCATCTCGTCGGTGATCGTCTTGCAGATGATGTCGCGCATCCGCTGGGTGGCCGCCTCGGGCGCCAGCGTGATCGAGCTCTGGCGGGCGTTGGCCGCCGCGATGAGCGCCACCGGCCCCGTGTCGACGCGGTTGGACGGAAGCGACAGGTGCAGCGTCGGCAGCCGTTCCTTGATCTTCTCGATCGCCGGCACGATGCCGCTGTAGTCGCTGGTCGCGAGCGACGTCAGCGACAGCTCGTCGTAGCCCGTGCAGCGCAGCTGTGCGAGGCCGGCCTCGACCACCTCGTCCGGCGGGCGCTCGCGCACCGGCCGGTACCAGGTGCCCGCGTGGCAGAAGCGGCAGCCGCGGGTGCAGCCGCGCATCACCTCGACCGACGCCCGCGCGAAGATCGCCGACGAGTACGGCACGACGACCTCGATCGGGTGCGTGTCGATCGCAAAGTCGGCATACACGGCCCGCTCGACCGGATGGCGACCGCGACCCGGCATGTACAGATACGGGTTCTCGGCCAGCGCCGAGAGCCGCGCCGCCCGGCCGGGCACGGTGGCGATCACGTCGAGCACCGCATCGAACGCGCGCTCGGACTCGCCCATGAAGACGGCGTCGAAGAACGCACCCAGCGGAGCAGGGTTGCTCGCGCTCGGGCCGCCCGCGACGACGATCGGATCGTCCTCGGTGCGGTCGCACGCACGCAGCGGGATGCCGGCCAGGTCGAGCACCTCGAGCACGTTGGAGTAGGTCAGCTCCGCCTGCAGCGTGATCCCGAGCAGGTCGGCCTCGCGCACCGGCCGCCACGACTCGAGGGTGAACAGGGGCAGCCCCTGCCGGCGCATCGCGTCGGCCATGTCGGGCCACGGGCAGTACACCCGCTCGGCGGCCATGCCATCACGGCCGTTCACCTGCTTGTAGAGGATCTGCAGGGCCTGGTTCGAGATCCCGATCTCGTACGCATCGGGGTAGCAGAGGGCGACCATCGACGTCGCCTGCGGCTTGTGCACCTCGTTGGCTTCGCCGCCGATATAGCGGGACGGCTTCTGCACCGTCGCAAGGACGGCTTCGATCCGGTCTTCGAGCAGGGCTTTCCCCATTCTCCCGGAGGATAGACGACGCTTCCCGGGGCGGCGGTGACACGACGGCGACAAGCGGGGCCTGGCCCCGGCGTGCCGGGGCCAGGCCCCAAAACCGCTCGCCTACGAGCGCGCCCGCTCGGCCAGCGCGCGCAGGTTCGAGACGTCGGCGACGGCGCCGCGCTCGAAGTACTGCACCGCGGCGCGGCCCATCGCCTGCGTCCCGGAGTAGGCGACGCCGCCCTTCAGCACCCAGCCGGCCAGCGGGACGACGTCGAGCAGCTCGCGGGCGACGGTGCGAAGGCCAAAGCCGGCGCCCAGCAGGCCGAGCAGCTCGACCGCGCGGTCGGCGCCGACCGCGATGCCATGGCAGACGCCGATCTGCAGCACCATCCGCATCTCGACCGCGGTCAGCAGCGGCATGTCAGCGCCGGGGATCCAGATCGCCGCGGCGATCACCGCGTTTCGGCGCGCGGCGGTCTCGATGATGCTGGCGACCACGTGGGGCCGCAGCGTGTCGAGGCGCGCGGCCAATGCCGGGGCCGACGTGCCCGCCTTGTCGGCGATCGCGCGCAGCACACGGCGCTCGGGGAAGCGGCCCTGCTTGACGGCGAGCACCGACTCCGGCTCGATGCCGCGCACGCGCACGGCCTCGACCGCGGCGTCCATCGGCACGTCGATGCCCTCGAGCACCACGAGCACCGGCCGGCCCAGGCGCCCGATCACCTCGAGGTCGGCGCGCGTCTCGTCGTCGAGCGTGTGCGCCGCCTCGCCGCCGTAGACGACGACCGACGCCCGCCGCAGCTGGTCGTGGTCGTCCGGACGCAGCCGGCGCACGGCGTAGGCCTCGACCGCCGACGTGCGGCTCTGCTTCGCGCCGAGGAGCGCAGCCCGCACCCGCTCGACCGGAGCCGAGCGGCCGCACAGCAGGATCGGCCCGACTCCGTGCGCGTCGTCTGCGACCTCCTTGATCGCCTTCTGCACCATGGTGGCCGAGCCGATCGCGCCGAGCTTCATCGCGCGAACACCGCGTCGTCGGCCGTCTGGGCGTGGACGTGGATCGCCTGCAGCACCCCGATCGCGAGCAGGTTCGTGATCGTGTGCGAGCCGCCGAAGCTCATGAAGGGCAGGGGGATCCCGGTGACGGGCGCAAGGCCGATCGTCATGCCGATGTTGATGAAGATCTGGAAGAGCAGCATCGACACGACCCCCGCCGCCACCAGGCTGCCGAAGGTCGAGCGCGACTTCGTCACCACCTTGAGCCCGCGCCACAGGAGCAGCGCGTAGAGGCAGATGAGCCACGCGGCACCGACGAACCCGCGCTCCTCGCCGACGACCGAGAACACGAAGTCGGTGGGCGCCTCGGGCAGGAACCCGAGCGACGTCTGGGTGGCGCCGAGCAACGGCTGGCCGGGCGCGCCCTGGCCGGTGCCGGTGCCGCCGAGCCCGCCGTGCGAGACGGCGATCACCGACTGCCGCTCCTGGAAGCCGTTGCCCTGGGTGTCGTTGGGGTTGGGGTGCAGGAAGTCGGTCAGGCGCGAGATCTGATAGCCGTGCACGACCTCGACCCCCAGCCCCGGCAGGATCGAGAACACGAGCGCTCCGGTGACGGCGACGGCGATCGCCATCCACACGAAGTGCTGCCACGGGATGCCGTAGACGAACAGCATGCCGAGCATGATGGCCACGAACACGAGCGTGGTACCGAAGTCTGGCTCCTTGAACACGAGCGCGGCCGGAAGCGCGATGTACACGATCGCAAGCAGCGTCAGCCGAGACGGGCGGGTGATGCCGCGCCGCGCGGCCAGCACAGCGGCGAGGCCGACGATCAGGAGCAGCTTCGCGAACTCCGACGGCTGGAGCTGGAACGCGCCCAGGTTGATCCAGCGCTTGCCGCCGCCGACCGAGGTGCCGGCCGCGAGCACGGCGGCCGTGCTCAGGAGCACGAAGGCGTAGAGCGGCCAGCGGAACCGGCGCATGAGCGCCGGCGGCACCGCGGCGACGATCATCATCCCGACCACGCCGACCACCACGTAGACCAACTGGTGGCCGTAGAGGTTGCCGGCGTACTGCTTGGTCGCCGTCTGCAGGATCCAGAGCCCGAACGCCGAGATCGAGAGCACGGTGGCCAGCATCAGGTAGTCGAGGTGGCGCAGGTAGTGGGTCACCTCGACACGTCCGATCCGGCCTGGATCACGAAGTGCCTGCGCGGGTCGAAGAACGCCTGGAACACCCGCGCGGCCACCGGCGCCGCCGCCACGCCGCCGTGGCCGCCGTCGTGGATGAACGCGACGACGACGAGCGACTTGCCGCCCTGCGACGCCCACCCGGCCCACCAGGCGTCCGAGCAGTTCTGGCACGTGGAGGTCGGCACCTCGGCCGTGCCCGTCTTGCCGTAGACCGTCGGCTGGAAGTTCGCGAAGGTGGCCGACGAGGTGCCCTCCGAGCTGTGCGTGGCGCCGTAGAGGCCGTTCTTGATCTCGGCCAGAAGCGTCGAGCTCAGGTTGAGGCGGCGCACGGGCGCGGGGTTGATCAGGCCACCGGGGATCGGCTGCGTCTTGGAACCCGGCTGCAGGATGGCCTCGCCCACGTGCGGGGTGACGACATCGCCGCCGTTCTCGAGCGCGCTGTAGGCGACCGCCTGCTGCAGCGGCGAGACGAGCAGGTTGCCCTGGCCGATCGACATGTTGATGTCGTCGCCCGGCTCCCACAGCCGCTCGATCGCCTGCGTCGCCGGAGAGCCGGGCCAGTGCTGCTGCGCTTTCCAGAGCGGGGTCGGCACCAGCCCGGCCTGCGCGCCGCCGGCGTCCAGGCGCGGCGCCTGGCCATAGCCGAGCTTGCGGATCCAGCTCTGGAAGTCGTTGCCGCCGCGGGAATAGAACTTGTCGCCGAGCTGATAGAAGAACGTGTCGCACGACACCTCGAGCGCCTTGGAAAGCCCCATCGGCCCCAGCGAGAGCGTCGTCCAGTCGTGGAACACTGTCTTCTGCTTGGCGATGTCGCTCGTGGAGGTGTACGACGCCGGGCACTGCAGGATCGTGCTCGGCCCCAGGATGCCAGACTCGAACGCGGCTGTCGCCACCACGGGCTTGAAGGTCGACCCGGCCGGATAGGTGCCCTGGAACGCCTTGTCATACGACGGCGTCAGCTTGCTCTTGAACACCTTCGACGACCCCTTGTACGGCGGCACGTGCACCATGGGGCTGTACGTCGGCGACGAGGCCATGGCGTAGATCGCGCCGGACTCGGGATCCATCGCCACGACCGCGCCGTAGTCGGCCGGCTGTGCGTCGGCATGGGCGATGGCGATGCCCTGGGAGATCGCGCCCTGGGCGGCCTTCTGCAGCGGCGCGTCGAGCGTCAGCTTCAGGTTGTCGCCGGCGACGGGGGACTGGGTCAAATACGTCGGCCCGACGGGCGCGCCGCTCGGATCGACCGTCTCCTGGATCTGGCCGTCGATGCCGCGCAGGTAGCGGTCGTACGTCTTCTCGACGCCGGCCTGTCCGGCGGTGCCGATCATCGGCAGCTTCTCGTGGTAGGTCGGATCCTTCAGATTCTCGGCGGTGATCGCCCCGACGAAGCCCACCAGGTTGGGGTCGATCGGCCCGAACTCGCGCAGCTCCGGATAGCTGCGCTGGTAGACGTGCTCGAACTGGACGCCGTTGAAGAGCCAGCGCCGCTCGAGCACGTAGGCTGTCTCGCGCCGGTTGACCGTATAGGGCAGCGTGACCGGATAGCCGGGGTTCGCCCTGGCCAGCCGCGCGAAGGCATGCCACATGTGCGGGTAGGGCACGTCCAGCACCCACGCCAGGCGCTTGAGCACCCGGCACGCCGGCTGGCCCGTCGCGGTCAGGCCGTTGCCCTTCGTGAGCGCGCAGGCCGCCGGCATCCGGGCGACGTCGACCTGCACGGCGAT
The DNA here is from genome assembly GCA_036502065.1 of Gaiellales bacterium. Taxonomy (GTDB): domain Bacteria; phylum Actinomycetota; class Thermoleophilia; order Gaiellales; family JAICJC01; genus JAICJC01. Next base: position 5,433 of record DASXZF010000196.1, read on the forward strand.
GTCGGCCGTGTTCGCGACCAGGACGCGACCGGAACGGTCGAGGATCTCGCCCCGCGGCGACGGCATGTCGATCGTGCGCACGCTGTTCTGCGCGGCCGCAGCCACGTACTGATCGGAGTGCAGCACCTGCAGCGCCCACAGCCGGAAGAGCAGGATGCCGAGCAGCACCGCCGCGATCACGCCGAGCGTCGCCGCCCGGATCGCCAGGGGGACGGGATCGGGTGTCGACTCGGGTCTAGAAGGCGGCCGCTGCAGATACATCGGATCGCATCCTCGTCGGTCGGAAGAGCCGCCGCAGCAGCGGCAGCAGGATCAGGGCGAGCAGGGTGGTCTGGAGCAGGGACGGCGCGATCTGGTGCCAGATCAGATAGCCAACCGGATAGCCGTTTCCGAGCAGCACCTGCACGGCGACCAGGCAGACCTGGACGAGCAGCGCCCCGATGACGACCCAGGGCAGCGGGCGCGGGGCCGCCGGCATGAGCATGCCCGCGCCGGCCTCGCCGCGGCCGGCAAAGGTCGCGACGACCCAGGCGCAGGCGAGATAGGCGAGCGACGTCGTGCCGATGTTGCGGTAGAGCACGGCGTCGAGCAGGAAGCCGCCCGCAAAGCCTGCGACCGCCGCCAGTTCAAGCCCGCGCCAGATGGCAAGGGCCACGACCAGGATCACCATCACGTCGGCCCCGCCGACGAACGGCGAGAACTGCGGGGTCACCGACACCTGCACGACCATGAGCACGAACACGGCGACGAGCGCCTTCACGTAGTCGAGCACATGGTGGGCGGCCACCTAGTTCGTCTCCAGGACGATCACGCTGTTCAGGTTGCCGAAGTCGACGAACGGCGTCACCTGGATCGAGGCGTACGTCGTCGCACCGCTCTGGTCGGTCAGGTTGAGGCCGTTGACGCGGCCGATCGGGATTCCGGCGGGATAGAACGAGGGCAGCCGGCCGCTCACGCCCGCGGTGACGACGGTGTCGCCCTCCTTCACATGCGCCGACGCCGGGACCTGCACGAGCGAGAGCTCGCCCGGAGTGCCCGAAGCAGGGATGATGTTCCCGAACGCGCCCTGCTCACCCTGCACCGCGGCGGTGACGCCGGTCAACGGGTCGAGCAGCACCTGTACGAGCGCCGTCGAGCCGGTGACCTGCTTGACACGCCCGACCAGGCCGCCCCCGTCGCCGGCCGGCGCGACGACGGTGTCGTCCACCGCCACGCCGCTGTCGCTGCCGATGCCGATCAGCACGGTTTTCGTCGGCCCGCCGGAGGACCCCGCCCACACCGTTCCGGATACGGTCTTGTACTGGGTGTTGTGCTCGACCCAGTGGGCGAGGCCGTTGGCCGTCGCAAGCCGCGCCGTGAGCTCTCGGATCTTGGACGCGTCGAGTCCGACCTGCGTCTGGAGCGTCTTTACCTCGGCCGTCTGGTTGCGGGCGTTGACGAGGCCTGTCGTCCAGTGCCAGCCGTCGACGAACGGGCGCGTGACTCGGTGGGCGACGGTGGCGAACGGAGCGGTCACCTCGACGACCCCACTGTGCATGGAGCCGACGACGCCGGTCGACCCTTCCCGATACGACGCGGTCAGGAGCATGAGCGAGGCGGCGACGAGCAGGCCGACAACGGCCCGCCTGCGTATGACACGGTTCTTGCTGAGAAGCATTCTCCAGGGCGGGTCGGAAGCGCGATTCTACCGGACCGGCCGGGAACACCCCGCATTTGCCGGTGAATAACCGGTGCCTGGCACCGGCTATTCACGCCACCGCGCCAACCCGGCTCCAATCTGCTGACGGATACTCGGGCCATGAACAAAGAGCGCGCCCTCGTCATCGCCGGCATCGCCGCCGGCATCTTCTTCATCGCCGTCGCGATCATGTACTGGACGGTGCCGCCCAAGTCGCTGCCGGTGCCGAACTTCCTCGGCCACGAGAGCGGCGTGTCGGCCGTGCATGTCAAGCACGGCGTGGCATCGTTCCTGGTCGGCCTGGCCTGCTTCGTCTTCGCCTGGTTCCAGAGCGGGCCGAAGCGCACCCGCACGACCGTCAGCTGACGGCGAACCAGATCGAGAGCACGACGCCCTCGACGAAGCACACGGCGGCGAACGGCGTCAGCCTGTTCGTCTCGAAGTAGCGCATCAGAAACTTGATCGACAGGTAGGCGGTGAGCGCCGAGCAGATCGACGCCGCCACGGCCGGCCCGCGCACGCCGTTGCCCTCCGAGCCGAGCAACTCGGGCAGCTTGAGCACCGCCGCGGCGCCGATGATCGGCGTCGCGAGCAGGAAGGCGAAGCGGGCCGCATCCTCGTTCGAGAGCCCGACCCGCAGGCCGCCGCTCATCGACACGCCTGAGCGCGAGAAGCCGGGAATGAGCGCGATCGCCTGCACGGCGCCGACGGCGGCCGACTGCAGCCAGGTGGTGCGCTCGGCGATGCGGTGATCGCCGTCGCCCTGCTGCTCGGGGGCGTTGGCCGCGCGCCGGCGCAGGCGCTCTGCGAAAAAGAGCAGGACGCCGTTCAGAATCAGGAAGAACGCGGCCGAGCGGGCCGACGCGAACACCGACTGCAGCTTGTCCTGCAGCAGCAGCCCGAGGATCCCGGCCGGGATCGTGGCGACGACGATCAGCCAGCCAAGCCGGCCGTCGGGGTTCTGCGGTGAGATCTCACGCTCGACGAGCGAGCGCCACATCCCGGTCAGGATGCGCATCCAGTCGCGCCAGAAGAAGCCGAGCAGCACGATCGCCGTCGCCAGGTGCGTGGCCACCAGGAAGGCGATGAAGTACTTGTCGTTCTGGTGGATGTTCCACCCGAACACGCGCGGCGCGATCACGCTCTGGCCGAGGCTCGAGATCGGGAACAGCTCGGCGAAGCCCTGCAGCAGCCCGAGCACGATGCCCTGGCCGTAGGAGATCGGTCCGGCCAGAAGGATCAATAGTGGTACTGGCGCCGTCCGTTGCGGCGGCCGGCCGCGTACGTCTGGTTCGCGCGGTAGATGACCTCGAACTCCTCGAGCGAGCGCCCGGAGCCCACGGCGACGCAGGTGAGCGGCGACTCGGCCAGGTGCACCGGCATCTGCGTTTCGGCCCGCAGCCGGTCGGTCATGCGCTGCAGGAGCGCCCCGCCGCCGGCGAGCACGATGCCGCGGTCCATGATGTCCGAGGCGAGCTCGGGCGGAGTCTTGTCGAGAGTCTGCTTCACGGCATCGATGATCTGGTTCAGCGGCACGTCGAGCGCGTGCCGCACCTCCTTGGAGGAGAGCACGACAGTCTTGGGCAATCCTGTGACGAGGTCGCGGCCGCGGATCTCGGCCTCGACCTCCTCGGGCAGCTCGGCCGCGGAGCCGATCTCGAGCTTGACCTCCTCGGCCGTCGAGGGGCCGATCATGAGCTTGTACTCCTTCTTCACGTGCTCGATGATCGCCTCGTCGAGCTCGTCGCCGCCGACGCGGATCGACTGGCTGACCACGATCCCGCCGAGCGAGATCACGGCCACCTCGGTGGTGCCGCCGCCGATGTCGACGATCATGTTCCCGGTCGCCTCGGACACGGGCAGCCCGGCGCCGATGGCCGCAGCCATCGGCTCCTCGATCAGGAGCGCCTGGCGGGCGCCGGCCGACTCGGTGGCCTCGATCACGGCCCGCTTCTCGACCCCGGTGACGCCCGACGGCACGCACACGACGACGCGCGGGTGAGCGAACCGGTTCTGGTGCACCTTCTGGATGAAGTGGCGCAGCATCTGCTCGGTGACGTCGAAGTCGGCGATGACGCCGTCCTTGAGCGGGCGGATGGCCGAGATGTTGCCGGGCGTGCGCCCGAGCATGCGCTTGGCCTCGACGCCGACCGCGTGCACCTCGCCCGTGTGCTGGTCGATGGCCACGACGGACGGCTCCGAGAGCACGATACCGCGACCGCGCACGTAGACAAGCGTGTTCGCGGTGCCGAGGTCGACGGCCATGTCACGACCGCCAAGACCGGTGAGGGAGTTGAGGAAGCTGATGTGTACGGCTCGGGAGTGGCTGCAAATCGCCCCAAAAGGGGCAACACGATTCTAGCGTATCGCAGCTGCTGCCATTGCGTCGATGAGCGCAGGGACAGGCAGACCGACCACGTTCTGGTAGTCGCCGGCGATGGAACGCACCAGGGCCGCACCGCGCCCCTGCACAGCGTAGCCGCCCGCGCGCTCCCGCCACTCCCCGGTTTCGAGGTACCAGTCGACATCGGCCGGCTCGAGCGAGGCGAACGTGACATCGGTGACGGCGGTGCGGACGTGCTCGACCCCGCCGACGCGCAGGCACAGCCCCGAGTGCACCGCATGGGTGCGCCCGGAGAGGAGCTCCAGATAGTCGCGCGCCTGCTCCCGGCTTGCCGGTTTCCCGAGCACCCGCCCGGCGACGAACACGATCGTGTCGACGCCGAGCACGCGCTCGCCATCGACCGAGGCCGCCTTGCCGCGGGCGTGGGCGACGACGACATCGTCCGGCCCTCCGGGGAGCTCGCGCTCCTCGTAGGCGGGCTCGACGACCTCGAACGCGACGCCGAGCATCTCGAGGATCGCGCGGCGCTGGGGCGATCGCGATGCCAGCCGCAGCGGCTGCACGCGCCCGAGCCCCTCGGGGATCACCCCGGGAGCTCGGCGTCCGCGAAGAAGATGGCGATCTCGCGGGCGGCGGAGCCCTGCGAGTCCGAGCCGTGTACGACGTTTCGGCCCAGGTCGAGCGCGAAGTCGCCCCGGATCGTGCCCGGCGCCGAGTCGAGCGGGTTGGTCGCGCCCATCATCGCGCGCACCGTCGCGACCGCGCCGAGGCCCTCGATCACCATCGCCACGACCGGACCCGACGTGATGAACTCGACGAGCTCCGGGTAGAACGGCTTGCCGACGTGCTCGACGTAGTGCTCGGCCGCCTGCTGCCCGGTGATGCGCATGCGCTTCAGGCCGCGGATCGTGAACCCGCGCCGCTCGAAGCGGGCGATGATCGCGCCGACCAGCCGCCGTTCGACGGCATCCGGCTTGATCAGAAACAGGGTGCGCTCGACGTCTGCCATGGCTTCCTCAGGCTTCGGTGGTCGTCCGCTGGCCGGAGCGGCGCGGCCGCTCGGGTTGCGGCGGCAGCGTCGTCGCCACCGTCTCGCAGTAGGGGCACAGGCGCCAGGCGGGGTCGAGCGGCGCCTTGCAGCGGCGGCAGGCCTGCTTGAGCTTCGTGCCGCAGTGCGGGCACGAGAGGAAGCTCGCCTCGGCCGGGTTGCGGCAGTACGGGCACACGGAGTCGGAGCCGAGACGGCGCTCCATCGCCCGGATCTCGAGCTCGCGCTCGTGGACGTCGGCGAGGTACTCCGGCGGCCGCAGGATCAGGTAGATCAGCACCCCGACGAACGGGAAGCACACGGCCGTTGCGACGCACACGCCGACGATGACCGGGTCCTCGACCCGGCGGCGGGCGTCCTTCCACGTCCAGAACACCATCGCCGCGTAGAGCGCGATGGCGAACAGGATCATCAGCTTCACGAACGCCGAGAAGTAGCTCGAGCTGAAGAAGTTCGTGACGCTCGAGAACGATCCCGAGGTGTCGGAGGTGGCTGGTGTGACGGCGAAAAGCACGCGAAGTCGTTCAGTGTACGGGCGTCGGGGCGGTTCCGGCGCCCGCGAACCGCGTGGTCAGATCATGGAGAAGATACAGCGAACCGCAAATCACGACTGCTCCGGACGGTCCGGCCAGCTCGAGCGCACGCGCCCGGGCCTTGACGGGATCCGGCTCGGCCGGCCCTCCGGCGAGCGCACTCAGTGTATCCGCTGCAAGCGCGCGAGAATTTGTCGATTGTGTAGCGATGATCTCGGGACAGATCTGGCGCAGGAGCTCGACCATCGCCGAGACGTCCTTCTCGCCGAGGGTCGAGAACACGGCCACGCACCGGCGATCGCCCACGATGGCGGGCAGCTCCGCCACGAGCCGGCGCATCCCGGCCGGGTTGTGCGCGCCGTCCCAGATCTCGAGCGGCTCGCTGCCACGCAGCTCCATCCGCCCGGGGACGCGCACGGCGAGCATCGGCGCGGGGTCGACGGCGCGGCCGAGCGCGAGCTCGACGGCGGCGTGCGCCACCGCCCGGTTCTGATCCTGATATGTCCCGGCCACGGTCACCTGCTTGACAGTACGCGCCTGAGGCACGAACCCCTCCCAGCCGGCCTCGCCGATCACGACCACGCCCCCCTCCGGGACGACCGCCACCTTCTCGGCCGCGATCGCCTCGCGCGTCTCGCCCAGGAGCTCCGTGTGCTCGAGCGAGACGTTGGTCAGCACCTGCACGCGCGACCGGGCGAGCACGTTGGTTGCGTCGAGCCGCCCCCCCAGGCCGGCCTCGACCACGGCCCAGCGCACCCCGGCGGATGCGAACGCCGTGAAGGCGGCGCCGGTGAGCGCCTCGAACTGGGTGATGTCGCGGCCGACGGCCTCGCGCACGCGCAGGACGGCCCGCTCGTAGGCGGCCGGCTCGATCTCGGCGCCGCCGATGCGGATGCGCTCGCGAAACGACGTCAGGTGCGGCGAGAGGTATGCGCCGACGGCGATGCCCTCCGCGACCAGGAGCGCCTCGGCGAACAGGGTCGTCGAGCCCTTGCCGTTCGTCCCGACGACGTGGATGGCGTCGAACGCGCGCTCGGGGTTGCCGAGCCGGTCGAGCAGCCCGTGCATGCGCTCGAGGCCGAAGCGCATGCCGAAGAGCTCGAGCGAGTCGATGTAGGCATCGGCCGCCGTCACACCAGGTCCCGCAGCCTCGCCTCCAGCTCCCCCACCTCGGTCGCGAACCGAGCCGCCTTGGCCCGCTCCTCGTCGACCTTCGCCGCCGGCGCCTTGGTGGTGAAGCGCTCGTTCGCGAGCATCGCGCGCGCCCGCTCGAGCTCGGCCCGGGCATGGGCGAGCTGCTCGTCGAGCCGCGCGCGGACGAGCGCCGGATCCTCGGCCGCGGCCTCGACCACGACGGCGGCGGCATCCGCGTCCTCGACCACCTGTGTGGCGCGCGGCGCCAGGGCGCGCACGAGCGCCGCCGCCGCAAAGCCCTGCGGCAGCACGAGCCGCACGTCGGGCGTCGAGCGGGCCTGCGAGACCGCATCGATGGCGGCGCGCACGTCGGCCTCGGCGGCGGGGTCACGGTGCTCGGAGACGGCCTGCGGGAACGGGGCGAGCATCAGCAGGCCGCGGTCGCCGGGCAGGTGCTCCCAGATCGCCTCGGTCACGAACGGGCACATCGGGTGCGTCAGCGCCAGGATGCGCTCGAGCGTCCAGAGCAGGTTCGCCGAGACCGCGCGCCGTGCGCCCTCGTCGTCGCCCGCCAGGCGCGGCTTGGCCGCCTCGATGTACCAGTCGCAGAAGTCGAACACGAACGCGTAGAGCACCTTCACCGCGGCGGCGAACTCGTAGCGGTCGATCAGGCCGACGACCTCCGCGAGGGTCGCGGCCAGGCGCGAGCGCACCCAGCGGTCGGCGGGCTCCTCGCCGGCCGGCGCTGCGGCGACCGAGATGTCCGCCTGGGTGATCACGAACCGGGCGGCGTTCCAGAGCTTGTTCGCGAACCGGCCGCCCTCGGAGATCGCGCCCTCCGCGAAGCGCACGTCCTGCGTCGAGCTCATCTTCAGCAGGCCGTAGCGGGTTGCGTCGGCGCCGAAGCGCCGCACCAGGTCGAGCGGGTCGACTCCGGTGCCGAGCGACTTCGACATCCGCCGGCCGTCGGCGGCCTGGATCGTGGCGTTGATGATGACGTCCTCGAACGGGATCTCGCCCATGAACTCGATCCCCATCATCATCATCCGCGCCACCCACAGATTGATGATGTCGCGGGCCGTGGTCAGGACGTGACCCGGGTAGTAGCGCTCGAGCCGCTCGTCGTCTCCCGGCCAGCCGATCGTCGCGAACGGCCACAGCGCCGATGAGAACCAGGTGTCGAGGACGTCCGGGTCGCGCTCGAGCCGATCCGAGCCGCACGTCTCACACGCGGACGGCGTCTCGATCGCGACCGTCTGGTGGCCGTCCGGGCAGTACCACACGGGGATCTGGTGCCCCCACCACAGCTGCCGCGACACGCACCACGGCCGGAGGTTCAGCATCCAGCTGTAATAGGTGCTCTCCTGCGTCTTTGGGTGGAAGCGCACGCGCCCCGACCGCACCGCCTCGTTCGCGGGCGCTGCGAGCTCGTCCATCTGCATGAACCACTGCAGCGAGATCAGCGGTTCGATGCGGTCGCCGGTGCGATCGCAGTGGCCCACCTCGTGCTCGTAGGGCTCCTCCTTGCGGATCAGGCCGAGCGCGAAGAGCGCGTCGCGCACCTTGCTGCGCGCCTCGCCCACCGGCAGACCCGCGAACTCGCCGGCGAGCTCGCTCATGCGCCCGTCGTAGCCGATCGCCGAGAGCTCGAGCAGACCGTGGCGGCGGCCGATCTCGAAGTCGTTCGGGTCGTGCCCCGGGGTGATCTTGAGCGCGCCCGTGCCGAACTCCATCTTCACGTAGGGGTCGGCGATGATCGGCACCTCGCGATCGACGAGCGGCACGATCGCCGTGCGCCCCACGAGATGCCGGTAACGGTCGTCGTCGGGATGCACGGCGACGCCAGTGTCGGCCAGGATCGTCTCCGGCCGCACCGTGGCCACCGTGACGAACTCGTCGCTGTCCTTGATCCGGTAGCGCACCTCGAACAGGGTGTCGACGGCGTGCTCGTAGCGCACCTCGAGGTCGGAGATCGTCGAGGCGCACGTCGTGCACCAGTTGATCATCCGGTTGTCGCGATAGATCCAGCCCTTGCGGTACAGGCGCACGAACATCTCGAGCACGGAGCGGACGTAGCCATCGTCCATCGTGAAGCGCTCGTGGTCGTAGTCGAGCGTGCAGCCGAGCCGCTTGAACTGCTGGATGATGGTCGCGCCGGTGGCAGCGCGCCACTCCCACACGCGCTCGAGGAAGCGCTCGCGGCCGAGGTCAAAGCGCGTCAGCCCCTCGGCCCGCAGCTGCTTCTCGATCACGGCGTGCACCGCGATCCCGGAGTGGTCGGTGCCGCAGATCCAGAGCGTGTCGCGGCCCTGCATCCGCCGCAGCCGGATCAGCGTGTCCTGGATCGAGCCGTTCAGGGCGTGGCCCATGTGCAGCTCGCCCGTCACGTTCGGCGGCGGCAGCGCGATGACGAACGGCGCGCCGCCCGCCTCGGGCCGGCCCGCGAACACGCCCGCCGCCTCCCAGCGGGCGAAGATCGGCTGCTCGGCCGCGGCGGCGTCGTAGCGGGCGTCCATCGGGCAGGATCGTAACCATCTGGTTCGCACGCCGGGT
>DASXZF010000197.1:0-6279 GCA_036502065.1 Gaiellales bacterium
CGACGAGATGATCGAGCAGGCGATCGAGGCGGCCTTCAAGGCCGGGTACACGAGCCTGAAGATGTACTTCATGATCGGCCTGCCCCACGAGACGCACGACGAGGTGCAGGGCATCGTCGACCTCGGGATCAGGGCGCGTGAGATCGGGCGCCGGGTGCGGCCGGGCGGCGGACGCTTCTCGGTGCACGTGAGCGCCTCGAACTTCGTGCCGAAGCCGCACACGCCCTTCCAGTGGGAGGGCATGTCGAGCCGGATGCAGCTGGCGGCCAAGCAGGCGTACATGCGCCGGGCGATGCCGACCCGGCAGATACGGCTGTCGCTGCACGACCTGCGCACCTCGATGCTCGAGGGGGCGCTCGCGCGCGGCGGCGAGGAGATTGCAGACGTGATCGAGGCGGCGTGGCGCGGCGGAGCCCGCTTCGACGCCTGGAGCGAGATGTACCGGGAGGATGCCTGGGAGGCGGCGTTTGCGGCCGCCGGGACGAGCATCGACGAGCAGGCCACCCGGGCGTTCGGAGAGTGGGACGAGCTGCCGTGGGATCACGTGCGCTCGGGCGTCTCCAAGGAGTTCCTTCTGGACGAGTGGTGGCAGAGCCGCGCCGAGGTGGCGACGGGCGACTGCCGCTGGGACGGATGCACGGACTGTGGTGCGTGCTTCGGCCCCGTCCGCAACAGATTGGTGAACTGACCGAACCGGGGCCTGGCCCCGAACTTCGGCGGGTTGAAAGTTGAGACAGACATTTGACATATCGACTGACCTTCGCGGTCGGCGGACGAGCGCGCTTCCTGTCGCATCTCGAAACCGTTGACACGCTGCTCGGTGCGCTGCGGCGCGCCGGCTACCAGATAGCCCTGTCCAAGGGCATGAAGCCTCGCCCCGTGATCTCGCTCGCGATGCCGCGGGCCGTCGGAGTGCAGGCGCTGGCCGATCTGGCCGACGTCGAGCTCGTCGGCGACCCCGAGCCGGCCGATGTGGCCGAGCGGCTCGACCAGCAGCTGCCACGGGGCATGCACATCGTCTCGATCGAGCCCGCAGAGGGCCGTTCCGCCGCCTCCCGTGTGGAGGCGACCGTGTACGAGGTCGAGGTGGAGGACGACGTCGACTGGCTGCAGGCGATCGCCGCATTTGCGGCGACCGACAGCCTGGAGGTGGTGCGAACCGCCCCGGGCAAGGCCGATCGCCGGATCGACGTCACGCAGTACTGCTCGAGCATCGAGCACGAGCCGGGACTGTTGCGGATGGAGCTTCGGATGACCGACTCCGGCACCGCACGCCCGGAAGAAATCGCACAGGCGGTCGCCGGCCTCACCGGCCGGACCGCGAACATCAAGCGGCTGGTGCGAACGCGAATTTGCCTTCGCGACCAGCCGGTAGGAGTACGCACTTGACACTTACATCGAACGTCTCGAAGACCATCCTGATCTCGGTCGATCTGTCCGAGCTGCGGGTGGCAGTGGTCGAAGAGGGCCGCACCGTGGAGGCGCTGATCGAGCGCCGTGGTGAGGGCTCGCTGGCCGGAAACATCTACAAGGGCAAGATCGACAACGTCCTGCGCGGCATGGAGGCCGCGTTCGTCGACCTCGGCCTGCCCCGAAACGGGTTCCTGTACGTGGACGACGTCGTCGTTCCCGGCCAGGATCCCAAGTCGCGCCGGCGGCGCAAGATCGACGAGATCCTGAAGCCCGGCCAGGAGGTGCTCGTCCAGGTCGTGAAGGACTCGATGGGCACCAAGGGGCCGCGCGTGACCATGGAGCTCTCGATCGCCGGCCGGTTCCTCGTGCTCTCGCCTCACGGCGAGGGCTCGGGCGTGTCGCGGCGGCTGCCGGACGGCGAGCGCGAGCGGCTGCGCAAGCTGGCCAAGGGGCTCGAGGCCGACGAGGGCGGGATCATCGTCCGCACCGCGGCGGCGGGCGCGACCGCCGACGACCTCGAGCGCGACCTGCGCTTCCTGCACAAGATGTGGGCGCAGGTCGAGGCGCGGGCAAAGCCGGCCAAGGCCGGCAGCCTGGTGTACGCCGAGGCCGACCTCTCGCTCAAGGTGATCCGCGACCTGCTCGCCCGAAACGTGCAGGAGGTGTGGGTCGACTCCGAGCGCCAGTACCGGCGCATCCTCGGCTGGGTGCGCACCACACAGCCCGAGTTCGTCGACCGGATCAAGCTCTACACCGACAAGGTGCCCCTGTTCGAGAAGCACGGCGTCGACCAGGCGATCCTCTCGACGCTGAACAAGCGGGTCGATCTGCCGTCCGGCGGCTACCTGATCTTCGACTACGCCGAGGCGTTCACCGTCATCGACGTCAACACGGGCCGCTTCGTCGGCTCGTCGGGACGGCTCGAGGACACGATCACCCGCAACAACATCGAGGCCGCGCGCGAGGTCATGCGCCAGCTGCGGCTGCGCGACATCGGCGGCATCATCGTCATCGACTTCATCGACATGGCGTCGGCGAAGAACCGGACCGAGGTGCTGAACGTGCTCCAGGCGGAGCTCGAGAACGACCGCACCAAGACGTACCTGGTCGAGATCTCGCCGCTCGGCCTGGTCGAGATGACCCGCCAGAACGTGACGGCCGGGGTGCGCGAGATCCTCACGCGCACGTGCCCGACCTGCGGCGGCGAGGGCGTCGTGCTCTCCGAGCAGACGATGGCGGTCGAGGCCGAGCGCAAGCTGCGCCGGATCGCGCGCGCCTCCGGCGCCGAGGCCTTCCTCGTGCGCCTGAACGCGAAGGTGGCATCGGGGCTCGTCGGCCCCGGGGGGATGAAGCTGCTCGAGCTCGAGCGCGAGACCGGGAAGCGCTTCACGCTCGAGCCGGTCGAGCGCATGCTCCTGAGCGAGGTCGATGTGATCCGCGAGGGCACGCGCGCCGAGATCGACGGCGACGGCCTCCCGTTCGCCGAGGGCGACGAGCGCACCGTCAAGATCTCCGAGCCGCACATGTACAACGTGACCGACGGCGTGGCCCGCATCGACGGCGGCTACGGCATCGTCATCGGAGGCGCGATCGGCTATGTCGGCCAGCAGCACAAGGTGCGGCTCGACCGGGTGACGCGCACGATGGCCTACGCGACGCTGCTCGATGCCAAGCCGACCGCGATCGACCTGCCGCCCGAGCCGGGTGACTACGAGCTGCCCGAGTTCGACCGCGAGGTCGGCGATCGGCTGGAGCTCGAGCAGCGCACGCGGCCGCGCACGCGCCGCAAGGCGGCCCCCAAGGCCGCCGCGGCCCCCAAGCCGGCCGACGAGGCCGAGAAGAAGGACGGCGAGGAGACCGACGAGGCTCCCGCAGCCCCCAAGCCGCGGCGGCGCACCCGCGCGAAGGCGGCCACGGCAGCCGCCGATCCGGCCGAGGCGCCCACGGGCGACCAGGACGCAGCCCCGGACGCCGAGAGCGCGCCGGGCGATGGCCCCGACGTGGTCGACGCTGCCGCGGTGGACGGTGGCGAGGAGGGGGCCGCGACGCGCCGCCGCAGGCGCGGCAAGCGCGGTGGCCGCGGGCGGTCGAAGTCCGCGACCGCGGCGACGGCCGACGGCGCCGAGCCGGCGGCCGAATCCGATGTGGCGCAGGCTCCGCCGGCCGACGACGGCGCGGCCGCCACTCCGGCCCCGGACGAGGCGCCCAAGGCGGCGCCGCGACCGCGGCGGAGGGCTCCGGCGCGGCGCACGGCTGCCTCGGCAGCGGCGGCGGCCGACGGCGAACCCGCGCCGGCCGCGGCTTTGGTGGCCGCGGATCCCGCTCCGCCGGCACCTGCCCAGGCCCCTGTCGATCCGCCGCCGCCGGCGGTCGCCGAGCCGGTCGCGGCGAGCGGCGACGGCGCAGCTCCGGTCGAGCGCAAGCGCGGCCTGCTGGGGAAGATCCTGGGGAGCTGAGCACCCGAGCGGCTCTGGTACCATTCCGCGGCTCATGTATGCAGTGATCAAGATCGGTGGCAAGCAGTACCGCGTCGAGCAGGGGCAGAAGCTCCTGGTCGACCGCCAGCCGCACGCTGCGGGCGACGCGTTCTCGCCCGACGTGCTCATGACCGGCGGCGACGAGGTCGTGACCGACCGCGACAAGCTGCAGGGAGCCGTCTCGGTGCAGGTGGTCGAGCATCTGCGCGGCGAGAAGATCAAGGTGTTCACGTTCAAGCCGAAGCGCGGGTTCAAGAAGACGCGCGGGCACCGGTCGGAGCTGACCAGGATCTCGGTCGAGTCGATCGGCGGAGCCGCCAAGCCCAAGCGGGCGCCGGCCCGCAAGGCCGAGGCCGAGCCAGCCGAGGCCCCGGCCGCCGAGGCCAAGGCGCCGGCGCGGACTCCCAAGCCGCGGGCGGCAGCGAAGCCGAAGGCGGCAGCGGCGGACGCACCGGCAGCAACGCCGCGGCGCACCCGGGCGAAGAAGGAGGAGACGGGCGATGGCGCATAAGAAGGGACTCGGCTCGTCGAAGAACGGGCGCGACTCACACGCGCAGCGTCTGGGCGTCAAGGTGTTCGCGGGCCAGACCGTGACGGCCGGCGCGATCATCGTCCGCCAGCGCGGCACCCGCTTCTATCCGGGTGACGGCGCGGGTCTCGGCGGCGACGACACGGTGTTTGCGACCGTCGCCGGTACCGTCGCGTTCGGACAGCGCAAGGGCCGGCGCTACATCAGCGTGCAGCCCGCCGAACCGGCTGCCTGAGCCGGACGCGAAGGCTCGCCGGTGTTCGCCGACCGAGCCACGGTCTACGTCGAGGGCGGGCGCGGCGGCGACGGCTGCATCAGCTTCCGGCGCGAGAAGTTCGTTCCCAAGGGTGGCCCCGACGGCGGTGACGGCGGCGATGGCGGCGACGTCGTCCTGCTGGCCGACCCCGACCTGCGCGACCTGCACAAGTTTCGCCAGGCGTCCCACTTCCGCGCCGAGCGCGGCACCCACGGCAAGGGTGCGGCCAAGGCCGGCCGGCGCGGGAGCGGTCTCGAGCTCACGGTGCCCGTGGGCACGCAGGTGCGGATGCGCGACACCGACGAGCTGATCGCCGACCTCGCCCATCCCGGCGCCCGCATGATCGTCGCCCGCGGCGGCCAGGGCGGGGCGGGCAATCGCCACTACGCCACGTCCCGCCACCGCGCTCCCGAGACGGCCCAGGTGGGCGAGGCGGGCGACGAGGGGTGGCTCGAGCTGCGGCTCAAGCTCGTCGCCGACGCCGCCCTGCTCGGCTTCCCGAACGCGGGCAAGTCGTCGCTGCTGCGCCGGATCTCGAACGCGAAGCCGAAGGTGGCCGACTATCCGTTCACGACCATCGAGCCGACGCTCGGGACGGTCGAGTCCGCCGACGGCCGCCAGCTCGCCGTCGCCGACGTCCCCGGCCTGCTCGAGGGCGCGAGCACCGGCGTCGGCCTCGGGCACGAGTTCCTGGCGCACCTCGAGCGGGCCCGGCTCCTGATCCATCTCGTCGAGGCCGGACCCGATCCCGACGACGTCCTGCGCCGTCGCGACGCGATCAACCGTGAGCTTGCGCTGCACGGCGGCGGTCTCGCCGAGCGGCCGCAGCTGTTCGTGCTCTCCAAGCTCGACCTGCTCGAGGAGGGCGAGCGGGCGGCCGTGATCGCGGCCACCGGCGCCGAGCTGGCCTGCTCGTCGGCCACCGGAGAGGGCATCGACGACCTGCGCCGGATGCTCTTCGCGACGCTCCCGACCGAGGCGCCAGTCGAGGTGGCGGCCGAGCCCGAGCTGGCCGACTTCCTCGTCTACCGGCCGGCGCCCCCGGCGCGGCGGCGGTTCCGGATCCTGCGCGACGCGGGCACCCTGCGCGTCGCCGGCCGGGAGCTCGAGCGCCAGGCCGACGACCTCGATCCCGACGATCGCGACGACGTGGCGGCGCTCGCGGCCGAGCTCGAGCGGCTGGGCGTCGAGACGGCGCTGCGCGCCGCGGGCGCGCGCCCCGGCGACGACATCCTGGTCGGGACGCACCGGTTCACCTTCCAGCCACGACGGCAACCCAATTGACATCCACCGTGGCTGCCAATTGGCCGTGACCCGCATCGGCGTCTTCGGCGGCCAGTTCGACCCGCCGCACAACGGCCACCTGGCCGTGGTGCGCGCGGCCAGGGAGCAGCTGCGCCTCGACCACGTCCTGGTCGTCCCCAGCCCACGACCCCCCCACCGGCCGTCACCGGCAACACCGGCCGAGACGCGCTTCGGCCTGGCGGCGGCGGCGTTCGCGGGTGAGCCGGGGGTCGAGGTCAGCCGCATCGAGCTCGATCGCAATGGGCCGAGCTACACGGCCGACACGCTCGAGGCGCTCGCGGCCCCCGGGCGCGACCTCT
>DASXZF010000198.1:0-7179 GCA_036502065.1 Gaiellales bacterium
GCGAGTACGGGCGTGTGGTGCAGACGCCCCACCAGCTCCCCGACGAGGAGCTGACCGGCCCGCTCAAGCGCGTCGTCCGCCGTGCCGGACCGGCCGACGACGAGCAGGTACAGCGCAACAAGGTCGACGCGAAGCGGGGGATGCTGCTCTTCCGCGAGCTGTCCGTCCGGCACGACCTCGAGCTGAAGCCGATCTCGGCCGAGCTCGTCTTCGACCAGACCCGGATCGTGTTCTCGTTCTCGTGCGAGGAGCGGCCCGACACGCGCGCGCTCCAGTCCGACCTCGGCGCGCGCCTGAAGCGGCGGGTCGAGCTGCGCCAGGTCGGGCCGCGCGAGCAGGGCCGGCTGTGCGGCGAGGTGGGACTGTGCGGGACCGGCCGTCTCTGCAGCGCCAGATACCCCTGCCACGACCAGCCGATCACGCTCAAGATGGCCAAGGAACAGGATTTGCCGATGAATCCCGGCCGCATCACGGGATTGTGCGGGCGGCTACGCTGTTGTCTCGCATTTGAGCATCCGCTGTACCGCTCGTTCCGCGATCGGGCGCCGGCCGTGGGCCGGGCGGTGGCGACACCCAATGGGAGGGGAATCGTCCGCAGCTATGAGGTGCTGAAGGATGCGTGCGTCGTCGAATTGGACGGAAGGACGATGGTGGAGATCACGTTGGATCAGATGGTTGAGGTGGCGGGATGAACGACGTCGCCTTCTGGGGGGCCGGAGACGATCCGGCGCTCGCCGGGTTCAAGGATGCTCTGCGCGCCGAATGGCTGCGACGCGGCTACGAGTTCGCCGACGGCGCCGACCCGAGCGCGGCCTGTGTCTTCAACTTCGTGAATCCCGCTGACCCCAAGCCGTTCCGGCGCCGCCAGCGGTCGACCTACGTCATCGCGGTGCACACCGTGCCCGAGCCGCCGCCCGACGTGCTGCGGCACGAGTACCCCATGCTCGTGCGGGCGCTCGCGAACCTGGCGATGCTGGTCGTCCCCGGCGATGCCTGCTACTTCGTGACCCCCGAGCAGGGCGTCTACGCCGTGCCCGACCCGGGTGATCGCGAGGCGTGGGCGCGCGCGCTCTTCGAGCGGATCGAGCCGCTCGCCACGTCGCGCCTCGTGATCGACAACCGCTTCGACACCGACCTCGAGCCCGAGCTCTGGAGCGGGGACGAGCTCACGGAGGAGCTCTTCCGCGCCGGCCGGCGGCTCGACCAGCTCGGGCTTCTGCCGGCGCCGTTTCCGCTCGAGGACCTCGTCGGCCCCGACGACCTGCGCTGGATCAAGCTCGTGTACGGCATCGGCGGCCTCTCGTACGGCAACATGTCGGTGCGCAAGGACGACAAGCGCTACTGGATGTCCGCCTCGGGCGTCGACAAGTCGAACCTGCGCGAGGTCGGCCGCGACGTGCTGATGGTGAAGGACTTCGACGCCGCCGCCGGCCAGATGATCCTCTCGGTGCCGCCGGCGATCGAGCCCCGGCGCGCGTCTGTCGACGCCATCGAGCACTGGATGATCTACCGCGAGCATCCCGAGGTGGGCGCGATCGTGCACGTGCACGCGTGGATCCCGGGCGTGCAGGCGACCGAGTTCAACTATCCCTGCGGGACGGCCGAGCTGGCCGGCGCGGTGGCGGAGATCATCCGCCAGTCACCCGAGCCGGGCCGCACGGTCGTCGGCCTCAAGAACCACGGCCTCACCATCACCGGCCCGTCGCTCGACGACATCTTCGAGCGGATCGAGCCGGTGATCGAGGTCCAGGTTCCGATGATCGCCTGAGTCACCCCGCGGCTGGGGGCGCGAGGAGCGTCCCCGCGCTCGCACGGGCGGCGATCTCGGCGGACTCGGACAGGATCGTGCCGTCCTCGAACTCGACGAACGGCAGCTTGCGCTGCCCGGTCATCGCCTCGACCTCGGGGCGGCGGAACCTGACCGGCGAGTGCGTGACGAGCTCGTAGTCGATCCCGGCGTCGTCGAGCGCCTTCTGTGCCTTCCAGCACGGGTGCGGGCCCTTGATGAGGGTGCCGCTACAACGGTGCAGCTTGATGGCCATGGTCCCCCTTCCGGTCAGTGCTTGTGGTAGCCGTCGGCGCGCAGCCACTCGGCGGTGTCGCGGATCGTCTCGGCGATCGGGCGCGTCGCGAACCCGAGCTCGGCCCGGGCCTTGGCGGCGGTGCAGAACCACCAGTGGCAGCTCGAGGCGAGCTCCTGGTCGTCGAGCGGCACCGGCAGCCGCAGTGCCGTGGCGGTGCGCAGGACCGGCCGCAGCATCCCGGCCGAGAGCTGCACCTGCCTGCGCGGCCGGCCGGTGACGCGGCCGACGAGGGCGAAGAAGTCGCGGTGGCTCAGGTTGCCGTCGTCGTTCGTCAGGATGTAGCGCTCGCCGGAGCGGCCGCGCTCCTCGGCCAGCAGGTGGCCCGCAACGACGTCGCGCACGTCGACGTATGAGAGGCCGCCCGGAACAGTGAACCGCAGCCGGCCGCGCATGTACTCCTCGACCGGCCATGACGACACCCGGTGCACGTCGCCGGGCCCGATCACGAACCCGGGATTCGTGATCACGACGTCGAGGCCGCCTGCCGCCGCCTCGAGCGCCGCCTGCTCGCCCGCCGCCTTGGTGCGGCCGTAGCGGAAGTCCACCCGGCCGTCGTCGCCGTCGATCAGCCAGGCGCCCTCGTCGCGCGGGTGCCCGGGGCCGCCCGCCGGGCCGACCGTCGCGACCGACGAGGTGAACACGACCCGCTCGACCCCCGCCCGCGTGCATGCAGCCAGCACGGCGCGGGCGCCGTCGACGTTCACGGCCCGCAGGCGCGGCTCGTCGGATGCGCGGTGGCCGACGACGCCGGCCATATGGAACACGCGCGTGACCCCGTCGAGCGCGCGGTCGAGCGAGGCGTCGTCGAGCACGTCGCCCTCGGCGATCTCCGCACCGGTGCCGTCGAGCCGCGCGGCGGCGGCCGGCGAGCGCACGAGCGCCCGCACCTCGCGGTCACGCTCGCGCAGCGCGCGCACGAGCTCGGCGCCCAGATAGCCCGTCGCTCCCGTGACCAGGGTCCGCATCGCGCGGAGCCTACCGCGCACGGACGGCGCGCCTGCGGGCGGTAGACTGGTGCACCGCGCCGACGTAGCTCAGCTGGCAGAGCACCGCTCTCGTAAAGCGGGGGTCGAGGGTTCGAGTCCCTCCGTCGGCTCTCCTTCGCGTTTCCGGCGCATCAGCGCCCTCAACTGCGCGCCTCGCCGGCCGAGTTTCTGGGGAGAAGGTGGCATCGCCACCGCGGCCCCGATCGAGAGGTGTCCGATGCACCGTCGCGCGCTCACGTCCATGCTCGTCCTCGCCGCCGCGCTCGGTCTGCCCGCCGCGGCCGCGGCCCACGCGATCTCCGCACCGGCGACGGTCGCCATTGTCGCGGGCCCCGCGAACGGCACGATCGTCCGCACCGCGACCGTCCGCTTCGCATTCGCTGTCCGGCACGGCCGCGCCGCCGCCCGCTGCCGTCTCGATGCGGGCGCCTCCGCGCCCTGTCGCGCGGCCGTGACCTATCGCAGCCTCGCCGACGGCCGGCATACATTCAGCGTGACCCTGACCGGTTCGCACTCCGCGGCTTCGCGCCGCTTCACCGTCCACGCCGCCCCGACCATCACGATCACCTCCGGCCCCCGAACGGGCTCGACCGTCCACACGGCGTCGGTCGGGTTCGGCTACGCCGCACGCGCCGCCACGAGCGTGCGCTGCCGCATCGACGCGGCACAGGCGACCGCCTGCGTGCCGTCGCCCCAGACCTACACGCTTGCGCCCGGCCGGCACACTTTCCGGATCTCTGCCGCCGGCCGCTACGGCACGGCGACGAGCGCGCGCACCTTCACGGTGGCCGTCGCCCCGACCGTGCGGTTCACATCCGGCCCTGCGAACGGCGCCACGATCACCGTCACCCATGCCGCGTATACCTTCACCGCTCCAGGGGCGACGGCGGCCACCTGCCGCCTCGACGGCACACGGGTGACCTGCCGTCTCGGCCACGCGCTCGCCCTGCGCAACCTGCGGGCGGGACATCACGTCCTGTCGGTCGCGGCGCGCGACCGGTGGGGCACCGGCACCACGACTCGGTCGTTCCGCGTCGTCGTGCCGCCGGTGATCGCCGATTTGCGGGTCAACGGCCGCCGGCCGCGGCGCGGGCCCGACGGCGATGTCGTCGCCGTCTCGAGTGGCACCCTGCGGTTCACCTGGACGGCCGGCGGCTCGGCCGCGACCGAGTCGTGCCGGTTCGGCGACACGATCGGCCGTTGCGCGAGCGGGGTCGTCCGCGAGGTCGACGGGCCCGGCGAGTACCGGTTTACGCTGACGCTCACGAACGCCGCGGGCAGCGTTTCGCGCACCGTCTCGATCCTCGTCGGCTGAGAACGGCCACAGCCAGGGCGCCGAGCTGGCGATCGCATAGCCGCCGGGCTAGGTTACGTGCATGGACGTCCATGCGGTCCGGCGGGGCGAGCTGCAGCGCGCGGAGATGACCGACGCGAGCCGGTTCACCGTGTCGACGGCGGCACGGTTCGCGCGCAAGCTGTGCGCGTGCCCGGTGTGCGGCCGCTCGGAGCCGCGCATCTACCGATCGTCGCTGCGCTCGGTCACGCTGCAGTGCGGCCACTGCCGGATGCAGTGGACCCAGACGTGGTACATGCTCGCCCGCGCCGTCGAGCGCGAGGTCGCGCCCCGGCTCGAGGTCGACGCCGCCGCTGTCACGACGGCGGTCCTGAACCTGCTCGGAGAGCTCGAGCATCGCGGCGGCGCCGAGGCCCCTGTGCAGCACCGTTGACAAGCTTCCCCCGGGCTGTAGCCTGGAAGGGTCTGGAGGGGAAATGGGTGGCACGCACGGACATCTGCGCCTCGCAGGCCTTCTGGCCACCCTGTCTGCGTTGCTGATTTCGGCGCCCGCGGCCGGTGCCGCGCAGCCGTCTCGCCCGCCGTACCACCCTCGCGCCGATCACATCGGCGTCGTCGTCACGGCCGGCGAGGTGCTCGTGAGCTGGCACCGCCTGCCCACCCCCGACTCGGGCGGGGTTGTCGTGCGCCGCGACGAGGCCGTCTGCCCGCACACGCCCACCGACGGCACCGCGGCCGGCGAGGTGACCGGCCTGCACGTGATCGACCGCTCGGTGAAGGCGGGGCTCACGTACTGCTACACCGTCTTTGCCAAGGATGCGACCGGCGCCGTGCACACCATCGGCAGCACGGGCGCCGTCGCCGTCCCCGACGTGAGCGCGATCCCGCCGGTGGGCGTGCCGGCTCCGGCACCGGCCCCGCTCGTGACCGTCAACGGGCTCAGTCCGGCCTTCAAGCGCAAGATCGAGCTTGCCATCGTGGTGGCGGTCGCCGCGATCCTCGCCGGGCTCGTGGCGGTCGTGACCGTCCGGCGGATCGCCACGGCGCGGGTGCTCGCGCGCCCAACGGCACGCGAGTCGATCATCGGCCGCAACAACTCCGCGCTCGTCGTGCCGGCCATGATCGCGGTTGGTTGGATCGGCGTCGTCATCGCCTTCGTGGTGCTGCGCTGAGATGCACGAGGACGCGCACATGCGAGGCCTGATCGAGCCGCGGCTCTCGCGCCGGCGCCTGCTCATGCGCGCAGGCGCGGCGGCCGGTGTGCTGTCGGCCGCGCCGCTCCTGGCCGCGTGCGGATCGACGACGCGTGCCGCGGCCGTCGGCAGCACGAGCTGGTGGGAGGGTCAGCGGCGCACCGGGCAGCTCGTCTTCGCCAACTGGCCGCTCTACATCGACTACGCCAACTGGCTCAAGGACCGCCCGAGCCTGAACCAGTTCTCGCGCCACACCGGCATCGAGGTCACCTACGAGGAGGTCATCCAGGGCAACGAGCCGTTCTACGCCAAGATCGAGCCGCGGCTGCGGGCAGGCAAGCCGCTCGGCTACGACCTGATGGTGCTCACGAACGGGTGGCAGCTGAGCCAGCTGATCGAGAACGGGTGGCTCGTGCCGCTCGACCACTCGCTCGTGCCCAACTTCAGCCGCTACGCCGCGCCCATCGCCAGGAACCCGAACTACGACCCGGGCAACCGCTTCACGATCCCGTGGCAGTCGGGCTTCACCGGCATCGCGTACAACACGCGGCTGATCGACCGCGAGATCACGAGCATCAAGGATCTGTGGGATCCCGCGTTCCACGGCCGGGTCGGCATGATGAGCGACAACACCGACCTCGGCACCGCCGGGCTGCTCTATCTGGGCATCGACCCGGCCACATCGACCGCCGCCGACTGGCAGGCCGCGGCGGGCGTGCTTCAGAAGCAGCAGCCGCTCGTGCGCCACTACTACGACCAGGGCTACATCGACGCACTCGAGAAGGGCACGACCTGGATCAGCCAGGCGTGGTCGGGCGACATCTTCCAGGCGAACGCCTCCGGCTATCCGCACCTGAAGTTCGTGGTGCCGGAAGAGGGCGTGATGCACTGGACCGACAACATGATGATCCCCATGAACGCCGCCAACCCGCTGAGCGCGATGCAGTGGATGAACTACTACTACCAGCCGCGGGTGGCAGCGATGGTGGCGGACTGGGTCGAGTACATCACCCCCGTCTCGGACGCGCGCGAGATCCTGGCCGTCTCCGATCCGAGCGTCGCCCGCAGCCCGCTCGTGTTCCCGACGCCCGAGATGACGGCGCGGGCGCGCAGCTACCCCACCTATCGCACCCGGGCCGAGTACGACGCCTGGAACGGCCTGTTCGACCCGATCATCGCCGGCTGACGCCGGTAGACGTCCGGCGAACGGACGCGCGTCCGGCCCGCGTGGGACACTCTTTCCGGTAGTCTCGCGGTGCGACGCAAGCGATTGTGAGGGGTAACCGTGCGAATTTTCCGAACGCCATGCTGATCCTCGTCCTCGGTGGCGACGGCTTCTGCGGCTGGCCGACGTCGTTGCACCTGTCCGCCAGCGGGCACGACGTCGTCATCGTCGACAACTTCGCGCGCCGCAACGCCGACGTCGAGCTCGAGGCATCGTCGCTCACCCCCATCGCGCCGCTCGGCACGCGGCTGCGGGCGTGGCGCGAGCTGACGGGGCGCCACATCCCCTTCCATCGCTTCAACGTCGCCGAGGACTACGACGACCTGCTCGGCCTGCTCGCCGATCTCGAGCCCGACGCGATCGTGCACTTCGCCGAGCAGCGGGCCGCGCCGTACTC
>DASXZF010000199.1:0-20391 GCA_036502065.1 Gaiellales bacterium
GCTTAGCCGCCTGACCGCTTAGCCGCCTGACCGCTTAGGATGGCGCGACGGCAGGTCGAGCCACCAAGGGAGCCATCCATGGTCCAGTACGTGATCCTGATGAACTGGACAGAGCAGGGCGTCGCCAACGTGAAGGACAGCGTCACCCGGTATCAGGCCGCGAAGCAGCTGCTCGAGAGCAAGGGCGGCTCGTTCGAGGCCATCGCCTGGACGGCGGGGCCGTATGACCTCGTCGCGATCGTGAACGCCCCCGACGACGAGACCGCGGCTGCCTTCAACCTCACCCTGGCCCAGGCCGGGAACCTGCGGTCGGTGACGATGCGCGCGTTCGGCGAGGCCGAGATGCAGAGCATCGTCGACCGGATGGGCTGAGCGGCATCAACCGCCGGCGGGGCTGCGCAGCCCGGCGGTGACGACCGCCAGCAGCCGCGGTCCCGCCTCGGCGTCGCGATCGGGACGGCCGGTGACCATGCAGGCCGCACCGATCAGCGCCAGCAGGTCTGTCGGCCGCACCTCCGGCCGCACGACCCCCGCCTCCTGTGCCCGCTCCAGCAGCCGCCCGAGCGCGGCGGTCATCTGCGGCTCGAGGTTGGGCGCGGCCGATTTCAGGTCGTAGCCGGCCTCGCTGAACGCGCCGGCCAGCGCCGAACAGGCCGTGCCCTCGGTGAGGATCGCGGCCAGATACTCCTCGAGCGCGGCACCGGGGTCGTCGGCCTCGGCGACGAGACGATCCGCCTCGGCGATCAGCGCCTCCACCTTGGTCGTCAGGATCGCCGCGCCCAGCGCCTCCTTGGTCGGGAAGTGCCGGTACATCGTCCCGACGCCGACGCCCGCGCGCTGCGCGATCACATCGATCGGCACGCCCAGCCCTTCGGCGGCAAAGGCCTCGTTCGCGGCCTCGAGGATGCGGGCCCGGTTCCGGACGGCGTCGGCCCGCAACGGCCGCGCCTGCGCCGCAGCGTCACCTGGCATTTGACAAACGGAACCTACGTTCCGTATAGTATTCCGGAACCATCGTTCCGATTATACCTCCGGCCGAAGGAGACTGCATGTCCGACGCCGTCCTCACCGCTTCCCCCGCCCCGTCCACCCGCGAGCGCAACCGCTGGCTCGTGCTCGCGATCGTCTGCCTGGCCCAGTTCATGGTCATCCTCGACGCGACGATCGTGAACATCGCCCTGCCCACGGTGCAGCGCGATCTGCACTTCTCGACCTCGTCGCTGCAGTGGGTCGTGAACTCCTACACCCTGTTCTTCGGCGGATTCCTGCTCCTGGGCGGCCGCGCCGCCGACCTCTTCGGCCGCCGCCGGCTCTTCCTCGCAGGCGTTGTCGCGTTCACGGCGGCCTCCGTGCTCGACGGCCTGGCGCCGTCCGCGAACGTCCTCATCGCCGCCCGCGCACTGCAGGGCCTGGGCGCAGCGCTCGTCTCGCCGGCGGCGCTCTCGATCGTGACGACCACCTTCGCCGAGGGCCGTGACCGCACCCGCGCCATGGGCGTGTGGGCGACCATCGCCGTCGGCGGCGGCGCCATGGGCATGCTGCTCGGCGGCATCCTGACCGAGTACGTCTCGTGGCGCTGGATCTTCTTCGTGAACGTCCCCGTCGGGATCGCCACCGTGCTGCTCGCGGTGCGCATCGTGCCCGAGTCGCGCGTGCACGGCCGGCGCGGGTTCGACCTCGCCGGCGCAGTCAGCATCACCGGCGGCCTCGTGGTGCTCGTCTACGGGATCGTGAAGGCGCAGGAGTACGGCTGGGCATCGACCCGCACGATCGGCCTGCTCTCGATCGCCGCGGCGCTGATCGCGGCCTTCATCGCGGTCGAGCTGCGCAGCACCCAGCCGCTCGTGCGGCTCGACATCCTGCGCACGCGCTCGCTCGCGGCCGGGAACGCGGTCATGGGCGTCGTGGCGGGCGGGATGTTCGCGATCTTCTTCTTCGCCACCCTCTACGTGCAGGGCGTCCTGCACCTCTCGCCGGTCCAGGCCGGGGCCGGGTTCCTGCCGATGACCGCGGCGATCATCGCCGCATCGGCTGTCTCCCAGCCGCTGATCGCGCGCATCGGCGTGCGCGCCGTCGCCCTGATCGGCATGCCGACGGCGGCCGCCGGGCTCGTGCTGCTGTCCCGTGCGCCGGTGGACGGCACGTATCTCGCGAACGTGCTGCCCGGGATCCTCGTGATCGGCTTCGGCCTCGGGTTCACGTTCGTGCCGATGACGCTGATCGCGACGACGAACATCGCCGCCGACGACGCCGGGCTGGCGTCGGGACTCCTGAACACGTCGCAGCAGGTCGGCGGCGCGCTCGGGCTCGCGATCCTCTCGACCATCGCCGCCAACCGGACGACGTCCAGCCTCGCGACGGCGCCGCGCGACGCGGCGCACGCGCTCGTCTCGGGCTATGACGCCGGCTTCCTGGCCGGCGCCGGCCTGATCGCGCTCGGAGTGGTCGTGGCGACCGGGCTGCTCCGAAACCGCGACCTGACGGCGATCGATGCCCAGCCGGCGCCCGCGCTGCAGATGGAGGAGGCATGAGCCGGCTGGGCATCGGCAAGACGATTGATTCCATATCCCCGTGATGTCCAAGGTGCAAGCCGAAACGGCTTGCACCGGTCAGTGGTGATCTGCGATCACGCAGGTCACCTCTGGGTTGCGAACCGAGCCTCGCAAGGACTGAAGGGAGTTCATGGTGGGTGAACTATGGGCGCGACCGAGAAGCGTTCACGCGCACAGCGCTTGACCGCGGTCCGAGGCGCCTGCCATCACGCAGACGCCGAGGCGCAGCCCCACCACAACCCGCCCACCCACCCCCAGCACACGTCCAGGCGCGCGGGAATGTGGAATCAATCGTCTAGCCTCTCGGGCCATGGCACAGAAGAAGACACAAACCGAGCGCTTCACCGCCGAGGAACGCGCCGCGATGCGCGAGCGGGCCAAGGAGACGAAGCGCGAGCAGAGCAAGGCCGAGGGCGAGGCCGACCTCCTGGCGGCCATCGCCAAGATGCCGGACGTCGACCGCGTCAAGGCCGAGCGGATCCACAAGCTCGTCACGGCCGCCGCGCCGGGGCTCGCGCCGAAGACCTGGTACGGGATGCCGGCCTACGCCGACGACGAGGGCAAGGTCGTCTGCTTCTTCCGCAACGCGTCGAAGTTCAAGACGCGATATGCGACCTTCGGCTTCAGCGACAAGGCGAACCTCGACGACGGCTCGATGTGGGCCACCGACTACGCCATCGCCGACATCACCAAGGCCGACGAGAAGCGGATCACCGACCTCGTCACGAAGGCGGTCAGCTGACGGCTGGTCGGGCGGCGCCGTTCGCCGGCCCGATGATCCGCGTGCGCAGCCGGTTGCCGAGCACCACGTCATGAGGGAGTCGGCGCAGCTCCGCGGCGTCGACGACGACGCCGTTGGTGCGGAGCGTCTCTGCAAGGGCGTTCCAGTGCGACGTCTCCATGTCGGCCTGTGAGAGCCCGCCGTACGGCTCGTCCGGGCCGACGACCACGCGCGCCGTCTCAGCGATCTCAGGCTCCGACGTGAGCGCCCAGGCGTCCATCGCGTCGGTGCCGGACCCGCGCAGTCCAGCCGTCCAGCCGCGGCCATCGAGCAGCACCACACGGCCGCCGTCGTCCAGGACGGCCTCGTGCCGGCACGACACGGAGATCTCGCGAGCCTCACCCGTGTCTCTGGCGTCGGCGAGTGTCTCGAGGCGAACAACACGGCGCATCGCCCGAGCCTAGCGCCCGCGCGCCCCCACCCCACCGAGGCGCAGCGCCGCCGGCAGGCTCTCGATGCGGCCGTCGTGCACGAGCCTGACCGCCACCCATCCGGCCGTGAGCGCCGCGATCGCGCCCGACACGAAGAACGCGAGCTCCGTCCCACCCGTGGCGGCGAGCCAGCCGGCCAGGACGCCGGCCGCTGGGCCGGTGCCGTTGAACGCGAAGTAGTAGAGGCCGGCGACGCGCCCGCGCAGGTGGTCGGGCGCACCCAGCTGCAGCACCGAGTTCGCCGCCGACGTCCACAGCGTGAAGCTGAGGCCGGTCACGAACAGGAGCGCGCATGCCGCCGCCAGCGAGCCCTGCGGGCCCAGCACGAGCTGGGCGACGCCGAATCCGCCCATTCCCACGAGCATCCAGCGCAGGCTGGCGCGGCCCATCGACGCGGCCGCGAGCGCGCCGAGCAGCGCGCCGGCGCCGAAGGCCGCCGTGATCGCGCCGAGCACGTTCGGCCCCGAGTGGAGCGTCGTTCGGGCGAGCACGGGCAGGAGGACGTTGAAGTTGAACGAGAAGGTCGAGAGCAGCAGCACCGCCACCAGGGCGGTGGCGGCCATGGGCGTCCGGCGCACGTAGCGCAGCGCGTCGGCGGTGCCGCCGAGCAGGCTCGCCGGGCGCTGGCCGGCGGCGACCGGAAAGAACTCCGACACCCGCATCATCAGCAGGCCGGCGAGCACCGCGAGGAAGGTCACGCCGTTGATCGCAAAGCACGTGCCGGGGCCGGCCGCCGCGACGACGAGCCCGCCCACGGCGGGGCCGACGACGCGGGCCGCATTGAACAGGCTCGAGTTGAGCGCGACGGCGTTCGGGAGCTCGTCGCGGCCGACCATCTGGTAGGTCAGCGCCTGCCGGGCGGGCGCGTCGAGCACGAGCACCGTGCCGCGCAGGCCGGTCAGCAGGTAGACCTCCCACAGGTTGACGACGCCGGCGAGCGTCAGCCCCGCGAGGGCGAAGGCGAAGATCATCGACGCCGTCTGGGTGCCGATGATGGTGCGGCGCACGTCGAGCCGGTCGACGATGACGCCGGCGAACAGGCCGAAGACCGTGTAGGGCAGGAACTGGAACGCCGCCAGCACGCCGACGGCCACCGGCGAGTGGGTCAGGTCGAGCACGAGCCAGGCGGTGGCGATGTTCTGCATCCACGTTCCGCTGACCGACACGACCTGGCCACCGAAGAACAGGCGATAGTTGCGGTGCATGCGCAGGCTCGCGAACGTGCGCGTGTGGGCGCTCAGGAGGGCCTTCGTCATGCAGCCTCGTCGGTCAGGAGCAGAGCCAGCGGCTCGATCGCCGCGGCCACGGCCGCGCGCTGGTCGTCGGTGAGCCGCTTGAGACGGTGCGCGAGCCATGCGGTGCGGCGCGAGCGGGCCGAGCGCAGCGCGCGCTGGCCGGCGTCGGTCACGGTCAGCCCCACGCGGCGGCGGTCGGACTCGGAGCGCAGACGCCCGACGAGGCCGGCCGCTTCGAGCCGGTCGATGTAGCCGGACATCGCCGGGGTCGACACGCCCTCGTGCTCGGCGAGCGCGCGCAGGCCGATGCCGGGATGGGTGCGGATCGCATGCAGCAGAGCGGCCTGGCCGGCCGTGACGCCGAGCGGCGCCAGCTCGCGCTTGAGGTGCCGGTTCAGCTGCAGCAGCACGGGACGCAGCTCGTTGGCAAGGGCGACCGGATCCGAGATAGTTAACATCACTAATCATTGTAGCGTGAATGACCGCGGTCCGCCACGGTTCCCACGCCGCCCGTCGACGGTGGTCGGTACGATCTCCCGCCATGAACGTCGCGGTTCCCCGAGAGCATGCAGACGGCGAGCGGCGGGTGGCGCTCACCCCCGACGCCGTCGGCCGGCTGGCGCCGCTCGGCATCCAGGTGCTGATCGAGACGGGGGCGGGCGCCGCAGCGGCGCTGCCCGACGCGGCCTACCGCGACGCGGGCGCGACCATCGTCGACTCGGCGGCCGACCTCTTCGCCCAGGGCGACATCGTCGTGCGCGTCGGGCGGGTCGAGACCGGCGACGTGCCGGCGCTTCGGCCTGGATGCGTGCTCATCGGCTGGCTGTGGCCGCGAACGAATCCCGACCTCGTGCAGGCGCTCGTCGAAGCTCGCATCACCGCCTTCGGGATGGAGTCGATCCCGCGCGCGACCCGCGCACAGCGGATGGACGCGCTCTCGTCCCAGGCAACCGTGTCGGGCTACCGGTCGGTGATCCTGGCGGCCGAGACGCTGCCCAAGTTCTTCCCGATGCTGATGACGGCGGCGGGAACGGTCGCGCCGGCGAAGGTGCTCGTCCTCGGCGCCGGCGTCGCCGGCCTGCAGGCGATCGCAACGGCCCGGCGGCTCGGCGCGGTCGTCTCGGCGTTCGACACGCGCCCCGTGGTCAAGGAGCAGGTGCAGAGCCTGGGCGCCGCGTTCGTCGAGCTCGAGCTCGAGGTGTCGGGCGCCCAGGACGCGCGCGGATATGCAATCGCGCTCACACCCGAGCAGCAGGCGCGCCAGCAGGAGCTGCTCGAGCGCCACATCGCCGACTCCGACGTCGTCATCACGACGGCGCTCGTGCCGGGCCGGCCGGCGCCGCGGCTCATCCCCGCATCCGCCGTCGCCGCCATGCGGCCGGGGTCGGTGATCGTCGACCTCGCGGCCGAGACCGGCGGCAACTGCGAGCTGACCGAGCCGGGCCAGACGGTCGTGCGCGAGGACGTGACCATCGTCGGCACGCTGAACCTGCCGGCGGGGATGCCGCTGCACGCAAGCCAGATGTATGCCCGCAACATCGGCGCCGTCCTCGAGCATCTCGTCACCGACGGCGAGCTCGCGATCGACCTCTCCGACGAGATCAACGCCGACGCGATCATCACCCACGACGGCCAGGTCACCACGCGGCTGCTGCAGACGGAGGCCGCGTGAACGAGTCGCTGCTCGTCGAGCTGACGGTGTTCGTGCTGGCGGCGTTCGTCGGCATCGAGGTCATCTCGAAGGTGCCGACGATGCTGCACACCCCGCTCATGAGCGGCACGAACGCCATCCACGGCGTCGTCATCGTGGGCGCGATCCTCGTCGCCGGCTCCCACCACGGAGACCTGACGACGATCGTCGGCACGATCGCGGTCGCGTTCGGCGCCTCGAACGTGGTCGGCGGCTTCCTCGTCACCGATCGCATGCTGGAGATGTTCCGCAAGCGACCCGACGCGCAGCCGGCCGACGAGGGCAAGGGGCCGGGTTGAGCCGCACCGACGCGATCGGCGCGGCCTACCTGCTCTGCGCGATCCTCTTCATCATCGGCCTGCGGCGCCTGTCCTCGCCGGCGACCGCGCGCTCCGGCAACCAGCTCGCGGCGATCGGCATGGCCTTTGCGATCGTGGCCACGCTCGTCGACAAGCGGGTGCTCTCGTTCGAGTGGATCGCGCTCGGCGCGGTGATCGGCGGTGTAGGCGGGGCGATCGGCGCCCGCAGGGTGAAGATGACCGCGATGCCGCAGATGGTGGCGCTCTTCAACGGCTTCGGCGGCGGCGCCGCGGCGCTCGTCGCCCTCGCCGACTATCACGACACCGTCTCGCTGCCCGGCCACGTCCCTGCCCGGATCATCATCTCGATCCTGTTCTCGTCGGTGATCGGCGCCGTCAGCTTCTCCGGCTCGATGATCGCCTTCGGCAAGCTGCAGGAGGTCGTCACGGGCTCACCCGTGGTGCTGCCCGGCCAGCGGTTCATCACCGCCCTGCTCGCGGGCGTCGTGCTCGTCCTGTGCGTCATCCTCGCCACCGGCCACGAGAGCCAGCCCCTGCTCGGCGTGACGATGGTGATCGGGTTCCTACTCGGCATCCAGATGGTGATGGCGATCGGCGGCGCGGACATGCCGGTCGTGATCTCGCTCCTGAACGCGTTCACCGGCCTCGCCACCGCCTCGACCGGCTTCGTGCTCGGAAACAACGTGCTGATCATCGCCGGCACCCTCGTGGGCGCGTCGGGCACGCTGCTGACCCAGATGATGGGCCGGGCGATGAACCGCACGATCGCAAACGTGATCTTCGGCGCGTTCGGCACCGGCTCGAGCGGCGCGGCCGTGGTCGGCCCGGGTGGCGCCGACGGCCAGGTGCGGGCGACCACCGCCGAGGACGTGGCCGTGATGCTGGCCTACGCCCGCCGGGTCGTGATCGTGCCTGGATACGGCCTCGCGGTTGCGCAGGCCCAGCACAACGTGCGCGAGCTGGCCGACCAGCTCGAGCGCCGCGGCGTCGATGTCCGCTACGCCATCCACCCGGTCGCGGGGCGCATGCCCGGGCACATGAACGTGCTCCTGGCCGAGGCGGACGTGCCCTATCCGCAGCTCTACGAGATGGACGACATCAACCCCGAGTTCCCGCGCACCGACGTCGCGCTCGTGATCGGGGCAAACGACGTCGTGAACCCCGCCGCCCAGAACACGCCGGGCAGCCCGATCTACGGCATGCCGATCCTGAACGTCGACCAGTCGGCGGCGGTCGTGGTGCTGAAGCGCAGCATGAACACGGGCTTCGCCGGCATCGAGAACGAGCTCTTCTTCGACCCGAAGACCTCGATGCTCTTCGGCGACGCGAAGGCGTCCGTGACGAGCCTGGTCGCCGCGGTCAAGGCCGTGTAGCGGCGGCGGGCGCGATCGCCCGCCGCCGCACGGGCCTGGCTACGACGAGGACGAGCCGGACGGCACGCGCACGCGTCCGCCCATCTCGTAGGCGCCGTACGCACCCACGAGGGCGCCGACAAGCGTCAGCCACAGACCGATTGCGGTGTGGCTGTGGTGATCGATGAACTCGAAGATCACCATGAGCGCCGTGAAGGCCGCCGCGATGAGCAACGCCTGCGGCAGCGGAATCGGCAGCTGCGGGGTGTTCGGGACGAACATCAGCACCGCGCCTGCCAGCATGAGGAGCGAGCCGAGCACGGCCAGCTTGCCGATCGCGTTCGCGTCCCACGCACCCACGCTTGCCGTGAACGGCCCGACCGACACGGAGTACCAGTCGAGGAACAGCGCACCGACGACCGCGACGATCGTGCCGCCGACGACGAACCACTGGCTCCGTGACACCTTGGACCAGTCCATAGTCACACTCCTTCGAAGACGACCAAAAATAGACCTGCCCCACGTTCGTCGCAGGGGCGACGAATCCTCTCAAGCCTACAGGTGTGCAAGCAGCGCTGCCAGCAGGGCGGTGCGCTCGCGGATCGACTCGAGCGACACCCGCTCGTCGATCGCGTGCGCGCCCGTGCCGGTGGGGCCCAGACCGTCGATCACGGGAGTGCCGACGGCGGCGGCGAAGTTGCCGTCCGAGCCGCCCGGCGAGGCGTTCTCGCCGAGTCCGATGCCGATGCCGGCGGCGATGGCGACGGCGGCCCGGGCGAGCTCGGCGCCGGCCGGCGACTGCACCATCGGCGGGCGGGTGACGCCGCCCGTGACGGTCAGGACGGCGCCGTCGAGATGCGGCCGAAGGCCGTGGATCGCCTGCTCGAGCCTGCGCTGGTTCGCGGCAGTCCACGCCCGGGCGTCGATGCGCGCCCACGCCTCGCCGGCGACGACGTTGTCGCCCGTGCCGCCGCCGATCTGGCCGACGTTCGTGCGGATCCCGGCGGCCGCATCGTTCAGGCGGTGGATCGCGGTGATCTGCTGGGCCAGCTCCTCGACGGCCGAGACGCCGGCGTGCAGCCCGTTGCCGGCGTGGGCCGCGCGGCCGCGGACGTGCAGCTGATAGCGGGCCAGGCCGGAGCGGCTGGTGGTGATGGTGCCGTCCTTGACGGGGGGCTCGAGCACGAGCACCGCACGCGCCCCCTTCGCCAGCTCCTCGACGACCGGGCGCCCCGTGGGGCTGCCGATCTCCTCGTCCGCGGTGATCAGCACCCGCACCGCACGCGGCGTGGCGCCGACCTCGCGCAGGGCCGCCAGGGCGATTACGATGCCCGCCTTCATGTCGAGCGCGCCCGGGCCCCAGGCGTAGCCGTCCTCGACCCGGAACGGCATCGAGGGCAGCGTGCCGGCCGGCCAGACCGTGTCCATGTGCGCCACCAGCACCAGCGGAGGGCCGCCGCCGTTTCCGAGCTCGGCCGTCAGGTGCAGGTCGCGCGGGGTGACCCTGGCGCCGAGCGCCTCGAGCTCGGCGCCCAGGAAGCGCCCGATGTGGTCGATCCGGTCCCGGTCGCCGGTGGGGCTCTCCAACTCCACCAGGCGGCGCAGAAGCTCGACCGAGTCCATCATCGGCGAGAAGCGTATCCGGCGCCGGGGGCCGCCGCAGCGGCCACCCGTACGCCGGCGAGGCTTACTGGACGATCCGGGCGGTGCCGCCTGCGATGTCCGCCGCGATCTGCTGGAAGATCCCCGTCAGCGAGGTCGGGTTCGGCAGGTCGTAGAAGAACTCCGAGCTCGGCGTGCTGGCGATGTTCTGGAGCGCGGTCTCGGCGGCCAGGCTCGGCGACTCCAGCGTGCCGTCATAGGTCGTGACGGTCTTGCCGGCGACCTTCGCGCCCACCGCCGCATAGCAATCGTCGCCGTTCGCGGTGTAGGCGATCGAGTACACCAGCACCTTGGCGGCCTTGGCGATGCCGGCGCTCGTCACGCCCTGGCCGCACGGGTTCGTCCTGTACGGAGACGTGTTGGGAAGGCCGTTCGGGGCGTCGTTGGCCGCGCCGTCGGACATGACCACCATCACCTTCTGTGTCCCCGGTCGCCCGTCCTTGACGAGCTCCTGGTAGCCGGCGTCGATCGCCTCGGCGTACGCCGTGCCGCCGCCGGGCTGGAGGCAGTTCAGCGTCGACATCAGCGGCGAGGACGCGTTCAGGTTGCCGATGCTGTTGGCGTACGTGTTCGAGAGCGGCACGACCACGTAGGCCGGGTTTGCGAGGCTGTACGTCCCGCCGCTGCCGTCGTAGTTGCCGTTCTTGTCGTAGGTGTTGAAGTAGGGCGAGACGTCGGTGCACGCCTGACCAACGCTCGGCGCGGGCGGGAGCACCGCCAGGCCGACGTCGTCGAGCGTCGGGTCCATCGTCTTCATGAACGCGTTGATGCCCGCGACCGCCTGCGGCCACTTGTTGTTCTGGTTCATCGATCCGGTGCGGTCGAGCACGATCATGACGTCGAGCGGGACGCCGCCGCACGGCGAGCAGGCCTGCGCGTGCGCCGTCAGGCTGATCGTCGGGAACCCGAGCAGCTTCAGGAGGTACGTGGGCACGTTCGCCGTCTCGCTCACGGTGACGGTGTTCGGGAAGCCAGACGTGCAGTTGTAGCCCACCTGCGGGGCGCACGTGACGCTCACGTTCTGGGTGACGTTTGCCGCGGGGACGCCCGTGATCGGGTTGACGCCGCCGGACTGCGAGCCGTACTTCTGGGCCTCGGCGGTGGCGGTCGCGGTCACCGGCGGATAGGACAGCGTCAGCTGGCCGGCGCCGGCCGCCGCGGAGGCGTCGGCCGAAGCCTGCAGCGCCTTCTGCACCCGATATGCGTTGCCGAAGTCGATCACGAGCCCGGCGAAGACCAGGATCGAGAGCATGAACACGACCACCAGCGGCAGAGTCTGCCCTGCGGCGGATGCGACGGTTCGACCTCGGTGCTGACGGGGGCTGGACGCCATCGTGACTGCCTCCCTGGAAAGGTTTGAGCAGGGTGCCGGCCCACACGCGACGGCACCCGCGGGTTCGCGCGGTAGCTCTCTGCATCGGCACGAGGGCCGGGCGGCTGAATCACCCGGAATGGGGGAACCTGTCAGCGAACTGCGGTCGCCGTGCGGGGCCGGGCCCGCTTCCCGGCTACCGGCCGCTCACTCGGCCAGAGCGACGAGCTCTGCCAGCTCGTCGTCGCCCAGGTCGGCGAGAGCCGCCTCGACGCCGCGGTCGACGATCCGGGTCGCCAGGTCGCGCTTGCCCTCGACCAGCGCGTCGATGCGCTCCTCGATGGTGCCGGCGCACACCAGCCGGTGCACCTGCACGACCCGGGTCTGGCCGATCCGGTGCGCGCGGTCGGAGGCCTGGTCCTCGACCGCCGGGTTCCACCAGCGGTCGAAATGGAAGACGTGGCTTGCGTTCGTCAGGTTCAGGCCGAGGCCGCCGGCGCGCAGCGACATCACGAGCACCCGCGGATCGTCACCGGGCGCCTGGAACGCATCCACGATCCGCTCGCGTGCCGTGCGCGGCGTCGACCCGTCCAGGTAGAGCAGGCCGCCGGCCAGCTCGCGCTCGAAGTGCTCCTGCAGCAGCTTGCCCATCACGGCGTACTGCGTGAAGACGAGGGCGCTGTCGCCCTCGGCCACGACCTCGGCCAGCATCTCGGTGGCGCGGTCGAGCTTGCCCGAGCGCCCGGCCAGCGTGCCGTGGCGGCCGAGCGCGTGCACCGGGTGGTTGCACACCTGCTTCAGCCGCGTGATCAGCGCGAGGACGTTCCCCCGCCGCTCGATCCCCGAGAGGCCGCGCACCCGGCCCATCATCGCGTCGATCGTCGCCTGGTAGAGCGCGGCCTGCTCGACCGTCAGCGTGCAGAACTCGGTCGAGTCCTGGCGCGGGGGCAGGTCGGGCAGGACGGCCGGGTCGGTCTTTCGCCGCCGCAGCACGAACGGCCCGGTCATCCGTCGCAGCGCATCCTCGGCGCGGGTGTCGCCGCGGCGCTCGATCGCCGTCGCGAACAGGCGCCGGAACCCGGTGCGCGTGCCCAGCAGCCCCGGGTTCAGGATGTGCATGATCGACCACAGGTCGTCGAGCCGGTTCTCGACCGGCGTGCCGGTCAGGGCGATGCGATGCCCGGCATTGATCGCGCGCGCCGTCTGCGCCGCCCGCGTCAGCGGGTTCTTGACGGCCTGGGCCTCGTCGAGTGCGAAGGCGCGCCACCCCACCGCCGACAGCAGCCGCCGGTCGCGCGGCAGGAGCGCGTACGACGTCAGGACGACGTCCCAGGTCTCGAGCTCGGCCGCCTTGGACGTGCGGTCGGGGCCGTGGTGGATCAGCGTGCGCAGCTCGGGCGCGAACCGGTGCAGCTCGCGCTGCCAGTTGCCGAGCACCGACGTCGGGCACACGATCAGCGTCGGCCGGGCGTCCTCGTCGCTGCGGTCGAGCAGGTAGGCGATCAGCTGCACCGTCTTTCCGAGGCCCATGTCGTCGGCCAGGAGCGCCCCCAGCCCCAGCTCGCGCATCCGCACGAGCCAGCCGAGCCCCGCCTTCTGGTAGGGCCGTAGGAGCCCCTCGAAGCCGGCGGTCGGCTCGAGCGGACGCCGCAGGGCGGGGTCGCGCAGCCGGCCGGCGAGGGCGGCCAGCTCGCCGTCTGACTCCACCACTCCCATCACGACGCCGCGGACGTCGGTCGAGCCCGAGAGCGCGGCTCCGAGCGCTGTCATGGCGGGCATGCCGGGGCTGTGCAGTGCCGACGCGGCGAGCGCGCGGGCACGGGCGAGCGCCTTGGGGTTCAGCGCCCGCCACTCGCCCCCGAGCCGCACGAGCGGCTGGGTGGCCGCCGCGAGCGCGCGCAGCTCCTCGACGCTGATCTCGTGGCCGCCGAGCGATGCCTTGAGGTCGTAGTGGACGACGCCGTCGAGCTGGAGCGGCCCGCCGGAGAGCTCGATCCGGGCCTCGTCGAACTCGAGCTCGCGCTCCTCGGTCACATCGGGCGGGAGCTCGACCCGCGCCCCGGCGAACTCGAGCGCCGACGTGGCCAGGCGCAGCTCGATCACCCCGTCCTCTCCGAGCATGACGACGCCGTCCTCGGCGCGGGCGAGCGGGGCGAACACATGCGCCGCCCGCCGCATGAGCGCCGGATCGTCCGGCGTCGCCCGCAGCGGCCAGCCCTCGCTGGTTCCGGCCGGGAGGTCGAGCCGCAGCTGCAGCGGCGCGAGCGAGTCGCGCAGGCGCACGACGGGCGCGGCCATGCCCAGGTCGGGCGCGACGGCCCGCAGCAGCGGCTGCAGCACGGCCAGGTCGACGCCCGAGAGCAGCACCTCGCCGGACCGCAGCAGCTTCGGATCGCGGACGGCAGCCGCGAGGGCGCGCATGCTGGCATCGACGAAGCCCTCGACCGCGGCCTCGGGCGCGAGCGCGGCCGGCTCCTCATCGTCGGAGTCGGCGATCACGGCGTGCCCGGCCTCGGGGAACGCGGCCGCAAACCGGCTGAGGTCGGGAACGGTGCCGCCTCCGAGCACGGCCGCCTCGACGACCCGCGCCGCCAGCCGCCACGCGCGCACCGAGGCGCTCGACGGGCCGTCGCGGTCGGTCAGCAGGTAGGCCAGGCCCGGCAGCGCCGCCAGGCACCGCATCTCAACCCCCCGCCGGCGCCCACCGAAGACGACGGTCTGCTGCAGGCGCCGCAGGGTGTCGGGAAGCCCGAGATCGGACAGGAGGTCGAACCAGCCGCCCGGCGTGAGCGGCGAGAACGAGTAAAGGCCCAGCACGGGGTCCTCGACCCCACGCGGGACGAAGACGAGCTCGAGCGGCGCCCGCCGCGCGGTGGATGTCGAGGGAAGGGACAAAATTGGTACCGTAGCGGCAGATGCGACTGCGGCTGACCATCAACGACCGGCCACATGAGCTGGACGTCGAGCCGCACCGGGCGCTCGCCGACGTGATCCGCACCGATGTCGCGCTCACGGGCACCAAGGTGGCGTGCGGCGAGGGGACGTGCGGGAGCTGCACCGTCCTTCTCGATGGGCGGCCGGTGCTCTCGTGCC
The DNA here is from genome assembly GCA_036502065.1 of Gaiellales bacterium. Classification (GTDB taxonomy): domain Bacteria; phylum Actinomycetota; class Thermoleophilia; order Gaiellales; family JAICJC01; genus JAICJC01. The sequence continues at coordinate 14,429 of DASXZF010000199.1, forward strand.
TGACGCTCGCCGCCGCCTGCGACGGGGCCGACGTGCGCACGGTCGAGGGCCACGATCCGCTGCTCGAGCGGCTGCGCGAGGCGTTCACCGCCGAGGACGCGTTCCAGTGCGGCTTCTGCACGCCCGGCCAGCTGCTCTCGGCCGTCGCGCTGCTGCGCGAGACACCGCACCCGACCGCCGAGGAGATCCGGACGGGGATGAGCGGCAACCTGTGCCGGTGCGGCGCCTATCCGGCCATCGAGCGCGCCGTCGCCCGGGCGGCGGAGGCAGCCTGACATGGCGCGGCTGGTGCGCTCGCAGGTCGAGATGGAGGGGCGCTACGAGGAGCGCTGGACGCTCGTCGAGGACGACACCACCCCCGAGTACGGAGACGATGACGAGCTCGCCGTCGTCGGCGGTCCGCACCCGCGCATCTCGGCGGCCGCGCGGGTCTCGGGCTCGGCCCGCTTCATCTCGGACATCGCCCCGCAGGGCGTGACGCACGCCGCCGTCCTGCGCAGCCCGCACGCAAACGCGCGCGTGACGTCGCTCGACCTCGCCGCCGCGGCGGCGCTTCCGGGCGTGCGGGCGGTGATCGGCCCGGGCGACCTCCCCGACCAGGGCGGCCGGCCGGTGCTGACCGATGTCCCGGCCTACGCCGGCGCGGCGGTCGCGGCCGTCGCCGCCGACACCGAGGAGGCGGCCGAGCGGGCGCTGGCCGCGCTCGCGCCGGCATGGGAGCCGCTCGGGTTCGTCGTCGACCTCGACGAGGGCCTGGCGCGGCAGGACTTCATCAGCGACCCGGCAGAGACCGAGCGCGGCGACGTCGACGCGGCACTGGCAGGCGCGGCGGCCGTTGTCGAGGCCGAGTACCGCACCGGCGCCCAGGTGCAGAACCCGCTCGAGACGCACTGCGCCGTCGCGATGTGGGAGGCGGGCACGCTCACCCTGTGGTCGTCGACCCAGGGCATCTTCGCGGCCCGCGACGAGCTGGCCTCGGCCTACGACCTCGAGCCGGACGACGTGCGCGTCCTCTGCGAGTACATGGGCGGCGGGTTCGGAGGCAAGCAGGGCGCCGGCCCGGAGGGGTTCATGGCCGCCGAGCTCGCCCGCCGCAGCGGCCGGCCGGTGCGGCTCGTCTACTCGCGCGCCGAGGAGAACATCACCGCCGGCCACCGCGCGCCCACCGTGCAGACCTACCGGATCGGCGCCGACGCCGACGGCCTCCTGGCCGGCATCGAGAGCTCGGCGGTGATCGGCGTCGGCGTGCACGGCTGGGTGTTCCCCGTGCTGAACCCCGCCGAGACGCTCTACGCCTGCGAGAACGTGCGCTCGATGGTGCTGCCGGTGAAGCTGAACCTCGGCTTCTCGAACGCGTTCCGGGCGCCGGGCGTGATGGAGGGGACGTTCGGGTTCGAGCAGGTCATCGACGAGCTGGCGCTCGAGCTCGGCATCGACCCGCTCGAGATCCGGCTCCGGAACGCCGCGACCGTCGAGCAGGCAAGCGGCAACCCCTACACCTCCAAGCACCTCGAGGCGTGCCAGCGGCGCGCGGCCGAGCTCGCAGGGTGGACCGAGCGCGACGCGCTTCGCTCCGACGGCCGCGTCCGCCGCGGCATGGGCCTTGCGAGCCAGATCTGGTGGGGTGGCGGCGGCCCGCCCGCGCACGCCGCCGTCCGGCTCGGCAAGACTGCGCGGCCGACGCTCGTGTGCGGCTTCCAGGACATCGGCACGGGGACGATGACCGCGTGCGCCGTGATCGTGGCCGAGGCGCTCGGCGTCGAGGTCGGCGCCGTCCGCGTGCAGGCGGGCGACACCGCCCGTTCGGGCTACGGGCCCACGTCGGGTGGGTCGATGACGCTCGCCTCGGTGGCGCCAGCCGTGCGCTCGGCGGCGCACGACGTCCGCACGCAGCTGCTCGAGCTGGCGTCGGACATGTACGAGATCGCCGCGTCCGACCTCGTGCTCAGCGGCGGGGCGATCAGCTCGCGCGACGGCACGCTGCGGCACGAGATCACCGAGATCACCTCCCTGCTCGGCAACTCCTCGCTCGTCGGCCACGGGTCGCGCGGCCCCAACCCCGACGGCATGCGCATCCACACGTTCGGCTGCCAGGTGGCCCAGGTCGCCGTCGACACCCGCACCGGCGCGGTCACCGTCGAGCGGATCTGCGCCGTGCACGACGTCGGCCGGATCATCAACTCGATGGGCGCGATGAGCCAGGTGACGGGCGGCGTCCTGCAGGGCGTCGGATTCGCGCTCACCGAGGAGCGGGTCGTCGATCCCACCACCGGCACGGTCGTGAACGCGGGGCTCGAGGACTACAAGGTGCCGACGATGGCGGACACACCCGAGATCGTGTGCGAGTTCATCGACTCGCCCGACCCGCATCTCGGGCTCGGGATCAAGGGCCTCGGCGAGCCGCCCATCATCCCCACCGCCGCCGCGATCGGAAACGCGATCGCCCACGCCACCGGCGTGCGCATGCGCCAGGCGCCCTACACGCCCCGACGGGTGCTCGAGGCGCTGGCATGACGCACCCCTTCACCTACGCGCGCCCCGTCTCGATCGCCGAGGCGTCCGAGCGGCTGGGCGCGCCCGGAGCGCGGGCGATGGGCGGCGGCACCGACCTCCTGTCCCAGCTCCAGCGCGGCATCCGCCCCGCCGACGAGGTCGTCGACGTCCGCTCGGCCGTGCCCGCCGGCATCCTCGCCGCCGGACCGGGCATCCGCATCGGCGCCGCGACGCGGATCGCCGACGTCGCCCGCGACCCGGACGTGATCGCCCGCTTCGGCGCGCTCGCCCAGGCGTCCGCCGCCGTCGCCTCGCCGCAGCTGCGCGAGATGGGCACCGTCGCCGGCAACCTGTGCCAGGCGGTGCGCTGCTGGTACTTCCGCCACCCCGACCTGACCTGCTGGCTGCGCGGCGGCGAGACCTGCTACGCCCAGATCGGCGATCACCGCAAGCACGGCCTCGAGCCGGGCGACTGCATCTCGGTCGCCCCGTCCGACCTCGCCGCCGCCCTGCTCGCGCTCGACGCCGTGGTCACCACCGACCGCCGCGACGGCTTCCCGCTCGCCGACCTCTACCGCAAGGCGAGCGCCGAGAACCGCTCGACGCTCGCGCTCGAGCAGGGCGAGCTGATCGTCGCCGTGACGGTGCCCGTTGCGCCCGAGGCGAGCGCGTATGCGCGGGCGGGCGAGCGCGCCGCCTGGAGCTTCGCGCTGTGCGGTGTCGCGGCCGCGCGCTTCGCCGGCGGCACGCGGCTGGCGGCGATCGGCGTCTCGAACCTGCCCCGCCTGCTCGACCCGGCCGACCCGCTGGCAGGGCTTCCCGGGCTCGAGATGACCGGATGGAAGCGCGGCATGCTGCAGGCGCTCGCAGAGGACGCGCTCGCAGCGGTGGCATGAGGCGCGCGGCGGCGCTTCTGCTCGCCCTGTGCGCGGGCGCGGTGCTCATGCCGGCGACCGCGGCCGCAGTGCCGCTGGCCCTGACCGCCGTCAAGGCAAAGCCGCCGCCCGTGAACGAGGAGTCGCCGTCGCAGGCCGCCGGCGCCCTCGCCTGGGTGCAGAACTCGCGCCTGCATCCGCACCTCTACGACGTCTATGCGCAGGTGAACGGCGGCGCCCGGTTCCGCGTCAACCCCGCCGGCACCCAGGCCGGCCTCGGCACCGGCATCGATGGCCACACGCTGGTCTTCACGCAGGTCAAGGGCGCGAAGTCGAGCATCCGCCTGTTCGACCTGCAGACGCGCAGGGCGAGCGGGCCGCCCGCCGGCGTCAACACGCCGAACATCGAGGACGAGCCGACGATCTCGGGCACCTGGCTGCTGTTCCACCGGCTCGAGCAGGGCTCCTCGCCCGGCCAGCAGGTGCTGCTGACGAACCTCACGACCGGCGCGACGCGCACGCTGGCGTCGGTGCCGGGGCGCCGCGGCTTCCTCGAGGCGGGCCAGGTGAACGGCGACTGGGCGGTGTTCACCCAGTCGGTGAACGCCACGCGCTTCAACGTGTGGCGCTACCAGATCTCGACGAAGACGCTCACGCTCGTACCGAACCCGGCGGGCAAGGTGCACTCCGCCCCGGCCGTGAACCCGTCCGGGACGGTCTACTTCGAGCAGAGCGGCGCCGGCTGCGGGACCGGTGTGACGGTCGAGGAGTACCCGGTCGGCGGGCCGATGACGGCGGCCGGGACGCTCCGGGCCGGGATCGACCTCTTCCACCCGTTCCTGTACGAGAACGGCTCGACCGATCACTTCCTGTTCGCCCGCGTCCACTGCGGGACGGGCGCGACGGACGTCTACAAGGCGTCGTTCGCTTAAGCGGTCCCATGAACGTCGGGCAGCTCTCGAAGATCCTCTACGACCTGACCGTACCCCCCAGGCTGTACCGCCTGGACGGTTCGCATTTGAGCTCGCAAATGTCCTCGCGAAGGAGGATTCCGGATGGGTGGTCTTCCTGAGCGAACGGGCGGGCAGTCCGGCCGCATCGAATTCACCAGCGAGCACGATGCGGGCGAGCACCTGATGGGACGGATCGCGCTCGATCTGGTCGACCGGCGCGCCCTCGCGGTCAAGCCGAGCCGACCGTCGTCGGAGACGCTCTGAGCCCGTCCCCGGATCGGCTTCAGCAGCGCACGCCGGCCGCGCCGCAGAGCCCCCAATCGAGACGTCCCACGACGGCGCGAGGTACCAGGCGTCCGCCGGCGCCGGGCGCGTGCCTGCCTAGATCGGGCCGTGGGGCGTCGTGATGGCGCCCTCGCTCGCCGACGACACGAGCGCGGCGTACTTGGCGAACACGCCGGTCGTGTACTTGGGCGGGGGCGGCGTCCAGTCGCGCAGGCGGGCGTCGATCTCGTCGGCGGAGAGCGCGACGCGCAGCTCGCGGGCGTCGACGTCGAACTCGATCGTGTCGCCGTCGCGGACGATCGCGAGCGGGCCGCCGTGGGCTGCCTCGGGCGTGACGTGCCCGGCCATGAGGCCGTGCGTCGCGCCGGAGAAGCGGCCGTCGGTCACGAGCGCCACCTGGTCGCCGATGCCCTCGCCGACGATGGCCGCCGTCACGTGCAACATCTCGCGCATCCCCGGGCCGCCGGCCGGCCCCTCGTAGCGGATCACGACGACGTCGCCCGGCTGGATCGCGCCGGCCTTGACCGCGGCGAAGCAGTCCTCCTCGCAGTCGAACACGCGCGCCGGGCCGCTGTGGGAGAGCCGCTCGTGCCCGGCGAGCTTCACGACGCAGCCGTCGGGTGAGAGGTTCCCGCGCAGGATCGCGAGGCCGCCGGTCGGCTTGAGCGGGGTCTCGATCGGCACGACGACGGGCTGGCCCGGCGTCTCGACGACCTGCGCGCCGATCTCGCCCATCGTGCGCCCGTCGACGTTGCGGGCGCCGGCGTGCACGAGGTCGCGCTTGGCGAGCTCACGGGCGACGAGGGCGACGCCGCCGGCATCGAACATGTCGGTCGCGACGAACTTGCCGCCCGGCTTCAGGCTGGCGACGATGGGGGTGCGGGCCGCGATCTCGTCGAACTCGTCGATCGTGAACGGGATGTCGAGCTCGCGCGCGATCGCGAGCAGGTGCAGCACGCCGTTGGTCGAGCCGCCCGTCGCCGCGACCGACGCCGCCGCGTTCTCGATCGCCTCGCGCGTCACGATCTGCGACGGGCGCACGTCGTCGCGCAGAAGCTGCATCGCCAGGCGGCCGCACGCCTCGGCGGCATCGCCCTTGCCGCGGTTGAGGGCCGGGATGCCGTTCAGGCCGGCCGGGCTGATCCCGAGGAAGTCGAGGGCGGTCGCCATCGTGTTGGCGGTGAACATGCCGCCGCAGGCGCCCGCGCCCGGGCATGCGGCCGACTCGACCTCGTGCAGCTCGGCCGCGTCGATCGTGCCGGCGGCGTAGGCGCCGACCGCCTCGAACACTTCCTGGATGGTGATGTCGCGGCCGCGGAACGTGCCGGGCGCGATCGAGCCGCTGTAGAGCACGAGC
>DASXZF010000200.1:0-13633 GCA_036502065.1 Gaiellales bacterium
GTACTCGCGTCCGCGCGACGTCTGGCAGATCACGCGCTCGTCCCAGCGCAGCTCCAGGCCGGCCGGGTCGAAGGAGTAGACCTTCCCACCCGGTTGGAAGACGACGCCGACGACCGTTGCCATCAGCCCGCCACCCCCTGCAGCGCGGGCTCGCGCGCCTGGACGAGACGGTGGAAGAGGGCCTCCATCGCGAGGCCGGGATGCACGTTCAGCTCGAGCGAGCGGCGCACGTCGGCGACGACGTCAAGCGCTCTCTGGGCGTGGCCCACACCCCCGCTCGATGTGGCGACGGACAGCCCTCCGGCCATGTCCAAGTTTACCATCGCCTCGTCGGCGCCCAGCGCCGCGGCGAGCATGTCGTGGTACCAGAGGCCGATCGTATCGACGGCCAGCCGCAGCTCGTCCCACTCCGCCCGGCGGGCCTCGCGCTTGGCCCGCTCGTCGTAGCGCTTGCGCAGGGCGCGGGCATCCTTGGGGTCGTCCACCGACTCGAGCCGCCTCTCGCGCTCGCGATCCACCGCACCCGCCTCGGCCTTGGCGCGCTCTCCGGACGCCGCGAGCACGCCGGCGCACGCGGCCGACGGGTCGAAGCCCTCGTCGGTGCACGCGGCCCGGGCGAGCTCGAGGTACGAGCGCCGCCGCTTGGCCGCGGCCGGGTCGTTGGCGAGCGCGAACGCGCGGTCGAGGCTGCCCATCGCCGCCCGCGCCGCCACCGCGTCGCCGGTCGCGGCCTCGAGCGCGGCGGTGGGGAAGCGGCGGAACTCGACCGCCTGCAGCCGCGAGCGGATCGTGGGCAGCATCCGCTCGGCATGGTCGGACACGAGCACGAACACGCCGTACTCCGGCGGCTCCTCGAGCGACTTCAGAAGCGCGTTGGCCGACTCGTCACGCAGCAGGTGCGCGTCGAGGATCAGATAGATGCGCCGCGCCGCCTCGAACGGGCGCAGGTGCAGGTCGCGGCGCAGCCGCCGGGCGCCCTCGATCAGGATGCCCTGGCCCTCGGGCTCGAGCACGAAGAGGTCGGGATGCGTGCGCGACTCGATGCGGTGCGGATCGCAGCCAAGGAGCGCAGCGGCGAAACGGTCGGCGTAGCGGCGCTTGCCCGACCCGGACGGACCCGACAGCAGATAGGCGTGGGCGGGATCGGCGATCGCCGACTCGAGCAGCGCGAGCGCGCGCGGCTGCTCCGGCAAGCCGGCGAACGCGCTCACAGCCCGACCGCCTCGCGCACGCGCACGGCCACCTGCGCCGGCGTGCCCGATGCGTCGACGACGGCGATCCGGTCGGGGAACCGGTCGGCCGTGGCGGCGAAGCCCTCGGCGACGGCGCGGTGGAATCCCGCTCCCTCGCCCTCGATCCGGTCGGGCTCGCCGCGCCTGCCCGCGGCCTCGTCCGGCCCGAGGACGAGCAGCACGGTGCGGTCGGGCAGGAGGCCGTCGGTGGCCGTGCGGTTCACGTCGAGCACCGCGTCGACTCCGAGCCCGCGGGCGCAGCCCTGGTAGGCCAGCGACGAGTCGATGAAGCGGTCGGCGATCACGGTCGCGCCGCGGTCGAGCGCCGGCCGGATCACCTCGTCGACGAGCTGGGCGCGGGCTGCGGCATAGAGCAGCGCCTCGGCCCAGGGCGCGATTTGCACGTCGGGGTCGAGCAGGAGCGCCCGGATCCGCTCACCCGGCTCGGTCCCCCCGGGCTCGCGCACGCGCACGACCTCGCGCCCGGCCGCCGCCGCGGCCTCTGCAAGGAGGGCGGCCTGGGTGGTCTTTCCACACCCGTCGAGCCCTTCAAAGGAGATGAACACCTCCGCAATGCTACCGGCGTGCATAACGGGTGCCTGGCACCGGTTATGCAGGGGCGAGGTCGGCCACGAGCCGCTCGAGCGCGTCCATCCACGACTCGTAGTAGGGCCGGCCGGGGTGCTCGGCGATCGCGGCCTTCAGCCGGTCGCGGAACTCGTCCCACGGCACGTCCAGCCGCTCGGCAGCGACCACCGCCATGGCGAAGGCGCGCGCCTGCCACGGCTCGGTGAACGGCTGATCGTCGGGCCGCTCGGGCGTCATGCGGCCGCACCGACCCGCGGCACCGCGACGCCGATCATGCAGTCGCGGGTGACGATCTGCGCCAGCTCGTCCTCGCGCAGATCCTCGGTGCCCTCGGGCCGCATCGGCAGGACGATGTATCGCAGCTCGGCGCTCGAGTCCCACACCCGCACCTCGACGTCTGCGGGTACCTCGAGGCCGAACTCGGCGAGCACGGCGCGCGGCTCGCGCACGACCCGGGCGCGGTAGGGCGGGCTCTTGTACCAGACGGGCGGGATGCCGAGCACCGGCCAGGGATAGCAGGAGCAGAGCGTGCACACGATCACGTTGTGGACCTCGGGGGTGTTCGCGACAGCGCGCATGTGGTCGCCCTCGCTGCCGCCGAAGCCGAGCTCGGCCGCCGCGCCGGCGGCGTCGTCGAGCAGGCGCTTGCGGTAGCCCGGGTCGACCCAGGCCCGCGCGACCATGCGGGCGCCGTTCTGCGGCCCGATCTCGCGCTCGAACGCGTCGACGACGGCGTCGACCGCGTCGGTCGAGACGAGCCCCTTCTCGATCAGCACCGTCTCGAGCGCCGCGGCGCGCAGCTCCTGCGGCGATTTGATTCGCGCGTGTCCGTGATGCTCGCTCATGCAGCCTCCAGGTGGCGTTCCCACAGATCGACGAGGACGGTATGGCCCGGGCCGGCGATCTGCCACAGATCGGCCGCGGCGAACGCGACCGTGTACCAGGCCTGCGGCTCGACGCGGCCGTCCTCGGACTCGAACACATCCAGGAGCGGCATCGGCGCGTGCACCCGCTCCACGACGCCGCTCGCCCCGCGCAGATACCCCGGACAGCGCGTGTGGCCGCTCGGCAGCAGGCGAACGACGGTCACCCGGTCACCGCAGGCGTGCACCGGCGGCGGCGCCGAGTAGGTCGACTTCGGCCGCGGCCGCAGCATCGCCCGGGCGGCCACGGCCGCCTCGGGATCGAGCCGCCTCGGCACCGGCTCGCCGGCCGCGATCCGCTCCGCAGCGGCGTCGAGCTCGGCCCGGGTGAAGCGGCCGTGCTCCAGGCAGCGCGTCTCGATCGACGTCAGCCAGTGCTCGTAGTAGGACGTCGTCAGGTAGTCGGCCGGGTCCATCCGCTCGATCGCATACCGGAACCCGGGATCGAGCGTGGCCGTCTCGGACATCCCGTGCACCCGCCCCTCCCACGGCTCGTGGAAGGGCGGCTCGTCCGGCTCCGCGAGGACCCTGCCGAAGCCCTGCCGGCCGCCGAGGTCGTGGATGCCGTCCACGTGGCGCAGGCTACCGGATCCGGCCGGGCCCGGGACTAGCCTGCGCGTCGATGCCCGTCTGCGTCTGGACCGATCTCGTCGAACCCGACCGCGAAGCGCTCGAGCGCGCCGTCGGCCTGCAGCTGCACGACCGCGCGCTCTCGCTGCTCCTGTCCGAGGCTCGCCACGACGACGAGCCCCGACCGACCATCGAGGCCCACATCCACTACGTGTTCGGGGTGCTGCTGCGGCCTGTCGTCGATCACGAGACGCATGAGCTCTGGTACCAGGAGATCGACCTCGTCCTCACGCACGGCACGGTCGTCACCGTGCGCAAGGCGCCAGAGGGCCGCGCCCAGTTCGACGACTCCGAGATCCGCACCGTCGCGATGCGGGACGACGAGTCGGCGGGCATGATCGCCTACCGCCTCGTCGACGAGGTGGCCGAGGCCTTCCTCGACCTCGTCGACACGCTCGACGGCCACATCGACGACCTCGAGGACCACGTCGAGGAGTGGCCGTCCGACCGCGTGCGCGCCCGGCTCAGCGACCTGCGCCACAAGCTCCTGCATGTGCGCCAGACGCTCGCGCCGACCCGCGACGCCGTCCGCCGTGTCGTCGACAACCGCATCGACACCGAGGGCGCCGAGCTCTTCTCGCGCGACCTCGAGCTGCGCTTCGGCGACTCCTACGACAAGCTGCTGCGGGCAAGCGAGGGTCTCGACCTCGCCCGCGACCTGGTCTCGAGCGTGCGCGACTACCACCAGGCCAAGGTGGCGAACGACCAGAACGAGGTGATGAAGCGCCTGACGGTGGTCGCCTCCGTGCTGCTCGTGCCGACGTTCATCGTCGGCCTCTACGGCCAGAACCTGCACGGCAGCCCGGAGCTCGGATGGAGCTTCGGCTACTGGTGGTCGTGGGGCCTGATCGTCATCACGACCATCGGCCAGGTGATCTACTACCGGCGCAAGGGCTGGATCTGAGGGTTGCGATTGGGGGCTGCTACCCTCCCGCCGCTATGGGCAAGACACTGATCATCGCCGAGAAGCCGTCGGTCGGCCAGGACTATGCACGCGCGCTTGGCGGAGGCTTCCAGAAGCACGAGGGCTACCTCGAATCCGACGAGCGGATCGTCTCGTGGGCCATCGGTCATCTGGTCGAGCTGGCCGAGCCGGAGGACTACGACGAGGCCCTCAAGCGCTGGTCGATCAAGACGCTGCCCGTGCTGCCGGAGCACTTCAAGCTGCGGCCCGACTCACGCGGAAAGAAGCAGCTGGACGTGGTCAAGCGGCTGATGAAGCGGGCCGACGTCGACACGATCGTGAACGGCTGCGACGCCGGCCGCGAGGGCGAGCTGATCTTCGCCTACATCATGGACGTGGCCAAGCCCGGCAAGCCGGTGCAGCGGCTGTGGGTCTCGTCGATGACGCGCGCGGCGATCGGCGACGGCTTCGAGCACCTGCGCTCCGGCGAGGAGATGCAGAACCTGCAGGACGCCGCCCGCTCACGCTCGGAGGCGGACTGGCTCGTCGGCATGAACGCGACCCGGGCTGCCACCGTCCGCGGCCGTGCGCTCGGCGGCGTCGTCTCGCTCGGCCGGGTGCAGACGCCGACGCTCGCCCTGATCGTCCGCCGCGACCTCGAGATCGACGCCTTCGAGCCCGAGACCTACTTCCAGGTCGACGCCCGCTTCGGGCTCGACGGCCCGCGGACGTACACGGGCCGCTGGTTCGAGGGCAAGGATGACCGCACCGGCGAGCGCGAGAAGGCCGACGCGGTGGCCACGGCAGCGGCCGGCGCGCCGGCGACCGTCGAGTCGGTCAAGCGCACCGAGCGCAAGACCCGCCCGCCGCTCCTGTATGACCTGACGAGCCTCCAGCGCGACGCGAACAGCCGCTACGGCATGTCGGCGGCCCGGACGCTGCAGGCGGCCCAGCGTCTGTATGAGGGCTCCTCCGCCGGCGCGGTCATCACCTATCCGCGCACGCGCTCCCAGTTCCTGCCGGCCGACCAGATCGGCAACCTCAAGGGCATCGCCCGCGGCCTGACCGGCATCCCGCAGGTGCGGGCCGCTGCGACGTACGTCGCCGGCCTGGACGTGCTGCCGCTTGCGCGGGTCATCGACGACGCGAAGGTCGACGACCACCATGCGATCATCCCGACCGGCGAGCTGCCCAATCGCGAGCTCTCGGGCGACGACGCGCACGTCTACAACCTCGTGGTGCGCCGCTTCCTGGCCGTCTTCCACCCCGAGGCGAAGTTCGAGGACACCGAGATCATCACCGCCTGCGCCGAGCACCGCTTCCGCACCCGCGGCCGGCGGCTGGTCGAGGCCGGCTGGCGCGGCGCCGCGTTCGGCGAGGAGGCCGCCGCCGAGGAGCCGCAGGGCGACGAGGACGAGCCGCGCCAGGTGCTGCCGAAGGTGGACGACGGCGAGCGCGGCATCTGCGAGGCGGCCGACGTGCTCGAGAAGCAGACCAAGCCACCGGCGCGCTACTCGGAGGCATCGCTGCTGCGCGACATGGAGACCGCGGGCAAGCAGATCGAGGACGAGGAGCTGCGCCACGCGATGAAGGACGCGGGCCTCGGCACGCCGGCGACGCGCGCGGAGACGATCGAGAAGCTCATCCGCGTCGGCTACATCGAGCGGCTCGGCCGCGCGCTGCGGGCGACCGCCAAGGGCCGCCAGGCGATCGGGATCCTGCACGAGCATGCGCTCACCTCGGCCGAGCTCACAGGCAACTGGGAGAAGCGGCTGACGGCGATCGAGCGCGGGCAGGAGCACCGCGACGCCTTCATGGCCGACATCCGCAAGTTCACGACCGAGGTCGTCGACTACTTCCGCAACCTCACCGCCGACGATGTCCGCGCGCAACGGGCCGAGATCGGGCCCTGTCCGAACGGCGACGGCGTCATCCGCGAGAATCGCGCCGCCTACGGCTGCTCCTCGTGGAAGAGCAAGGAGGAGCCCGGGTGCGGGTTCGTCATCTGGAAGCAGCAGAAGGGCCGCTCGATCAGCCCCGGCGAGGCGCGCGACCTGCTCGAGCATGGCCAGACCGAGCTGCTCGACGGGTTCAAGACTCGCCCGAGCCGCGCCCGTCTGGTGCTGGCCGAGGGCAATCAGGTGCAGCTCGTCGCCGACGACGGCACCCGCCTCGACGCCCCGGCCGGGCCGCGCGAGACGATCGCGAAGTGTCCCAAGTGCGACGGCGAGATCCGCGAGAACAGCCGCGCCTATGGCTGCTCGTCGTGGAAGAGCCGCAAGGAGGCCGGCTGCGGCTTCGTGATCTGGAAGTCGACCAAGGGCCGCCAGATCTCGGCCGACGAGGCCCGCCAGGTGATCGAGCAGGGCGCGTCGGACTGGATGGACTTCAAGGATCGCAAAGGACCGTTCCGGGGGCGGCTCGTGCTGACGCCGGAGAACACGGTCGAGGTGCAGCGCGAGGACGAGCCGGCCGCGACACAGGCCGCCTGAGATGCCCATCCGCGCGATCGTCACGGGCGGTGCCGGCTTCATCGGCTCCCACGTCGCCGACGGACTGCTCGCGCGGGGCGACAGCGTGACGGTGGTCGACGACCTCTCGACGGGGAAGCGCGAGCGCGTGCCGGACGGCGCCGAGCTCCGCGAGCTCGACATCCGCGACGGGGCCCGGCTGCGGGCGCTCGTGGCGGAGCTTCGCCCCGACGCGGTCTTCCACCTGGCCGCGCAGGCCGACGTGCGCGTGTCGGTCGACGACCCCGGCCGGGACGCCGACGTGAACGTGCGCGGCACCGCCGAGGTGCTCGAGGCGGCCCGGGCAGTCGGCGCGCGAGTCGTGTTCTCGTCCACGGGCGGCGCCATCTACGGCGAGGTGGAGAAGATCCCCTCGCCCGAGTCGACCCCCTGCGCCGCGATGGCGCCCTACGGCGTCTCCAAGCTGTGCGGCGAGCACTACGCCGAGCTCTACAACCGCCTCTACGGGACACGGCACGTGATCCTGCGCTACGGCAACGTGTACGGGCCGCGGCAGGACCCGCACGGCGAGGCGGGCGTCGTCGCGATCTTCTTCGGCAAGCTCGTCTCCGGCGGGACGCCGCTCGTCTTCGGCGACGGCTCCCAGACGCGCGATTACGTCTACGTCGGCGACGTCGTCGCGGCCAACCTGGCCGCGCTCGGCTACGGGGGCGACGGCGAGACCTTCAACATCGGCACGGGCACCGAGACGAGCGTCGTCGACCTGCTCGCCGAGTGCCAGCGCGCCGCCGGAACGAACGTCGCCGCCGAGCACCGGCCGGCCCGCCTCGGCGAGCTGGCGCGCAGCGCGCTCGACGCGTCGCTCGCAGCCCGCGAGCTCCAGTGGCAGCCGCGCACGTCGCTCGCCGACGGGCTCGCTGCGACGCTCCGCTCGATCGCCGCGTAGGCGGATTCCGCTCCCTGAGCGGGATCGCTCGTCCGTCCGACCGGCCAACGAGAATACATCGCCCCGGACGGTCGTTCCCACTAGATATAGGGGTTCGGGCAGGAAGCCACCCACGAGATGTAGAAAGTGAGCCGGAGGGCTCACCCGCATGAACTGTCCCTACTGCGAGCACGGAGAGACCAAGGTCATCGACACGCGCGTGGCCGGCAAGGGCGCGATGCGGCGCCGGCGCGAGTGCCTGCTGTGCGGCCAGCGCATGACGACGTTCGAGCGGGTCGAGCAGGCGGCGCTGCACGTGATCAAGCGCGACGGCACGCGGCAGCCGTTCGATCGCTCCAAGCTGATGGCCGGGCTGACGCGCGCATGCGTCAAGCGGCCCGTGCCGATGGCGCAGATCGAGCAGGCGGCGGTGCGGATCGAGGCCGACCTGCGAAACGGCGTCGGCGACGAGGTCGAGGCCCGCCGGATCGGCGAGCAGGCGCTGCGCGTCCTGCGCGATCTCGACCGCGTGGCCTATGTGCGGTTCGCGTCGGTGTACCGCGATTTCCAGGACGTGGACGAGTTCGAGCGCGAGCTGGCGCTGCTCGAGGGTCGCAAGAAGCCCGTCAAGCGGGCGGCAAAGCGAACGAGTGTTCGGTAGAATACGACTGATGAGGAGGCGAAGGGCATGGCGATGAGCGAGCTGAAGCGGACCGAGAACTCGGTGCTCGAGGGCAGGGAGGACGTTCGCATCGGCGTGCCCCGCTACTTCACCGAGCCGGGCATCGATCCGTTCGACGCGGTCGAGTGGGAGACGCGCACGGCGCTGATCCCGGGCAAGGACGGCCCGTCGTTCGAGCAGCGCGACGTCGAGTTCCCCTCGTTCTGGAGCCAGACGGCGACGAACATCGTCGCTCAGAAGTACTTCCGCGGCAAGCTCAACACGCCCGAGCGCGAGCACTCCGTGCGCCAGATGATCGGCCGCGTGGCCGACACCGTCACCGCGTGGGGCCTGAAGGACAGCTACTTCACCGACGGCGCCGAGGCCGAGACGTTCCGGGCCGAGCTCACCCACCTCCTGCTGCACCAGATGGTCGCGTTCAACTCGCCGGTCTGGTTCAACGTCGGCTTCGAGGAGCACCCGCAGTGCAGCGCGTGCTTCATCCTGTCGGTCGAGGACAACATGGAGTCGATCCTCGACTGGATCCGCAAGGAGGGCCTGGTCTTCCGCGGCGGCTCCGGCTCCGGCATCAACCTGAGCAAGCTGCGCTCGTCGCAGGAGCAGCTGGCCAAGGGCGGCTACGCCTCCGGGCCGGTGTCGTTCATGCGCGGCGCAGACGCATCGGCCGGCACGATCAAGTCCGGCGGCAAGACGCGCCGGGCGGCCAAGATGGTCGTCCTGAACGTCGACCACCCCGACATCGAAGAGTTCATCTGGTGCAAGCAGCACGAGGAGGAGAAGGCGCGCGTGCTGCAGGCGGCCGGATACGACATGAGCCTCGACTCTCCGGACTGGGCGTCCATCCAGTACCAGAACGCGAACAACTCGGTGCGGGTGACCGACGAGTTCATGCGCGCGGTCGTCGACGACGGCACCTGGGATCTGACCGCACGCACCGACGGCTCCGTCGTGAAGACCGTGCGCGCCCGCGATCTGATGCACCAGATCGCCGAGGCCGCGTGGAAGTGCGCCGATCCCGGCATGCACTACGACACGACCATGAACGACTGGCACACCTGCCCGGCGACGGGCCGCATCAACGCCTCGAACCCGTGCTCCGAGTACCTGCACGTCGACAACTCGGCCTGCAATCTCGCCAGCCTGAACCTGATGAAGTTCCGCGACACCGAGACCGGCGAGTTCCAGGTCGAGCGGTTCGAGCGGGCCGTCGACGTGATCTTCATGGCGCAGGAGATCCTGGTCTCGAACTCGAGCTACCCCACCGAGGAGATCACCGAGAACGCGCGGGCGATGCGCCAGCTCGGGCTCGGCTATGCCAACCTGGGCGCCCTGCTCATGGCCCGGGGACTGGCCTATGACTCGCACGAGGGGCGCGCCTACGCCGCCGTCATCTCGGCGATCATGACCGGCCGTGCCTACCGCAAGTCGGCCGACATGGCCGGCCGCGTCGGCCCCTTCGACGAGTACGGCCGCAACTCCGACGCGATGCTCCGCGTGATCCGCAAGCACCGCGCGTCCGTCGGCAACATCGACTCGACGGCGGTGCCGGCCGACATGCTCGCGTCCGCGCGCGGTGCATGGGACGACGCGCTCGCGCGCGGCGAGGAGCATGGCTACCGAAACGCCCAGGCCGTCGTGATCGCGCCCACCGGCACGATCAGCTTCATGATGGACTGCGACACCACCGGGATCGAGCCCGACTTCTCGCTCGTCAAGTCCAAGCGGCTCGTCGGCGGCGGCGACATCACCATCGTCAACCAGACCGTGCCGACGGCGCTCGCCAAGCTGGGCTACGCCCCGCACCAGATCGATCAGATCGTCGCCCACGTGAACGAGCACAACACGCTGCTCGGAGCACCCGGGTTCCGGGCCGAGCACCTTTCGGTGTTCGACGTGGCGGTTGGCGAGCGCGCCATCCACCACATGGGCCACGTGAACATGATGGCGGCGGTGCAGCCGTTCATCTCGGGCGCGATCTCAAAGACGGTGAACCTGCCGACCGAGGTCACGGTCGACGACGTCGCGCAGCTCTACCTGGACGCATGGAAGCTCGGGGTGAAGGCGATCGCGATCTACCGCGACGGCTGCAAGCTGGCCCAGCCGCTGCAGACGAAGAACTCGCAGCCCGAGCTGCTGAGCGCGAAGCCGACCCGCCGGGTCATGCCGATCGAGCGCCAGGAGATCGGGCGCAAGTTCCAGGTCGGCGAGTACGAGGGCTATATCCACGTGGGCCTGTTCCCCGAGGGCGACCCCGGCGACATCTTCGTGGACATCGCCAAGGAGGGCACCACGCTGGCGGGACTCATGAACGCGTTCATGATCGCCGTGTCCGTCGGCATGCAGTACGGCGTGCCGCTCGAGGTGTTCGTGAGCAAGTTCGCTCACATGCGCTTCGAGCCGTCGGGGATGACGAACGACCCCGACATCCGCATCGCCAAGTCGATCCCCGACTACATCTTCCGCTGGATGGGCAAGCGCTTCCTCGAGGCCGACACCCAGGCCGAGCTCGGCATCATGAGCGCCGCCGTGCGCGAGAAGCTCGCAAACGGCAACGGCCACACGCAGGCCGTGCCGAGCGACGAGCCGGCGCCGCAGGCAATCGCCGCGCCGGGCCCCGGCCAGCGCGCGCTCTTCAACGCCTGGGAGGACGCGGTCGAGTGCGCCAAGTGCGGCGGCCGCAAGGTGCGCACCGGCGCGTGCTACACCTGCCGCGACTGCGGGGACAACTCCGGCTGCGGCTGAGCCGGCCCGAAGTGGGACAAGCGCGGCCGGCTCAATCGGGCAGGCCGCGCTTGTCAGTCGGGCGCAGCCAGAGCGTCGCGTGGGTCGGCTGCACGGTCAACGTGACGAGCTCGACGACGTCCGTGGCGAGCGCGTCGAGCTCGATCTGGTTGCGCAGCCTGTTGGCGAATCGCTCGAGCGTCTCGCCGGCGTCGTACTTCCCGCGGTAGAAGCGGTGGTCAACGCCGCGTTGGATGCGTGCTCGCAGGGGCTGGAAGCCGGCGGCGACCGCCAGCGTCGAGACCGTCACCGCGAGCGCGCTCGACTGCCCGGTGACCGCCTGGAGGGCGGTGTCGATCAGATAGATGCCGCCGAGGTAGACGAGCGCGAGCAGCCCGACCAGCGACGTGTAGACGAGCGTCCGCCGGATGATCACATCGATCTCGTACAGGCGGTACCGGAGGATCGCGACGCCGGTCGTGACCACGAGGCTCGTGATGGCGAGCGCCCAGAACGAGTCCAGGACGTCGGTCGACCACGGCGGACCCGTACTGCCGAGCACCGGAATCAGCAACGCCGCGACGGCGATCAGCACGCCGCCCGCGCCGAACCATTTGACCTGCTGGCGCAGCTCGCCGGTCGCCCGCCGGTACCGCCTGATGAGCGACACGACGGCCGCCACCATGACGATCGCGAACGCCGGCACGACATCGTCGCCGTGTGTGGCGATGGTTCCCGCCGTCCCGCTCAGCCCGGCCGGGTTTTGCACCGACAGGTTCGAGTCCAGGGCGAGCAGCCCGGGCGCAAACAGCACGTTCAGGAGCAGGACTGCCGAGACCACGGCCCAGAGCACTCCGACCGGGCGCCAGCGCGGCGACGGCAGCCGCCCGGCGGGGAACAGCAGAAGCACGGTCGGCAGCACAACCACCGGAAAGCTCTCGCCCAGGTACCCCACGACCACCGCGGCCGGCTCGGCACCGCCGTGGGGCGAGCCACTCGCGTAGGCGTCGCAGGCAAGTCCCACGGCGAGCACGACGCCGACGACGAGGAACAGCCAGCCGATCGGATTCCCGGGCACCTTCAGACCGAGCACGACTCCCACGCTCGCGCAGCCGAGCGCGGGTACGGCCCACACCACGATCCACCCGACAGCGTTCCCGTCGGCGAGCGCGACCCCGATCGCGGCGACGACCGCCGCAGCACAGCCCGCCCACGCGACGAGCGCCGACCACCGGGTGAGGCTCGCGGCCATGCAATCATTCTGGCAGTCCGGCGTCCGGAAAACGCAACGGACGGGGGAGGGACGATGTCGGTTCGACCCGGCGGGTTGCTGATCGCAGATTCACTCGGGGAGCTCGCGGCGGCACCGCGGCGGGCGCTGCCGCGCGTGTCGGCTGCCGTCCTGCGCCAGGTGCCGCTCTTCGCGGGGCTCTCCGAGCGACACCTGCGCAAGGTGGCGAAGATCGTGACCCTGGCCGAGATCCGCGCGGGCGTGCCCGTCGTGCGCGAGGGCGCGGCCGGGCACAGCTTCTACGTCATCCTCGACGGGCGGGCACAGGTCGCGCGCAGCGGCGCGCCGGCGGCCACTCTCGA
This sequence comes from Gaiellales bacterium, assembly GCA_036502065.1. GTDB lineage: Bacteria > Actinomycetota > Thermoleophilia > Gaiellales > JAICJC01 > JAICJC01. The sequence continues at coordinate 12,670 of DASXZF010000200.1, forward strand.
GGCGGGCGCCTACTTCGGCGAGATGGCGCTGCTCGACCGCGGGCCGCGGTCGGCGACCGTCACGGCCGAGACGGCGCTCGTCGCGCTGCGCATCTCGGCGGGGCCGTTCGACAGGCTGCTGCGCAGCGAGCCGACGATCGCGCTCGCGCTGCTCCAGACGCTCTCGATCCGAGTCCGCGAGCTCGAGCGGTCACTCTGACGGCATCCGGGGTACGGTACGCACATGGCGGAGCATCCGACCGGCACCGTGACCTTGCTGTTCTCGGACATGGAGGGCTCGACCGCGCTCGTGAAGCGCCTCGACACCGCCTGGGCCGACGTGCTCGCGCGGCATCGCGCCCTGCTCCGCGTCGCCATCGAGGCCGAGGACGGGGTCGTCGTCGACTGCCAGGGCGACGCGATGTTCGCCGCGTTCCGCTCGGCCCGCGGAGCCGTGCGAGCGGCCCGGCGTACACAGGAGCACATGGCGCGTGAGGAGTGGCCCGACGAGGTCGAGGTGCGGCTCCGGATCGGCCTTCACACCGGCGAGCCCGACCGCACCGACGACGGCTACACCGGCATCGACGTGGTGCACGCGGCGCGGCTATGCGCGGCGGGCCACGGCGGCCAGGTGCTCCTGACCGAGGCCACGCAGCTGATCTCGGCCGCCGACACGATCGATCTCGGGCCAACGGCGCTCCCCGACATTGACCGCCACGAGCACGTCTACCAGCTCGCCGGCGAGGGGCTGGCCGCCGGCTTCCCGCCGCTGCGGACGAACGTGCCGATGCCGATCACGCCGGCCGGAGACGATTTCGACGCGCGCATCGAGCGGGCGGAGGCCACCTTCGAACAGCGGATAAACGAGCAGGTCGCGCGCACGATCGAGCGCGCGTTCGAGCTGCCCTTCAAGAAGGGGCGAGGCAAGCAGTAGCGCCGGGCGTTGCGGCGCTGTGGGGAGGGCGCCCGCGGCACCCTCCCCACA
>DASXZF010000201.1:0-3835 GCA_036502065.1 Gaiellales bacterium
CTAGATGATTGAGCTAGAAGCCCATGCCCGGACCGAGCGGCGTGGCGGTCTGCGACTGGCCGAGCAGCGGCAGCGCGTCCATCGTCTCGATCGCGGCCAGGGTCGAGTAGGGCGTGTAGCGGGTCGCGTCCTGCGTGCCCGGCGTGAGATAGGCGCTCGCAGCGATCAGTCCGACGTGGCAGCCGGTGGCGTCGATGTCGGTCTGCACGGTGCAGTCGATGCCCTTCGGGGTGGCTTCGTCGCCCTCGTCCCAGGTGATGAGGACGATCGTCTTCCCGGCCTGGTAGTCGGGCGTGGCGAAGATCGCGGGCAGGAGGCCGGCGAGCCAGGTGTCGCCCGCCTGGACGCTCGCGTCGCTCGTGCCGGGACAGCCCGGCTGCCAGTGCATGTCGTCGCACAGGTCGGGCGTGATCCAGGTGAAGGCCGGAAGCGTCGTCGGGTCGAACGTCGCCGGGCTGAAGCCGACGTCATCCGTCGCGCACGAGCCGTCGCCGGCCGGCCCCAGGTCGTCGTACCAGACGGCCGGGTTGTGGCCGTTCTTGTAGACACCGCTCGTGCCCGGAGCGCAGGGTCGCGCCATCCCCTCCTCGAGCGCGAGCCACGACGATCCGGCGGCGTCCAGCTGATGGAACAGGTTGTCGGCGTCGCTGTGCTGGTCGGTGCCGTTCCAGACCTGCAGGATGCCGCTCGTGAGCGCGACGTAGTTGGGCTGGGACGGGTGCGTCGCGGCGGTCATGTTGGTCGCCAGGGCGCACTGGGCGGCGAGGCTGTTCGTGTAGGGCGCGGCGGCCGACCCGAACCAGCCGTTGAAGCCGAGGTTCTCGTCCATGATCACGACGACGTGGGTGTAGACGGGTGGCACGGCGGGATCGAACGAGCTCGCCAGCGTGCCGCAGGGCGGCGACGGGGGCGCCGGATCGGCCGGGATGGTCGCGGCCGTCGCAAGCGCGGCATGGCTCAGCGCGAGCGCGACCGCCGCTCCGATTGCCGCCGCTGCCCGGCGAAACGCGTCTCCTGCCCCGAACCGCATCCGGGCCGATGATAGCGGCGCGCCGATGCGGTGTCCGCGACGGCCGCGCGACGCGGTAGGGTCAGCGTCCCGTGGCCGCTTCGCCGACACCCGCAGCCGCGTGACCGACACGATCGGCCTAGCGATCGTCGGCGCCGGCCGCATGGGCGTCACTCATCTGCATGCGCTGGCCGGCGAGCCGTCGGTGCGCGTGACTGCGGTCGTCGATCCGTCCGAGCCGGCCCGCGACCGTGCCGCGGCGGCCGCGCCGGGCGCGGCGACCTACGCCGACATCGGTGCGGCGCTCGCCGGCGGCGGCGTCGACGCGGCCCTGATCGCCGCCCCGTCCACCCTGCACCTGGGCATCGTCGAGGCGTGCGCACAGCGCGGCCTGCCGATGCTGTGCGAGAAGCCGTGCGGCACGACGTCGGCCGAGGTGCGCGCGGCGGCGGTCGCGGCGGAGGCCGCCGGGTGCGTGCTGCAGGTCGGCTACTGGCGCCGGTTCGCGGCGCCGCTTCGCGAGCTGCGAGCGCGCATCCGCGCCGGTGCGCTCGGCGAGCTGACCCTGGTGTCGTGCTACCAGTGGGACGCCGGGCCGCCGGCGGCGGGGTTCCGGGGCACGAGCGGCGGCGTCGCCGTCGACATGGGCGTGCATGAGTTCGACCAGCTGCGCTGGCTGACGGGACAGGAGCTGGGCGCGTTCGCGCGGTCGGCCCAGCCTCCCCGCGGCGACGGCCCGGAGGGGCTGCAGCTGCTCGGGTCACTCTCGGCCGGCACGGCGGCGTTCGTCTCGCTCGGCCAGAGCTTCCCGCACGGCGACTGCGTCTGGGTCGAGGTGTTCGGCACCGAGGGCCACGAGCGCGTGCCCGTGCTGTGGGACGCCGACGCCGATGCGGCCTTCGCCGCGGCCCTGCGCGCGCAGACGCGCGGGTTCGCCGAGCAGGTCGCGGGCGGATCGGCGGGTGACGCCGCGACGGCCGCCGATGCCCTGGCCGCCCTCGAGGCGGCCGAGCACCTCAGCTGACCGAATCTAACCCTCGACCTTACGGTTAGATACGGACTCCAGGTTGCTGGCGTGGACGCGCTCGTACGGCTCGAAGTAGGTGACCCACCCGGCCGCGAGCGGGCCGACCAGAAAGGCGCGCAGATCGGCGTCGTCAGGGCGCGGATCGGTCTCGTGGCGCAGCAATCCGCCGATGTACTCCTGCGTCGCGGTGATCAGGCCCTCGCCGTAGCCGCCGCCCTGGATCATCTCGACGCTGCCGTGATTGGGGTAGATCCGGTCGAATCCGAGCGAGCGCAACCGGTCGAGCTCGGCGACGTGCCGCTCGAGCCCGTCCGGCTCCGAGACGTAGGTGACCGTGTCCTCGAGGGTGTCGCCGGCTAGCAGCAGCCCCTCGCCGGGCACGAGCAGCACGGTCGCATCGCGGCTGTGGATGTCGAGCTCGACCAGGTCGACGCCGACACCGCCGACGTCGAGGTGCGAGCGGCCGGTGAACGTCGTCGTGGGCAGGATGAGCGGCGCGATCGGCGGCGGCCCCGCGCGGCGTCCGCCCTCGATGTCCGCGCGGTGCTCGGCCAGGAGCGATGCGGTGAGGTCGTTCGCGATGATCTCGCAGTCGGCGAACGCCTCGGTGCCGGCGATGTGGTCGAGGTGCCAGTGGCTCAAGACGACGGTGATGCGAGTCGCGCCGAGGTGCTCGAGCTCGGCCCGGATCGCCGCGGCGTGCGGCACCGAGATGTGCGTGTCGTACACGAGCGCCTCGTCGCCGGCGATCACGGCGTAGCTGCAGACTCCGAGCTCGAGCGCGCCGTCGTCGACCCAGTTGGGCTCTTCGGCGAACCTTTGACCGGGCACGCGGCCGGCGTAGAAGCCGATCAGGTGGTCGGTCAGGCGGAGGGTGCGGACGAGGTCGGCGATGGCTGAAGTATGACGGCCGGCCCGGTTGCGGGCCGGCTGGGAAACACTGTATGGTCGGCCTCGGCGGCTCTCCAGGTTCCCCCGGCAGGTCTCGGAGAGTCGCGCTTCCGGCCGCCGCGCCCACCGGGCGTGGCGCCCCATACAACGAAGGAGGCTTACGTGAGAATCGTACGGCTGCTCGTGCTTTCGTTCGGCGTCGTTCTAGGCGGCGCCGGGTCGAGCCTGGTGGCGGATGCGGGTGCGGCGGCGGTCGCCCACCACGGCAACGTCACCTGCGCCGGCGGCGCGGTTTCCGCCGGCACCTACACGTCGCTTCGCGTCACGGGCGCATGCACGCTCCCGGCGAGCGGCAACGTGACCGTGCGCCATGACGTCGTCGTCACGTCGACGGGGCTCTTCAACGCCGCCACCCCGGCGAAGCTGGTCGTGAAGGGCGACGTGCTCGTCCGCCATCACGGCATGACGGCCATCGGCTGCTCGCCCGACGTCGGCTGCGCGGCGCTCGGCGCCGATGTGATCGGCGGCAGCCTGCACGCCCAGGGCGCGTGGGCGGTCATCGTCCACGGCACCAGCATCGGCGGCAGCGCGACGATCCGCGGCGGCGGGCGCACGCTCGACTGCTCGGTGACCGCGCCCTTCGGCGCGCCGTACTACAGCGTCGTCGAGGACAGCAGCGTGGCGGGCAACCTCGTGATCCGCGGCCTCCACACCTGCTGGACGGGCGTGATTCGCGACCATGTCGGCGGCACGGTGCGGCTGATCGGCAACCGTTTCGGCGACCCGGATGCCGACGAGGTCGTGACGAACGTGATCGGCGGCAATCTCGACTGCTTCGACAACATCGCGGCGCCGCACGTCGGCGACTCGATGGGCCAGCCGAACGTCGTCGCAGGCCAGGAGCGCGG
>DASXZF010000202.1:0-30120 GCA_036502065.1 Gaiellales bacterium
GGCGTCGGCGCCACCTCCCCGGCGACGCTGGCCGCACTGGTGGCCGGCATCGTGGCCCTGGCGGCTGTGGCCGGGGTGCAACTGGCGCGATTCCGTCGCCTGAACGGCGTCTGGGTCGGCGGCTTTCTCAGCCGCGTCGTGCTGGGGACGGGCTCCCTGGCCTCGGCGTCGTATGCCATCGCAAGCGTTGCGGCGATCCTGGCCGCCTTCGACGCGCGGTGGTGGCTTGTTGCGATCTGGTCGACGATCGGCGGCGTCGCGTACGCGTTGAGCGGCCGCCGCTGGCTCCACGTCTACCGCGCCGAGCCCGCGCGCCACGCACAGGCGGAATCGGTGGTGTGGCTTTCACTGATGACGGTCGCGGCACTCGCCGGCCTCGCGCTGCTCCTGATCTACCGCTGATGGCAGAGCTCGACGAGCAGGTCGTCGCACCGGCGCGACTCAAGCTGCTGGTCACCCTGACGGCGGTATCCGAAGCTGAGTTCGCGACCGTCCGCGACTCGCTCGAGGTCAGCGACTCCGTCCTCTCCAAGCACCTGACCGCACTCGAGAGCGTCGGCTATGTCAAGCGTCGCAAGGGCGTCCATCGCGGACACCGCACCACCTGGATCTCACTCACACCCGGCGGTCGCAAGGCGCTCACCGCGCACATCGCTGCACTGCGAGCGCTGATCGACGGCGCGACATAGCCTTTAGAAGCTGCGCCGTCGTCCCAAGCCTCGCGCCGGCGATGACTTTGGAGCCGTGGCGCAGTCCCACCAGCATGACCAAAACCACATGCCACATGTCAGTCTCGCTCGACGGATACGTTGCCGGGCCCGACCAGAGTCTCGAGCACCCTCTTGGCCTTCGCGGGATCGAGCTTCACCGCTGGCACCTCGGCGAACCGCTGAACGAGGTCGACCGCCGCGCGCGCGACCTGCTTCTGCGTCCGCGCGGCGCGTACGTGATGGGGCGCAACATGTTCGGGCCGATCCGCGGCCCATGGCAGGATGACTGGCGCGGGTGGTGGGGCGATGACCCCCCGTACCACGCTCCGGTGTTCGTCCTCACGCACCACGACCACGCGCCGATCCAGATGGCCGGCGGAACGACGTTCCACTTCGTCACCGAAGGATTCGATGCCGCGTTCGCGCGTGCCTCGGAGGCCGCGGGCGACCGAGGCGTCGACATCGCCGGCGGCGCATCCACGGTGCGCCAGGCGCTCGCGGCCGGGGTGATCGACGAGCTCGTGCTCGATTTCGCCCCGGTGCTGCTCGGCGGCGGCGAGCGCATCTTCGACGGCGTCCCGGACCCCGGCCTCGAGCCGGTGGCGGTCACCCACTCGCCGCTGGCGACACACGTCGTCTATCGCGTCGGTTCCGCCGGCCGCGCGTAGAAGGGGCCGGGGCCGAGCAGATCGCCGGGCGGCGAACTCGTCCGTGAGCCCACCGCCCAGGATCCGCTCGGCCTCGGACGCCGGCGGTCAGCGGGCCGGCCGCCGCTCGAAGCTGAGCCGTGCCCACACATACCCGGCCAGCGCGATCGCGGCGCACCAGGCCACCGCGACGACCGCCGACTCGCCGAGCGGGCCTCCGATCAGCAGGGCCCGCACCGTGTCGATGACCGGAGTGAACGGCTGGTGGGCGGCGAACTCGCGCAGCCCGGCGGGCATCGACCCGGTGGGGACGAATCCGCTGCCGAGGAACGGTAGGAACGTCAGCGGCAGCGGCAGGTTGCTGGCGGTCTCCGGTGAGCCGGCGACCATGCCGAGCGCGACCGCGAGCCACGTGAGGGCGAAGGCGAGCATCGCCAGCAGTCCGGCGGCGGCCGCCCACCGGGCGGGGCCCGTCTCGGGGCGGAAGCCCACGAGCAGCGCGACTGCCGCGACGACGGCCATCGCGAGCATGGTCTGGATCAGGCTTCCGACGACGTGCCCGGTCAGGAGCGAGCCGCGCGAGATGGCCATCGTGCGGAACCGGTTGACGATGCCCTCGGTCATGTCGACGCTCACCGAGACAGCCGTCGAGACCGCCGTGGCGGCGGCCGTCATCACGAGGATGCCCGGCGTGAGGAAGTCGATGTAGTGGCCGCCGCCGGCGACGCCGCGAATGCCGGCGCCGAGCGTCCCGCCGAACACGTAGTCGAACAGGAGCAGGAACACGACGGGCATCGCGACCGTCGAGATCGTCATCGAGGGGTAGCGCAGCGCATGCCGCAGGTTGCGTCGCAGCATGGTTGCCGAGTCGGTGGCTGCGTAGGAGAGGCTGCTCACGGCAGGCTCCTTTCGTTCATCTGAGGTCGGCCCGTGAGGGCCAGGAACACGTCGTCGAGCTCCGGCGTCTGGACCGACAGCTCGGCGACCTCGATCGCCTCGGCGTCGAGCCGGTCGAGCAGCGCCCGCAGGCTGCGGACGCCGCCGTCGCTCGGCACCTGGATCGTCAGCGCGTCGTCGTTGCGATCGCCGTCGCGCAGGACGCCCGCGGCCCGTGCGAACGCGGGCGCGTCGGAGAACTGCAGCCTGATCGAGCCGCCCGGGACGAGCCGCTTGAGCTCCTCCGGCGTCCCCTCGGCCACGATCCGGCCGTGGTCGAGCACCGCGATCCGGTCGGCCAGCTCGTCGGCCTCGTCGAGGTACTGCGTCGTGAGGAAGACCGTCACCCCGCCGGACACGAGGTCGCGGATGATCTGCCACATGCCGCGGCGGCTGCGCGGGTCAAGGCCGGTGGTGGGCTCGTCCAGGAAGATGACGCGAGGGTCGCCGACCAGGGTCATCGCCAGGTCGAGCCGGCGCCGCATCCCGCCGGAGTAGCTCGCCGCCGGCTTCCGGGCTGCCTCGACGAGATCGAAGCGCTCGAGCAGCTCGGCGGCCAGCCGCCGGCCCTCGCCGCGGCCGAGGTGGCGCAGGTCGGCCATGAGGATCAGGTTCTCCTCGCCGGTGAGCAGGCCGTCGACGGCCGCAAACTGGCCGGTCACGCCGATGGCGTGGCGGGCCGCGTCGGCCTCGCGGCGCAGGTCGAAGCCTGCGACCGAGATGTCGCCCGCGTCGGCCGGCAGCAGGGTCGAGAGGATCTGCACGGTCGTCGTCTTGCCGGCACCGTTCGGGCCAAGCATCGAGAAGACCGTGCCCTCGGCGATGTCCAGGTCGATCCCGTCGAGGACGACCTGGTCGCCGAACGCCTTGCGGAGCCCTGCGGCTTTCACCGCGGAGCGGGTGGTGGTGGTCATGCTGTGGGGTCCTTCCTTGCTTCAAGCCGCCGGGGCGCGGCGGATGTTGATGTCGCCGTAGGAGGTGCGGGCGCGCACCTCGACGGTGTCCTCGCCCGCATCGGGGCGCTCGGCGTCGGTCAGGTCGTTGCGCACCCTGCCGAAGCCCGTGTCGAGGTCGAGCCAGGCTGCGACTCCGTCCCGGATCCCGACGTCGATCTTGCCGAAGGCCGTCTGGGCCACCACGGCGCCCGGGGCGACCTCGCCCAGGCGGATGTCGCCGTTGGCGGTCTTCAACGCCACGGTGGCGCCGGCGCGGTCGACCGAGATGTTGCCGTTGGCAGCATTCACGCGCAGGTCACCGCCGACGTCGCCGACCCAGGTCTCGCGATTCGAGTTCTTGATCACGGCCGAGCCGTCGACGGCGGCGATGCGAACGACGCCTGAGCCGGTCGAGGCGGCGAGGTCACCGGCGGCATGGCCGACGCTCACGTCGCCCGCGCCGGTGCGGATCGCGACCGATCCCGCCTGATCGACGTCGATGTCGCCCGCGCCGGTCTTGAACCGGAACGCGCCGAGCTCGCCCGTGGAGCGGAGAGCCGCGACCGCGGCCTCGCCCTGGATCTCCGATCCGATGGGGAGCGAGATCCGCACGTCGATCGACTCGCGCCCGCCCCGCGGCGTCCATTGCCGCCACCCGCGCGGGCCGCGGATCACGAGCCGGGCGCCGGCGAGATCGACGCGGGTCTGCTCGGCGGCGGTGACGTCGCCGGGCTTGCCCGGATCGCTCGGGAGCACCTCGACAACGGTGTCGGTGCGCTCGGAGGCGTCGATGCGGATGTCGCCGACGCCGAGCTCGACGTCGACGGTGATGGGGCTGGGTGTCGCAAATGTGGGCATCATGGGTGTCCTTCTCGTTCTGGTGGTGGTCGTCAACGCACCCAGCCGGTGCGGCGCTGGGCAGCCTGTGGGGCACGGCGGTCGTCGCCGCGGTCGGTCTCGGAGCGCCCGAGGGCGGCGGCAGCAGCCCGGACGAGCCAGGCGTTCACCGACAGCCCCTCGTGCCGTGCTGCGCGTTCGATCGAGGGCTTGAGCCGATCGGGCATGCGCACGTTGATGCGCCAGAGCACGCCGTCGTCGTCCTCGAGCGCGACGGGCGCGACGGCGGGCGCGGAACGCGACTCGGCGGCAGGCTCGCCGGGCGGCGGCGTGACCACGAACTCCGGGTCACGCCCGCGCAGGCGCAGCTCGACCGAGCCGGGCGCGAGCTCCATGGTGATCTCCTCGGCGGCAGCCGAGAGGGCGTGCTGGAAGTTCAGGAGCAGCGCGGCCTCAAGGGGGGCGACGAGCCGCTCGGCGACGGCGCGCGCCTCGTCGCCCCCGGCATCGGCAGCCAGGAGCAGGTGACGGCGAACGTCCTCGACATACGGATTCAGGTTCATGGCATCATTATGGCACATACGCGATGCCAATGCAAGGCCGCATGGGTGCCACACAGGCACCGAGCGGGCGTAAGATCAGGCGCGATCGAACGGACCGACGTAGACAGGTTGAGTCAGCCAGAGCTTCCCCTCCCCGAAGCCGGGACATTCAGGGTCGTCGTGTACCGCGAATCACCGGCGGGCGCTCAGTTCCTCATCCTGGCGAAGGCAGATGGGTGGGCGCTCCCTGCCGGCTCGGGCCGGATGGCGGAGCGCATGGACCGTGCGGCGCAACGGGCCGTGCGAGAGCAGACCAGGCTCGACGCCGCCGCCTCGGAGGCGGAATCCGTCGGAAGCGCCGTATTCCTTGCCCGGGCGTCCGACACGTTGGGGGATCCTCGCCTCGGAAGTGCCGGCAGCTACCGCTGGTTTGGGCTCGGACAGGTCCGGGCGCTGAATCTCGGGGCAGACGGTCGGTGCATCGAGCGCGCCGCCGCCCACCTCGATTGACGCCCCGCGCCGTCGTGCACAGACGGTGGGCAGGAGCCACCCGATCTGAGAGGCTTGCGCCATGAGCGTCCGGAAGCTGAACGTCCTCACCTGCGAGCTGGACGAATCCCTTGACCGGGCGGGGTTCCGGCACGCGGCCGCCGCGATCGGGCAGCGGATCGGCGCCGAGCGTCTCGGCGCCGCCGTGTACGACGCCGAGGCGGGCCACCCGATCTGGCCCTACCACTACCACTGCGCGGCCGAGGAGTGGCTCTACGTGATCTCCGGCGCGCCGGTGCTGCGCGACGCCGGCGGCGAGCGGACGCTCCGCAGCGGGGACCTGATCTGCTTCCCGGCCGGGCATCTCGGAGCGCACACCGTGCACGGGCCGGGACGGTTCATCCTGTTCTCGACGGACGCGCCCGGGCCGTACATCGCCGCCTACCCGGACTCCGACAAGGTCGCCGTCGCGTTCGATGACGCCGCCGTCGATGTTCTGATGCTGCCCCGGTCGGCGGCCGTCGACTACTGGTACGGCGAAGGCAGCGAGCCGCCGTCGGATCCCGTGGTGGTGCGGCGGGAGCCCGCGGCCTCGGGCCGGCCGGTCGTCAACGCCCTCACGGTGCCGCTGCGGTCGCAGGCCGCGATGCTCGGACCGGAGCTGGGCGCCGCGCAGCTCGACGTGACGGTGCTGCAGCTCGATCCGGGCCACGGCTCGGCGGACTACCACTACACATACGGCCGTGAGGAGTGGGTGCTCGTGCTGGCGGGGACGCCGGCGCTGCGCCACTCCAACGGCGAAGACGCGCTGGAGGCCGGCGACATGGTGTGTTTCCCGGACGGCCCTGCGGGCGCCCACCGGCTGATCAACCGCAGCGACAGGGCCGCGCGCGTGGTGTTCCTCGCGACGACCGGATTCCCGGCGAACGTCTGCTATCCCGACAGCGGCAGGTGGTCGCTGCGCAACGGGCCGGATGCGGAGGACGTCATCCTTTGACGCTCGGGCGGGCGGGGCGATGGTGCGAAGGCCCCGCGCCCTGGGTACTGCTTGTGGGTGGCAGACGTCCTCGTCACCGGTGCGACAGGGAAGGTCGGACGCGAGCTCGTCGCCGGCCTCGTGCACGACGGCCGCAGCGTGCGCGCCCTCGCGCGTGACCCGGCGAAGGCCGATCTGCCCGACGGGGTCGACGTGGTCGCCGGTGACATCCGCGATCCGGCGGCCGTCGACGACCACGCCCGCGGAGTCGATGCCGCGTTCGTTCTCTGGCCCTTCATGGATGCCGACGGCGTGGATGCGGTCACCCGGGCGCTGGGACGTCGAGTCCGCCGCATCGTCGTGCTCTCAGCCGAAGCCGCCGCCCATCGGCCCGACTCGTTCTGGGCCTCCATCGAGCGCGCGACCGAGCGCACCGCGCGCGAGTGGACGTTCCTGCGGCCCACCGGATTCGCCGCGAACACGCTCATGTGGGCCGATCAGATCCGGGAGACGCGCGTTGTGCGCTGGGTCTACGGCGAGGCCGCTCGCTCGCTCATCGACGAGCGCGACATCGCCGCCGTCGCCGCCCGCGCCCTGACCGAGGATCGGCACGCCGGCGCGACGTATGTCCTCACCGGGCCCGAGGCGCTCACCCAGATCGAGCAGGTTCACAGGATCGGCGAGGCCATCGGGCGTGACGTCCGTTGGCAGGAGATCGCGCGCGAGGATGTGCAGCACCAGCTCGGTGGCGTGCCCGACACGGCGCTCGAGACGTGGGCATCGTTCGTCGCCGACCCGGAGGTCGTGACGAGCACCGTCGAGCAGGTCACCGGCCGTCCGGCCTCGACCTTCCGCGCGTGGGCCCGGCGCCACGCCGACAGGTTTCGTTGACCCGGGCGCCCGAGACGCCGCAGTCCGCGGCGAGCGATGCGGGCCTCCGGTACACGAGCGACGATCGCCCCGGCATCCACAGGCGCCGGCGCGGCAACGGGTTCCAGTACATCGGGCCTGATGGGAAGACGATCACGGATGCCGGCGAGCGGGCCCGCATCGACGCGCTCGCGGTTCCGCCCGCATGGACGGAGGTATGGATCTGCCCGGCGCCGAACGGTCACCTCCAGGCGACCGGCCGCGACGCCCGCGGACGCAAGCAGTACCGCTATCACCCCCGCTGGCGCGAGGTGCGCGACGAGGCCAAGTACGGACGCCTGATCGCCTTCGCCGAGGCGCTTCCCCGGGTCCGCCGCCGCGTCGACCGCGACATCGCCCGCCGCTCGCTCGGCAAGCAGCGAGTGGTCGCCGCGGTGGTGCGACTGCTCGACGAGACGAGCATCCGTGTCGGAAACGACGAGTACGCGCGCGAGAACGGCTCGTTCGGGCTGACGACGATGCGCAAGCGCCATGTGGATGTCGACGGCTCCCGCATCTCGTTTCGCTTCCGCGGGAAGGGCGGCAAGACTGCCGAGGTCGATATCTCCGATCCGCGCGTCGCACGCGTGCTCCGCCGGTGCGAGGGGCTGCCCGGGCAGCACCTGTTCCAGTACGTCGGCGACGACGGCGAGCCGGCGGACGTCGACTCCGACGACGTCAACGCCTACCTCCACGACGTCACGGGCGCGGATTTCACCGCGAAGGACTTCCGCACCTGGTCGGGTACCGTGCTCGCGGCGTGGGCGCTCGACGATCTGGGCGAGGCCGGGTCACCCGCCCAGGCGAAGCGGCAGGTCGTGCGGGCTGTCGAATCCGTCGCCAAGGAGCTCGGGAACACGCCTGCCGTGTGCCGGAGCTGCTACGTCCACCCGGACGTGATCGACGCGCACCTCGACGGCGACCTGGCCGGAGTGCTCGAGCGGGCCTCGGCCGGCCGCCCGGAGCGGCGAATGCGCGGGCTGACGAGGGAGGAGGCGGCGGTGCTCGCCCTGCTGCGCCGAGAGCGATCCTCGTGATCGGGGCCTTGGCCGCCCGTCCCGGGGCTAGCCGCCGCCGGAAGCGTCGAGGTGGCAGACGGCCTCGATGTTGTTGCCGTCGGGATCGAGCACGAATGCCCCGTAGTAGTCGTCGGCATACGCCGACCGCAATCCTGGCTCGCCGATGCTGCGGGCGCCGGCGGCAGCTGCGGCGGCGTGGAAGCCGTCCACAGCGGCGCGGTCAGACGCCTGGAACGCGATGTGCGCGCCGCGCGTGACCGTGTCCTGCCCGGGGTGCGGGGTGGGCTCGTGGATCGCGAACTCGCCGCCGTCGTCCGCGCCGAACGCGACCTCGCCGCCCCCATTCGGATCGGGCCGCTCCGACATGACCCCGAATCCGAGCGACGCCAGCACGGTCTCGTAGAAGGCGCGGCTTGCCGCCAGGTCGGAGACGCGAATGTCGACGTGATGCAGGACGCGAGCGCTCATGGCCCATCACTTCCCCGCCGGTTCAGCGCCCTAAACGAGCTAGGAGGCGCGGCGCAGCGGATCGACCCGCGCCGTGCCGCGGTCGGCCGCGATCAGGCACGACGAGGTCTCGTCGGCCCAGGCGACCGCGCGCAGATACGCATCGCGCATGAGCATCGGGCTCACGCCGGCGGCATCGATCTCGTCCGGGCGCCCGCGCTCGTAGCTCTCGACCCAGCGCAGCTGGACACCGAGGTCGCCCTCGCGGCCCGTCAGCGCGCGCTTGACGCGGACGTCGAGCTCGTCGAGCTCCTCGAGCAGCACCGCCATCGGCACGGTCAGGAGCGCGTCGGCCACCGACAGCAGGCCGACCGTGAACGACGTCGGCGCGTCGGCCGGGCCGAGCGAGCCCGCGAGCAGCTCCATCATCCGTGCCCGGATCATGCCGATCCGCGCCAGCTCCGGGGGCGCCTGTGAGGCGGCCGTGAGGCTGACGAGGTAGGTGAACGAGCGGATCGTCTCGGTGCCGAGGTAGACGATCGCCTCGCGGATGGAGCTGATCCGCCTGCCGAGCCCGATCGCGGCCGAGTTCATGTACCGCAGCAGCGTCACGCTCAGGCCGACGTCCTGGATGATCAGCGCCTCGAGCTCCTCGATCGTCACGTCGGGCCGCGAAAGCGCGTTCAGCAGGTTCAGCACGGTGGGCTGCGCCGCGCCGATGCGCCGACCCGCCATCGTCTCGGGGACGCCGAACAGGTAGCCCTGGAAATAGTGGAAGCCGAGCGCATGGCAGCGCTCGAAGCCCGCTTCGCTCTCGAGCTTCTCGGCCACCACCCGCACCGGATAGGCGGCGAGCTCGCGCACGACCGCCGCGATGGCCTCGTCGTCTGCCTCGTTCACGTCGATCTTGACCAGGCTCGCAATCTCGAGCAGCGGCCGGGTGCGCTCGCTCAGGACGAAGTCGTCGAGCACGATCTGGTAGCCGCGCGCGGCCAGCTCGCGCAGCCGGGCGAGCACGTCCGGGGCCGCCTCGACCGACTCGAGCACCTCCAGGCTGACCCGCTCGGGCGGGAGCGCCAGCACCTGCTCACCCAGGAGAAAGCTGCGCGACACGTTCATGAGCGCCCGGCGCGCGCCCACCAGGCCGTCGAGGCCGATGTCGGCAACCGCGGTCAGCGCCGCCTCGCTGGTCGCCGCCTGCGCGTCGGTCACGACCGCGTCCTCGGACGTGGCCGTCTCGCGGAACAGCAGCTCGTACGCGACGACGTTGCGATCGCGATCGTAGACGGGCTGACGGGCGACGTAGGTGGGCCATGCACTCGCGGAGCCGCGGCTAGCGATCGCCGCGCCGAGCGCACCACCCCCCGATCGCGAGAACCGCGCCCGGGCCACGTCGCCCGGCTCGCCGCCGTGAAGACGGGAGTGAGGAGCGTTCTCGGTGATGGTCTGATGTAAGCGCACGTCGGGCGCGTCGTCAACGGTCAACGCCGAGAACCGCACATTCCGGGCGGCGGGCGGATATCGTCCTCCCCCCGATGGGCGACAACGCTGTCACCCGGGCGATCGAGGAGCGCGGCGTCGCCATCGGCGCGATGCTGTTCGAGTTCGACACGCCGGGCATCATGCGGATCCTGGGCGCAGCGGGCGTCGACTTCGCCCTCTTCGACCTCGAGCACACCGGCTGGGACGCCGGCACGCTGCGCCGGGTGCTCGCCGCGGGCCGGGGCACCGGCGTCTACCCGATCACGCGCGTGATCCGGCCCGAGTACGACCTGGTGGCGAGCGCGCTCGATGCAGGCTCGCGGGGAGTCATGGCGCCGATGGTGGAGTCCGGCGACGATGTCCGCAGGCTGGTCGAGGCGGCGAAGTACCCGCCGGCCGGCCGGCGCGGGTTCGGCGTCCTCATGAGCGACGATCTGGCCGACGGGGCGGGCGCGTTCGCCGAGCGCTCGAACCGCGAGGGGCTCGTGATCGCCCAGATCGAGTCGCCGCGCGGGATCGAAAACGCCGAGGAGATCGTCGCCGTCGCGGGCGTCGACGTCGTGTGGCTGGGCCAGTTCGACCTGTCGCTCGCACTCGGGATCCCCGGCCAGTTCGGCCACCACGAATACCTCGCGGCGGTCGAGCGGCTGATCGCAGTCTGCCGTCGCCACCGAAAGCCGCTCGGCCAGTTGATCGCCACGGCCGCCGACGGCGCCGCGCTGCGCGAGCAGGGCTTCCAGGTGCTCGCCTTTGCCGACGTGTGGGTGTTCGAGCGCGCGCTGCGCGAGCGAATCGACACGCTGCGCAACGGCCAATCGGCGTCGTGACGGTGGTCGCGGCGGCGTCGCTCGCGCCGGCCGACCTGGTCGCGCTCTTCAATGAGGGCTTCTCGGACTACCTGATCGCGCTGCGCCTCGACGAGGCGGCGCTCGCCGACCACGTGCGCGCGAACGACATCGACCTGCGGATCTCGCCGATCGTGGTCACCGACCGGCCGGTCGCGTTCGTGCTCGTGGGCCGCCGCGGCACCGACGCCTGGATCGGCGGGATGGCGACCGTCCCGCAGGCCCGGCGCCGCGGCCTGGGCGAGCAGGCGATGCGCTCGGCGCTCACGACGGCCGCCGCCGTGGGCTGCAGCGCCGTGTGGCTCGAGGTGATCGACCGGAACCGGGCTGCAGTGGGGCTGTACGGGCGGCTGGGCTTTGAGCGCGTCCGCGATCTGGCCGTGTGGTCGCTTGCGGCGACCGGGGCGGCACCGCCGGCCGCCAAGGCCATCGACGCCCGCCGCGCCCAGGCGTGGATCGCCGAGCACCGCCGCGACCCCGAGCCGTGGCAGCGCGCCGATCCGGCGCTCGAGCACCTGCGCGCCGGCGGCGCGCCGCTCGAGGGACTGGCGCTCGAGCGTTCCGGGGCCATCGCCGGTGCGCTCGTCCACCGCCCCACCGGCCGAGCGACGAGCGTGCTCCAGGTGGCGGCGATCGACGAGCCTGCGGCGGCCGACCTGCTGCTCGCGGCAGCGGGCGGCCAGGCCCTGCAGCTGACGAACGTGCCGGAGGACGCGCCGGTGTCACGGGTGCTCGCGCAGCTCGGCGCCGAGGCGGTCGCGCGGCAGCACGAGATGCTGCTGCGGCTCGGCTAAGCCGAGCCTTCGAGCGTCCTGGGGTCGCCCTCCCAGATCAGGCCGGCGACGGTGACGACCGTGATCAGAAGCGTCGCCGCCAGGGCGACGTGCAGCGCGATCACATCCCACGGCAGTCCGTTTCGGTACTGGTACTCGCCGACGGCGGCCTGACAGACCAGAAGGACGATCCCGAGCAGCGACAGGCGCTGCACGAGCGCTCCGCGCCTGGTTCGCCAGAGCCATGCCGCGACCGCGAGGAAGAGGACGGTGAAGGCCGTCGCGACGCGGACGTGCACGTAGGCGGCGTCATAGAAGTTGCCCAGCCGCTCGATGGGCGTGCTCGTGCTGCCGGGGTGCGGCCCGGCGGCGGTGACGAACGCGCCCGAGGTGATGAGCGCCAGGTAGGCGGCCACCGCGGCCCAGGCCAGGAGCCCGAGCCTGCGCTCGGCCGGAGCAGCGGCGGTGCGTCCCGGACGCAGGGCGCGCAGCGTCGCCCAGGTCGACACGGACACGACCACCATCGCAAGCAGGAAGTGGGACATCACGAGATAGGGATTCAGGTCGAACTCGACCGTCACCGCACCGAGCGGAACCTGGGCGACGGTGCCGGCCGCCGCGATCGCGGCCGCGTGCGCGATGCGCCGGTCGAGGCCGGGAACGCGATAGGCCATGACCGCCATGGCCACGGCGGCGAGCATCGCGAGCCCCGAGATCACCCTGTTCGAGAACTCGATCAGCGCGTGCGAGGAGTCCTGCGGGACGAGCGACGTGGTGGAGCAGGTCGGCCAGTGCGGACAGCCGAGCCCCGAAGCCGTCAGCCGGACGAGGCCTCCGGTCGTGACGACGAGCCACAGGATCACGAGCGTCGCCACCGCCACGCGCTGGAACGTGCGCATGGAGACTTCGCGCGATCGCAGGCGCGGGAGCGACGGCGTGTCGGCGTGGGCCATGCCGCGCCAGTTTAGCCCCCCTCGATTGGACGCCGGGCACCCGGCCGCACTCTCGACTTGTTCACGCGAATATCACGCAAATACCGCTTTCGGCCGGGCGGCGCGATTGCGAAACGGGGTTTGCGAATGGCACAGTCTGGGAAGTGGTGGGTACGCGGTCTACCGTCGAAGGGCACGGCGCGGCAGTCGAGCCGCAGCGTGCGCCGAAAGGGGAGTTCGTCTCGGGCGAGCTCGCGGCCGACTGCGCCCGATTCCTGGCCGAGACGCGCCGCCGGGTCGAGCAGCGGCGCACGGTCGAGACGCAGCCGGCGGCCAGAGCCGAGTCGTGGCTACGGGCTGAATAGCCCCTCGGTGGTGGACGGCGAGGCGCGCGCGTACGCCGGGGCGGTGGCGGCCGTCCTGCAGGCGGCGCTCGGCGGCGAGCTGGCCGGCCTCTACCTGCACGGCTCGGCGACCCTCGGCGACTACGACCCGGCCCGGAGCGACATCGACCTGCTCGCCGTCTGCGCCGCGCCGATCGACGCCGCGACGCGGGCGGCCCTGATCTCGTCCCTGGACGCGGCGGCGCTGCCGTGTCCGGCCGTCGGGCTCGAGTTCAGCCTGATCACGCGCGCGGCGGCCCTCGATGCCTCGCCGGCGCCGGCCTATGAGCTGCACGGCTGGGACGCGCACGGGCGCCTGCACCCGGACGACGGGCGCGGCGATCGCGACCTGCCCCGCCACTACGCGCTCGTGCGCGCGGCCGGGGTCGCGGTGTTCGGCCCTGACCCCTCCGCGCTGCTCCGCGAGGTGCCGGTCGGGGAGCTGGTCGCGCTCACCGCCGCAGAGATCGAGTGGGCGGTCGCAAACGCCGGCCCGAGCACGCAGGTGCTGACCGCGTGCCGCGCGTGGAGGCTCGTGACCGACGGCGGCGTGTGCTCGAAGCGCCAGGCGGCCGAGTGGGCGCTCGCCCACGGCGCGCCGCAGGACGTCGTCGCGCCGGTGCTGGCCGCCCATCTCGCAGCGGTGACGCCGGCCGTCGATCGAGACGCGGTCGCCGCGTTCGTCGCATCCGTCCGCGCCCGGCTCGAGCACAAGTAGGCTTTCAGCATGACCGAGATCGAGCGCCGCGAGGGCCCGGCGGGGCGGCGCGCCTTCGACGAATCGCAGGACGCGACCCGGCGCACGCGCCTGGCGAACGAACGCACCTACCTGGCGTGGTGGCGCACCGGGCTGACCGCGATCGCGGTCAGCCTCGCCGCCGGCCGCGTGGTGCCGACGCTCTCCCACAAGACGGCCTGGCCGTACGAGGTGCTCGGCGCCGGGTTCGCACTGCTGGGCGTCGCCTGCATCGTGAACGCCTACCACCGCGAGCGCGAGATCGACCGCGCCCTGCGCGAGGGCCACTACGCCAACATGGATTCGCGCTCAACGGCCGTGCTGACGGCGTTCGGGGCCATCCTCGGCGTGATCACGCTGGTGCTGATCGTGGCGAACCCGTGACGGGCACGCCCTCGGCCTGCAGGATCTCGCGCAGCATGTGCGCGTTCGTCGGCGCCTGAGCCACCGGCCCCTCCGGCCCGGCGCTGCGGCCGTTGTTGTTGAACATGACGTAGGTGCGCTCGGAGAGCGACGAGAGCTCGCGCAGCGGCGCCGACCACTCGCCGAGCTCCTCGGCGCTGTAGAGGTAGTCGAAGCGCTCGGCGGCGCTTCGCCCGCGCACGTTCCAGGTCGCGGCGTTTCGGCCGTGCAGGCGCAGATAGGCGGTGTCCGACGTCGCGCCGACGACGGTGGGCACGAGATTGCGGCCGTCGGTCCGCGGCGCGTCCACCATCACGTAGGTGGCCTCGAGCGCGCGCAGGAACGAGAGCGTCTCGTCGGCGGTCTGCGGCTCGAGCCAGCTGCGATGCCGGAACTCGACCATCATCTCGTCGCCGCCGAGGCGCTCCTTCGCCCACTCGAGGTATTCGAGCGACGCCGGCTTGCGGGTGATGTACGAGGGGAACTGCATCAGGATGCCGCCGAGCTTGCCCGCCTCGCGCAGCGGCTCGAGCGCGGCTCGGAACCGGGTGAACACCTCGGCCCGAAGCTCGCGGGAGGGGTGCTCGATGCGGCCGCGATCGTCGGTCTGCGCCTCGGCCCGCAGGTCGGCGGGCAGCTGCTCGGGCTTGACCGGATGGCGGGTCATCATCCCGAACGCCTTCACGTGGAACACGAACCCCGGCGGCGTGCGCCGCGCCCAGGCGGCGGTCGCCTCGGGGCTCGGGAGCGCGTAGTAGCTCGCGTTCAGCTCGACGGTGTCGAACTGGGCGGCGTAGTGCTGCAGCCGGGCCTCGGACGAGCGCACCGACGACGGGTACCAGGTCTTGACCAGCGTCTCGTCGGCCCACGAGCACGTCCCGATGCGGACGGCGGAGCTCAGAGCACGTAACCCCCGGCCGGCTCCAGCGGCAGGCCGGCGGCCGCCCACCCCTGCAGCCCGCCCGCCAGGTTGCGCGCGTCCCACCCAGCGGCGACGAGCGCGTCGGCGGCGTAGGCGCTGCGCGACCCCGAACGGCACACGACCAGCAGCGGGCGGTCGCGCGGCAGCTCGCCGGCGCGCGCCTGGAGCTCACCGAGCGGGATCCAGAGCGACCCCTCCATGTGCCCAGCCTGCCACTCCTCCGGCTCGCGCACGTCGACTGCGAGCGCGCCGTCGTCGCGCAGCGCGGCGCCGGCCTCGGCAGGCGTGAGCTGCGGTGCCAGGTCCATGCCCCGGATTCTAGGGAACGACCGGCGGGCTCAGGCCGGGCCGGGCTGCATCGCGCCGACGTAAGTCGTCTGGAACCACTTCAGCGAGAACGGCGTCATCCGCACCCAGTCGCCCGTGTGCGGCGCCTGCACCACCCAGCCGTTGCCGATGTACATGGCGACGTGGTCGAGGTGGTTGAAGAAGACGAGGTCGCCGGGGCGAAGGTCGGCCTTGGCGACGGGCGGCCCCAGGTGGTACTGCGACGCGGCGAAGTGCGGCAGCGCGACATCGTGGTGGGCGTAGAGCCACATGACGAGGCCCGAGCAGTCAAAGCCCTGCGGCGACGCCCCGCCCCACACGTACGGCACGCCGATCTGCTGCAGCGCCTCGAGCGCCACCTGGTCGCGCAGCTCCTGCCCGGGATCGGCGACGTCGGCCTTCAGGTCTGCCTCGAGCCACTTCTGCGCCTCCAGGGCGAGCTCGGCCTGGCCGATGCGGTCGGCCGCCGTCATCACCGTGATCTGCCGGCCGAGGATCGAGACGAGCCGCCGGCGGCGGCGCAGCTCGCGCCGGATCTGGCGGCGGCGCAGGATGATCTGGCGCTTGTCGGCGCGCTCCTTCACCTGCGCGGCGGCGATCGCCGTGCGCTCGGCGATGATCGCGTTCTTGGCGGAGTCGATCGCCGCCACCGTGTCGGCGACGGCGGTGTCGAGCCGCTGCTTGAGATCCATGCTGCCCGTCACCTGCGACAGCGACGACGCCGAGAGGACGATCTCGATCGTGCGCGGGTCGCCGCCCTTGTACTGCTCGATGACGAGGTGCGAGAGCACGCCCTGCTCGTAACGCAGCTTGGCCTGCTCGAGCACGAGGCGGGCGGTCTCGATCCGCATCCGCCGGCGCAGGACGCCGAGCTGCCAGACGACCCTGTCGTACTGCTCGGTGAGCATCTCGGCGTGGTTGTCGAGGCTCTTGATCTCGGCGCGGACGTGGGCGTAGCGGGCACGCTTGTGGTCGAGCACCGGATCGGCATGGGCCGCGGGCGCGCGCACGCTCGCGCCCGCCAGCGCTGCGAGCAGCGCGACGGCCATGGCGGCGCCGAGGCGACGAAGGGAGGACCCGTGCTCCATCCATCGGGTCGTCGGCCGCCGCACGCGGAAATTGAGCGCGGCGCTAAAGACCGGGGCCGTTCCGGCCGAATCAGTGGGGGAGCATGCGAATCACCATCGACTGTCCCGAGTGCAACGCGGCCAAGCGGCCGCTGCAGACGTGCGCCGCGTGCGGCGCGGCGGGACGGCTCGAGGATCTGACGGCATGGCGGCTGCGGCTCCACGCCCACCACATGGCCGTGATCACGGCCCGGCCGCGGCGCGAGACGCCCGACGTGACCGTCCGGATGCCGCGACCGCTGCACGTCGTCGTGCAGCTCGACGAGCTGATCGAGGCGACCGAGACGATGATCGTGCCCGACACCGTCGCTCCGCCGCCGAACCCGCTGTCGTTCGACTGGGACGACCACCGCGGCATCCGCCGCCTGCGCAAGAGCGCCTAGATCGCCGGCACCGGCACGGCCGGGCGCAGATCGAGCAGCTCGGCCGGCAGCGCGAGCGCCTCGACCTGGACGCCGCGCGAGCGCATCTCGCCGATGAGCTCGGCGTAGGCCTCGGCCTCGACAGGGCTCGACGGCTGCCACTCGTTCAGATAGCGGATGCCGCTCACGCCCGCCTGGTAGAGCTCCTTCAGGCAGCCGAAGCAGGGCCGAAGCGTCGTGTAGCACCGGGCCGACTGCACCGTGTAGCCGAGCCGCGCCGCCTGTAGCAGGGCGTTCTGCTCGGCATGGACGCAGATGCACACGTCGTACCCGCGCCCCGGCGCGTACTCGTCGGGATGCGCACAGCGGTGGCAACCGCCGGCGTCGCAGTTCCGGAACCCCGTCGGCGTGCCGTTGTAGCCGGTCGCGATGATGCGCTGATCGGTGACGAGCACCGCGCCGACGTGCCGGCCCAGGCACGCGGCCCGTTCGCGCGTCGCGACGGCGAGCAGCATGAAGTACTGCTCCGGCGTCGGCCGCACCTCCGCCTTGCGCACGTTGGGATCGTCCATGGAGGCAGCCTACCGGCCCCCCGCAGCCGTCAGGGCGTGCGCTGGCGCAGGCCGAGCGTCCGCGCGAACTCGCGCTGGGCCGTCTCGTCGACGTGCCACACGATGGGGCCGTGCACGATCACGTCCTCGCCCCGCTCCTTGAGCAGATCGGGGAGGAACGTCTCGACGAGCCACTCGCGGCCGTGGGCGACCGTCGCGCGAGCCCGGATCCGCACCAGCTCGTCGTCGAGATGCTCGACCTCCTCGACCCAGGGCGCCCGCACGAGCCGGGTCGGCCCCGCTGGCATCAGCCGGGACACCTCGGCGACGAGCTCGCGGCCGGCCTCCTCGCTCGTGGCGAAGAACTCGATCTCGACCTCGCGCGCACCGCGCGGCTGCACCTGCACGGACTGGATGTAGGAGTTGTGCACGCGTACGACCTCGCCGCCGATGGCCCGCAGGCGGGTCGAGCGCAGACCGACCTCGTCGACGACGCCCTGCAGGTTGAGCGGAGAGATGCTGATGTTGTCGCCGACCGAGAACCAGCCTTCGAAGAACATGAAGAAGCCGGCCAGGATGTCGGTCAGGAACCGCTGCGCGGCGAAGCCGACCAGCACAACGATCAGCGAGGCGCCCGCGATGGTGCCGCTGCGGCCGCCGAGGCTGAGCGTGCCCAGCGCCAGGATCAGGGCGACGCCGTAGGCGAAGTAGCGCACGCTCGTGCGGATCAGCGAGATGGCCGTCTCGCGCCGCTTGAGCGAGGTCATGACGCCCGTGTCGGCCGGCCCCTCGCCGCTCATGTGCTTGGCCTCGTTGCGGCGCACGACCCAGTTCGCGAGCCGGCCGGAGAGGCGCGAGACGAGCCAGGCCACAGCGAACACGCCGACGACCCACGCGGCGGTCTGCCACGTGGGTGTCGGAAGTGCGGTGAGCACGGTCGTGCCGGTAAGGCCCATGGCAACAGTGTGCCGTAGGCGCCCGCCCGGCGCGCCGGTCGCCAATCGGCCGTTAAGGCGTGCTCGTGAGGTTGAACGTCGCGGGCGTCTTGAGCGCGCCCTTCTTGAGATTCGCCGTCACCTTGATCTTGCCGGCGGTGCCGTTCGCCGTCACGACGACGCGCACATAGCCCTTCTTGCCGGTCGCATGCGACCAGGTCGCGCGACCGTTCGGGAACGTCACGCTCGGGCCGGTGCTGGGCGCCGTGAACGTCACGAGCAGCCCGACGCGCGGGTTGCCCTTGGCGCCGAGCACGCGGGCCGAGAGCTTGTGCGCGAACGCGGTGCTGATCGTCGCCGTCTGCGGCGTGCCGCCGGTCGCCTTGATGGTCGGTCCGGTCGCGGCGGCGAGCGCGAGCGCGGGTACGAGCAGGAGCGATGCAGCGGCCGCCGCGGCGCCCCTCCGTGTCATGGCCGTGATCCTCAATTTGACCCCTTCCCTCCGGAACAGCATGAACGTGACCAGTATCAGGGTGCTCGGGAGATATGGGAAGAGGGTTGGCCGCAGGCGCCGCCCTTGTACGCCAAGCGCGGATGTTCGATACTCGCGCGGCGTGCCGTGGTCGGGAGGCGGCACATACCTTCTGAAGGGGGAGGGATTCTGATGGCGAGCCCGGATGCCGCGGTGGAGCAGACGACGTCGGCGGCGCTCGAGGAGAAGGCAAAGCTCCAGCGGCACTTCGGCCGCTTCGACATGTTCTTCTTCCTCATCTGCACGCTGGTCGGCCTCGACACGATCGGCGCCGTCGCCAGCAACGGCGCGCAGGGATTCACGTGGCTCATGTTTTTGGGGCTCGTGTTCTTCATCCCCTACGCCTTCCTGACGGCCGAGCTCGGTGCGGAGCTCGAGACCGCCGGGAACGGGGGCGAGCTGCGTCTGATCGCATCGACGGCGGCGGGCGGCCCGGCGCACGACATCGCGGGCGCGGCCCGCGAGATCGGGGCCGAGCTGATCGTCGTCGGCACCCGCGGCATGGGACCGATCGCCGGGCTCCTGCTCGGCGGCGTCACACAGCGGCTGCTGCACATCGCCCCCTGCCCGGTGCTGTCGGTGCCCCAGCCGCAGTCCTAGCGCGGTGGATCTGGCCGGGTTCCGGGCCCAGTTCCCGGTAACGCAGACGCGTGCATACCTGTTCAGCGGGGCGATCACTCCTGCCGCAGCGCCGGTGCGAGCGGCGTGGGACGAGTGGTCGCAGCGCTGGAGCGCCGACCCGAACAGCGTCTACACGGGCGAGATGATGATCGGCGCGATGGACGGCCTTCGGGCCGCCTTCGCACGGCTGATCGGCGCCGACCCGGCGTCGGTGGCGATCACCGACAACACGTGCCGCGCGGCGAACATCGCCATCCGGATCCTGGCCGGGCGGCCGGGCAACGTGGTGATCGACTCGAGCACCTACCCGTCGAGCGCCTACCCGTGGTACGTGAAGGCCGACCGCGAGGTGCGGTTCGTCGACACGACCGGCGCGCCCGACCCGACGGCGGCCGTGGCCGACCGGATCGACGCCGGCACCGTTGCCGTGTGCATCACCCATGTCGCCCCGTTCAGCGGCCACCGGCACGACCTGCTGGCGATCGCCGCCGCCGCCCATCGCCACGGGGCGATGCTGCTCGTCGACGCGGCCCAGTCGACCGGCGTCGTCCCGATCGACGTCGCAGCCGAGGGCATTGACGCGCTGGTCACGACGGCCATGAAGTGGCTGCTCGGCCCGCCCGGTATCGGGTTTTTGTACCTGTCCCCCGCGCTGCTCGCATCGGCCCCGACGCTCGACGTCGGCTACCTGGGCCTCGACGCGCCGCTCGGCGAGTGGCCGCCGGACAGGATGCCGCCGGTGTTCGCAGACGCCCGCCGGTACGAGCTCGGGCTGCCGAGCCTGCCCGGCGTCTTCGCCGCACGGGCCGGGATCGACCTGCTGCTCGACGTCGGCATCGAGCACGTGCACGCCCACGTCGAGGCCCTCGCCACCCGCTGCATCCAGGGCCTTGCGCAGCGCGGCGCAGACGTCGTCACCCCGGCCGATCCGGCATCACGGGCCGGCGTGGTCGTCGCCCGACACGACGACGTGCAACGCGTTTTCGACGAGTGCCGCGAGCGGCGGGTCGACATCGGCGCGATCGGCGACCTGCGCATCGATCCCCACGGCTTCAACAGCGAGGACGACATCGACCGCTTCCTCGCCGCCTACGACGCCGCCTGACCGACGCAGCGCAGGTCATAGACCGTGAGCGTCAGCCGGTGCCAGACGACGCACGACCGCGGGAGCCGAAGCGCCGCCCTGACGGGGCTGTGCTGCAGGACGTTGTCGACGACCCGCTCGAACGGCGCCATGAAGGTGTAGGCCGGGCTCGCGTGGGTCGCCTCGAGGAGCGGCCGCTCGACCACGAAGTAGTCGGCCCCGTAGCGAGCGTGCAGACGCACGATCGCGCGGCGCGAGTCGCCGTAGTAGGCCTTGATCATGGCGAACATACGCGGCCGGATCACCTTCAGATAGCTCACGTCGACCGGCTGGTAGAGCTTCTGCGAGATCACGACGGCGCGATCGGACTCGATCGGCACGCAGTTCAGCACCACCGGATCGCCCGCGATGATGGCGTCCTTCGGCAAGGTCCGCAGGAAGGCGTGCAGACGCGGCTGCGTGCAGGTCGTGTAGTTGCGGCCGCCGGACGTGCCGGCAACGGCGCCGACGAGCAGCGCGCCCGAGACGAGGGTGCTGAGGAGCGCGACGAGCGCCGCACCGGTCGCGGCGGGGCGGCGGCGCGCCACCACCGCGACGCACAGCCCGGCGGCGGCGAGCGCCGAGAGCGCGACCGCTGCGAGCCCGTGCCGCACGATGCTCCCGACCGCCCGCTCCGGCACCTGCGGCCCGAGCGTGAACACGCGCAGGCCGAGCCAGCCGATCGCGGCGGGCAGCGCGACCGCGGCGAGCGGAAGCAGCCACGGCCGCAGCCGCCGGCCGATCAGCGCCCAGGTGGGCTGGAAGCACACGCCGATCACGATGCAGCACACGGGCAGGAGCGGATGCGTGTAGCGGTTGGGCAGGTAGAGCCGGAAGAGCACCGCGTAGCTCAGGCCGAAAAGGACGAGCGAGACGACGGCCGTCATCCACACCTCCCGGCGCACGAGCCGCAGGTTGCTTGGCGGCAGCAGCGCCATCACGATCGCCGCGGTGACGAGGATCGCGCCGGGCGTGCGCAGGTCAAACCCCGAGTAACGGCCCTTCAGCATGTCCAGAATCGACCGGCGGAAGAACACCATCTGCCCGCGGGAGTGGAACTCGGGATAGTGGCGCGCGGCGGCCGCCGTGATGAGGTGGCCCGTCGGAAGGCCCAGGAGTCCCGGAGCGAGCAGCACGGCGATGACGAGCACGCCGCACGCCGCGGCGGCCACCGCGACGGGGCGGTCAAGCGCGGGCCGCCGGCCGTGGCGGACGAGCGCCGCGGCGGCGAGCACCCCCGCGGCGAGCAGCGCCGCCGGCGGGTAGAGCAGCGCGCCGGCGATCGGCACCACGGCCGCCCACCGCGCCCGGCCCCGCAGCACGAGGTGGAGCGTGAGGAGCACGATCGGCTGGGCGAACGCGCGGGCATGGGTGCCGCTGAACCGCTCGGTGCTCCACGGCAGCAGGAACAGCGCCGCGCCCAGCCACGCCGCGGGGATCCACGCCGTGTGCTCGCGGATGATGCGAAAGACGAGCCACGCCGAGAACGGCGCCACGACCACGACCCCCCACGCGCCGAACTTGACCGGATCGACCACGTAGCTCGCGAGCAGGTAGATGCCCTGGATGCCGAGCGGGACGTAGGCGGTGTGCAGCAGCGCGTGGGTGAGCGGATCGGTGAAGAGCCCCGGGTCCTGGAAGCGGCGCATCCAGTACTCGAGCAGCAGGGTGTCGCCCTGGTAGACGTGCGGGGTGAAGAGGATCGCGCGGTCGAAGTAGATGCTCGCGAGCACCGCGGCGAGGACGAGTGCGGCCTCCTCGAGCCGGACGGTTCGCAGCCTCTGCACCGCCGCATTTCACCAGACCGCCGCTCCGGCGGTATTGGAAGCGTCTCGGCGATGTGCCCATGGGCGTCGTTGACACGCGCCCGGCGCGTTCCCTAGAATGGTGATTCTAGAACGACCGTTCTCGGGAGGTACCGTGCGGCGGGTAGCGGGTGTCACCATGATGTGGGCCGTTGCGACAGTCCTCGCGGGCTGCGGGGGCGGGTCGTCGGCGTCGAGCTCGGGGCCGGCGGGCGGGTCACACCGGGGCGGGACGCTGATCATGCTCTCGACCACGAGCTGGGGCACGCTCGACCCCGCGAAGAACTACACGGTGCTCGGGTTCCAGTCGTCGCAGTACGTGGACGACGGCCTGGTGGGCTTCAGGCGCGCCGCCGGAGTCGCGGGCACCGTGATCGTGCCGGATCTGGCGACGTCGGTGCCCGCACCGACCGACGGCGGCAAGACGTACACGTTCCATGTCAGACCCGGCATCCACTACTCGAACGGCGCAGTGGTGAAGCCCAGCGACTTCGTCACGGTGATCAAGCGCCAGTTCACGGTGCCCGGACCGGCCAACAGCTTCTACCAGGGGATCATCGGCGGCGTGCAATGCGCGAAGTCGGCGCGAAGCTGCGATCTGTCGCAGGGCGTGGTGGCGAACGACGCGGCGGGCACCGTGACGTTCCATCTGACCGCACCCGATCCGGAGTTCCTCGACAAGCTCGCCCTGCCGTTCGCGCTCGCGGTTCCCGGGAACACGCCGCTGCACGACATGGGCAACACCCCGATCCCCGGGACCGGCCCGTACATGTGGAAGTCCTACCAGCCGAACAAGGGCGCGGTGATGGTGCGAAATCCGCACTTCCACGTGTGGTCGCAGGCCGCCCAGCCGGCCGGATCTCCGACGCAGATCGCGTTCAAGTTCGGGCTCACGATCGAGGACGAGGTCACCGAGATCGAGAACGGCCAGGCCGACTGGATGGCCGACGCGCCTCCGGCCGACCGCCTGAACGAGATCGGGACGACGTACGGCTCCCAGGCACACGTGAACCCGCTGACGGCGATCTACTACATGGCGCTCAACGTGAACGTGCCGCCGTTCAACAACCTGAAGGCGCGTCAGGCGGTGAGCTACGGGATCGATCGCAGCACCTACGTGAAGATCTTCGGCGGCCCGTCGCTGGCACAGCCGTCGTGCCAGGTGCTGCCGCCCAACTTCCCCGGCTACAAGCCGTACTGCCCGTTCACGCAGAACCCGAGCGCCGACGGGAAGTGGACGGCGCCCGACGTTGCCAAGGCACGGCAGCTCGTCGAGCAGTCGGGCACGCGTGGCGCCCACGTTGCCGTCTTCGGCACGCAGGACGCGATCGGGAAGGCGATCACGCTCCAGTTCGTCCAGGATCTCGATCGCATCGGCTATGTGGCGACGGCGAAGCTGCTCAGCAGCGCGATCCAGTACCCCTACATCCAGGATTCGAAGAACCGGATCCAGGTCGGCTACTCGCAGTGGTTCCAGGACTACCCGGCCGCGTCGGACTTCCTGAACGTCCTGCTCGGCTGCGGCTACTACCACCCCGGCAGCGACGCCAGCCCCAACATCTCCGAATTCTGCGACCGCTCCGTCCAGGCGCAGATGAATCACGCGCTGCTGCTGGGTGAGACCGATCCCGCCGCGGCCAACCAGGAGTGGTCGCAGATCGACGCGCGGGTGACCGACCTCTCGCCGATCATCACCCTGTTCAACCCCAAGCTGGTCGACTTCGTGTCCAAGCGCCTGCACGGATACCAGTACAACCCCCAGGCCGGATTCCTGTGGGACGAGGCGTGGATCCGCTGAGTGCGACCGGCTCCGCCGCCCGGCCCAGGCGCAGGAGCGCGGCCACGCGCGTGCGAGTGCTCGAGGCGGCGATCGCCGCGATCTGCGAACGCGGCCTCTCCCACACGCGTGTGAGCGACATCGCCGACCGCGCGGGCATGAGCCCCGGGAACGTCATGTACTACTTCGCGACGCTCGAGGAGATGCTGATCGAGGCGCTGCGATTCGCAAACGACGGCTTCCTCGAGCACGCGCTGACCGACGCGGAGCAGAAGCCCACCGCCCGCGAGCGGCTCGTGCGGCTCATCGAGCTCGGGATGCCGTCCGACCCTGCCGAGGAGCCCCACAGCCAGTGGCTGCTCTGGCTCGACGTGTGGGCGCGGTCGGCGCGCAACCCGAGCGTCGATGCCCACCGGCGCGAGCTCGAGCAGCACTGGATCACCGCCTACGCACGCACGGTGGAGCGCGGCCAAGCCGCCGGCGAGTTCCGCGACATCGCTGCCGAGGACTTCGCGGTGCGACTCTCGGCCATGATCGACGGCCTCGGAAAATCGGTCGTGCTGGGCGATCCCTGGATGACGCGCCGGCGCATGCTGGACATCTGCGAGCGCATGATCGACGCCGAGCTGATGGGCGGTACCGGGTTCGAACCAGTGACATCCTGCGTGTAAGGCAGGCGCTCTCCCAGCTGAGCTAACCGCCCGGGGCTCCAGTGTAGACCGTGCCCGCCACGACTCCGGCCTACCGCAAAGAGTGGAACCACCTCCCCCAATTTGCGTAGGCTCTCGCTGCTTCGCGAAAGCACAATCTGTCTCATGGCCGAGCAGTTTCCTTCCGACACCCTGCGCGAGATCGCCGACCGTGCCCGGCTGGCGCTCGGCGCCGACCGCGCGCTCGTGCTGCCCCTTGCCGGCGGCGACCCGCTGCCGCCCGGCCCGGAAGGCGGTCCAAGCCTGTCGGCGCCCATCCGCATCGACGGCGACCCGGTCGCCACGCTCGTCGTCAGCCGCGACCCCGGCGGGGCCCCGTTCGGCGAGGAGTCGGCGCTGCTCTCGACGGTCTGCGACCTGGCCGCGCATGCGATCGCGGCATCGCGCCGGGCAGATCTGCGCACCGAGCAGCTCACCCTCGTCCAGGCGGTCGCAAGCGCCGTGGGCGGCGCCACCTCGACCGAGGAGGCGTTCCGGATGGCGGCGACGGCCGTCTTCGAGCACACCCGTTACGCGGGGGTCACGGCGACGATGGTCGATCACAAGGCCAAGCAGCAGGTCGTCGTGTGCGACCTCGGCGGCGATGTCGCCTCGACGCAGACCATCCGCCGCAGGCTCGACACCGGCCTTGTGGGGGCGTGCATCCGCGACCAGACCCAGCTCCTGTCCGCGCGGGCGACCGACGACCCCCGCTACTCGTGGTCGGCCGACGGCCGCTGGGAGTCGCTCGTGCTGACGCCCGTGATGGCCGAGGGCCGCTGCGAGGGCGTGCTCGAGCTTGCCGACGTCGAGATCGATCGCTTCGACGCCGCCGACGCCGCGCTCATGCAGGTGGTGGCCGAGCAGGTGGCGACGGCGCTGATCGGCGTGCGCATGCGCGAGCGGTCACAGCGGCTCCAGCACGAGTCGCAGCGCCGGGCGCGCCGGCTCGAGCTCGCCTCGGCCCTGTCGCGCGAGATCGCCTCGACGGGAACGGTCGATGAGCTCCTGCGCACCGTCACCGTCACCCTGCACGGGCACACCGACTACACGGCGGTGTGGACGGCGATCGCCGACCACCGCCAGGGCACCCAGCGGATGTGGACGATCACGCGCGGGCGCGACACGGTCACGGTCTCGGCGCATCCGCTCGACTCGGGCATCATCGGGCAGGTCGTCCGCACCGGCACCCAGGCGCTGCTCGGCCGATCGCACCTGGCCGACGCCGGTGGAGCCTGGGCCGCCGCCGGCTACGAGTCGCTGCTCGCGACGCCGGTCCTCGTCGGCCGCCGCTGCGAGGCCGTGATCGGCCTGAGCGACCTGCGCGCCGACCAGTTCGACGACTCCGACGCGCTGCTCATGCGCACGCTGGCCGAGCAGGTGGCGGCGGCCCTGCGCGGCACCGCGCTGCGGGAGGAGTCCGAGCGGCGGGCGACGCGGCTGAACGTCGTCGCCGAGGTGGCCCGCGTGCTGCGCTCGCCCGAGACCGTCGAGCAGGCGCTGCACGACACGGCGCAGGCGATCAGCCGCTACACCGGCTACTCGGGGCTCACCGCCTGGCTGCTCGACCGACTGACGGGCGAACGGGAGGCGGTGTTCGCGCGTGACCGGGGCACGGACGTGTACAAGGGCCTGCGCGTGCCCGCGGCGGCGGGCATTCCCGGGGCAGCGATCACTTCCGGCAAGGTGCTGCGGCTGGGCCGGGCGGGCGACCATCCCGCGTTCTCGTGGCCGGGCCGCGAGCCGAACAACTCGGTCCTGATCGCTCCGGTGATGGTCGAGGGAGTGTGCGCCGCGGCGCTCGTGATCTCCGACGAGCACCCCAACTGGTTCGACACCGACGACGAGGAGCTTGTGAAGACGATCGCCGACCACACCGCGGCGGCGATCAGGGCGGTGCAGCTGCGCGAGGAGTCGGCCCGCCAGGCGCAGCGGCTCTCGCTCGCGGCCGACATCGCCAAGCTGCTCGCGTCGGAGCAGACGCCCGAAGGCGCGCTGCGGGTCGCGGTCGAATCCGTCCACAGCCGGGCCAGCTACGACGCCGTCATGGCGGTGATGGTGCTCGAGGAGACCGCCGAGCAGATGGTGATCGCCGACGTCGGCGCCGACCGCGAAGGCTTCGCCGGCATGCGCCGCCCGATCGGCACGGGCATCACTGCGCGCACCGTCTCGTCGGGTGAGCAGAACCTGATCAACGGCCACGAGGACGACCCGTCCTACGCGGCCTGGGGGGACGAGGAGGCCTTCAGCTCGCTGCTCTCGACGCCGGTGATGCTCGACGGCCGCTGCGTCGCCGTGCTCGAGGTTGCGAGCCGGCCGATGAACCAGTTCGACGACTCCGACCGCGCGCTCATGGCCGCCGTCGCCGAGCAGTTGGCGGCTGCGCTGCGCGGCGTGAGCCTGCGCAACGAGTCCGAGCGGCGCGCCCAGCGCCTGGCGCTGACCGCGTCGGTGTCCGGCGCGGTCGCGGCGGCCGACACGGTGACCGGCGTGCTGCAGGCGGCGGTCGACGCAATCTTCGAGCCCACCGACTACGGCGCCGTGTCGGCTGTCATCGCGGCGCCCGACTCGGCCGAGTACGTGGTCGTCACCGACCGCGTCCGGGTGGGCGAGTCGGTCGAGGGATCGCGGCGGCCGATCCACTCGGGCGCCTCCGGCCGCGCGCTCGAGACGGGCGAGCAGGTCGTGATCGGCAGGCTTGCCGACGCTGAGGCCGGCGCCGATGCGCCGCTCGCCTACCGGTCAGCCCTCGTCACCCCCGTGTTCGACGGCACCACCGCGGCGGCGATCGCGCTCTACGACCACCGGGAGGACCGGTTCGACGCCGCCGACGCCACGCTGATGCAGACGGTGGCCGAGCAGGTGGCGGCGACCCTGCGCGCGCTGCGGCTGCGGGCGGAGTCCGAGCAGCGAACGCTGCGACTCGCGCTCACGACCGAGGTGGCCGGCGCGATCGCATCGGCCCAGACCATCGACGCGGTGCTCGAGGCGGTTGTCGAGACCGTCTATCTGGGCCGCGGCTACTCGGCGGCGGTCGCGATCCGGATGGTTCCCGAGTCGGGCGAGCAGGTCGTCGTCGCAAACCTCGGCGATCCCCTGACGACCGCACCGGGTCTGCGCCGGCCGATCACCGCCGGCACCGTCGGCGCGGTGATCGCCTCGGGAGAGCAGCTGGTGCTCGGCGACGCGCAGGCGCATGCCGCCTTCGACTGGCCCGCACCGGTGCTCCTGCCCTCGGAGCTTCTGACGCCCGTCATCGTCGACGGCACCTGCCTCGCGGTGCTCGGCGTCTACGACGAGCAGCGCGACCGCTTCGACGCCGCCGACGCCCTGGCGATGCAGACGGTGGCCGACCAGGTGGCCGCGACCTGCCGCGGGGTGCTCCTGCGCGAGCAGTCCGAGCGCCGAGCCGAGCGCCTGGCCCGGCTCGAGCAGCGCCACCGCGACCTGATGGAGCGGCTCGTCCGCGCGCAGGAGCAGGAGCGGTCGCGGGTGGCGGCCGACCTGCACGACGACACGATCCAGGTGATGTCGGCCTGCGTGATCTCGCTCGACAGCGTGCGCATGGCGATGCAGCAGGGGCGCGTCGAGCGAGCTGCGCGCGGACTCGAGCAGGTGGCCGCGCTGATATCCGGCGCCGTCGAGCGGACACGGCGCATGACCTTCGAGCTGCGCCCCGCCGTGCTCTGGCACAACGGCCTCGCGACCGCCGTCGAGCAGTCGCTGCACACGATGGAGGGCGAAGCCGGGATCGCCCCGCACCTCGAGGTGATCGGGTTCGACGAGCGCATCGACGCAACCATGGAGACCCTGATCTTCCGGTCGATCACCGAGGTGCTCGCGAACGTCCGCGCGCACTCCGGCGCGGCCAACGTGTCGGTGCGGCTCGAACGGCGCGCCGACGTCGTGCACGTGCGCATCGCCGACGACGGCCGCGGGTTCGACCTCGACACGGCGCTGGCCCGCGCCCGGCGCACACACCACCTGGGCCTCGAGTCGCTCATGGAGCGGCTCGACGCGGCGGGCGGCTCCGTCGCGATCACGACGGCGCCCGGCGAGGGCACGGTGGTCGAGATCGTCCAGCCGGTGTGGCCGGACGAGGTGCCTCAGCCGAGCTGACGGTCGAGGTTGACCGCCGCGCTGATCAGGGACAGGTGGGTGAAGGCCTGGGGGAAGTTGCCGAGCGCCTCGCCGGAGGGTCCGATCTCCTCGGAGTAGAGCCCCAGATGGTTCGCGTAGGTGAGCATCTTCTCGAAGACGAGCCGGGCCTCGTCGACGAAGCCCGCCCGTGAGAGCGCCTCGACGTACCAGAAGGTGCAGATCGAGAACGTGCCCTCGTCGCCCTGCAGGCCGTCGGGCGATGCCTTGGCGTTGTAGCGGTAGACGAGGCTGTCGGCGACGAGCTCGCGCCCGATCGCGTCGAGCGTGCGCAGCCAGCGCGGGTCCTTCGGGGCGATGAACTTCGTGAGCGGCATCAAGAGCAGCGACGCGTCCAGCACGTCGGAGCCGTAGTGCTGCACGAACGCCCCCCGCTTCGGGTTCCAGCCGCGGGACATGATCTGCTCGGTGATCTGGTCGCGCACCTCGAGCCACTTCACCATGTTCGCGGGCAGGCCGCGGTACCGGGCCATGCGCACCGAGCGCTCGATCGCAACCCACGACATGAGGCGTGAGTAGGTGAAGTCCTGGCGGCCGCCGCGGGTCTCCCAGATGCCCTCGTCCGGCCGGTCCCAGTTGTCGCACAGCCACTCGACGATCTTCTGCAGCTCCGTCCAGGAGTCGTAGGAGATCGGCTCGCCGTACTTGTTGTAGAGGTAGATCGAGTCGATCAGCTCGCCGTAGATGTCGAGCTGGAGCTGGGTGGCGGCGCCGTTTCCGACCCGCACCGGTCGTGAGCCGGCGTACCCCTCGAGATGGTCGAGCGTCTCCTCGTGCAGGTCGGCGCGGCCGTCGATGCCGTACATGATCTGGAGCGGCCCGCCCTCGCCGAACGACGTCTCGCCGAAGCGGTCGGTCAGCCATGTGATGAACGACTCCGCCTCCTCCGTGAAGCCGAGGCGCAGCAGCGCATAGAGCGAGAACGCGGCGTCGCGCACCCACGTGTAGCGGTAGTCCCAGTTGCGCTCGCCCCCGACGTGCTCGGGCAGGCTCGTGGTGGGGGCGGCGACGATCGCGCCGGTCGGCCGGTAGGTGAGCAGCTTGAGTGTGAGCGCCGAGCGGTTGACCATCTCGCGCCAGCGGCCCTTGTAGACCGAGTGCGCGAGCCAGCCGCGCCAGTACCGGACGGTGGCGTTGAACGCGTCGGTGGCGGCGGCCTCGCTGATCGGCGGCAGGCGCTCGCCGGGCTCG
>DASXZF010000203.1:0-12227 GCA_036502065.1 Gaiellales bacterium
GGACGAAGCTCGTGAGCGGCTCGAGGCGCGCGCCGAGCTCGTCGCACGCGCGCTCCAGAGCGGCGACGTGGTCGTCGGTGATGCGCAGCCGGCTCTTGCCGTGCCCGCGCTCGGTCTCGAGCGGCACCGACAGGTCGGCGCCGACGTCGAAGAGGTCGTTCTGGATGCGAGTCAGGAGATCGGCGAGCTCGGCGTCGACGCCCGTCGCGATGGCGACACCGATCGCCGCTCCCGTCTCGTCCGCCGTGCCGTAGGCCCAGATGCGCAGATCGTTCTTGGACACCCGCTCGCCGTCGCCGAGCGACGTCTGCCCGGCATCGCCTCCGCGGGTGTAGATGCGGTCGATGCGCACGTCCGGACACTAACCGACGTATCCCCCGTCCGCGGGGGCCGGTTCACCCGTTCGGGGTTTGTGAGGAAGTTGTAAAGGGCCGAATACCAGGCAGCCCAGTCGCCTCCCCTCGCATTCCCAAAGGACTTCCCATGTATGGCCTCTCCCACCGCTTCGCCAACGACTCGCTCGCAAACGTGAGCCCGATCGGGTCGTCGGCGACCGTGCTCGTGATCGACCGCGACCCCGCCACCCTGTCGCTGGCCGAGAGCGCCATCGCCGGCCACTACCGGATCATCGTCGCCGCCGACGGCCAGGAGGCCCTGGAGCTGATCAACGCCCGGCGCCCCGACGTCGTCATGCTCGACATGACCCTCTCGAGCGGCGAGATCGCCATGGTGACCGTCGCCCTCGCCGCCTGCGACGAGCTCGACTCGACGCCGGTGATCATGCTCGACCCCGAGCAGCCGGCCAACGCGATCAGCCTGCGCAAGCGCATCGACGAGGCCGTGCGGGTCACCCGCCGGGTGTACCTCGGCGGCGGCCTGCGCAACCGCCTGGCCGCGTAGCAGCCCCACGGGACTGTCCCCGCTTCGGTAGCGGGGACAGTCCTCCACGCTGGGCTCTAGGGTGGCGCCCATCGGCAAGCAGCGCACCATCCTCGTGCTCGCGATCGCGTCGCAGGCGGCGTACTCGCTCATCTCGTTCGGCCTCCCGGCGATCGCCCTGCAGATCCGCCACCGGCTCGACGTCGGCGTCGCGGGCTTCGGAGCCGTGTTCGCTGCGGTCAGCCTGGGCTCGGCGCTCGCGCTGATCCCGGCCGGGATGCTGGTCGACCGGCTCGGCGCCCGCTGGGTGCTCGTGGCCGGTGGGATCGTGAACGGCCTGGGCACGCTCGCGGCGGCGACGATGACGAGCGCGTGGGGCTTCTCGGCGTCGCTGCTCATCGCCGGGATCGGCGGCTCGGCCGTGCCGGTTGCGGGGATGTCCTCGCTCATGCGCGTCTTCGCCCCCGAGAAGCGGGGCGTCGTCATGGGCTGGCGCCAGCTGGCCGTGCCGCTCGGCGGCACGATCGGCGCGGTGGCGCTGCCGCTGCTCGCAGACGCGGGCGGCGTGCGGCTCGCGCTGATCGCCTGTGCGATCGCGGTCACGACGACGTCGGTGGCGTTCGGCGTGCTGGTCGCACACGCGCCGGCGGCGGGCGCGGTCGGCGGCCGCGGCGGCCTGGGCGGGCTCGGCGAGGTCCTGCGGGTGCCCGGCATCCGGCCCGCGCTCGTCGTGGCGTTCACCTACATCATCGGCCTGACCGCGGTGCTCACCTATTACATCCCCGCCGTGCGATCGGCCGGGCTCACCCGGTCGGACGCGGCGATCGGCTTCGTGCTCGTGAACGTCGTCGCCGGTATCTCGCGGCCGCTGTGGGGGCGGCGGGCCGACCGCGGCGGCGGCACGCGCCGCACACGCACGCTGCGCGAGACGGGCATGGTCGGCGCCGTCGCCGCCGTGGCGATCCTGCCCGCGCTGCATGCGGGCGTCGTACCCGGCCTGGCCGCGACCGCGGTGCTCGCATTCGGCGTGTTCGGCTTCAACGGCATCGTCTATCTGCTGGTGGGCGAGCTGGCCGGATCCGCGAGGTCGGGGGTTGCGGTGGGTGTCGCCTCGACCGTGATCTTCGGCGCGGGTGCGATCGTCGCGCCGGTGGCGGGGCTCGCGGTCGAGCACCTCGGCTACGGCGCGCTCTGGGCGATGACGGCCGCGGCCGGCGCCGGCGGGGCCGCGATCGCGTGGCGATGGCTTCCGGGCGCGGCCGCACCTGCCACCGGCGTGCCCCTTGGCGACGCCGAGGCGCGCTCGTATCCTTAGCGACATGCGCTGGAAGATCGTGCTCGTGGCGGGACTGCTCGTCTCGGCCGCGCTGCTCGTCGCGGCGAAGGCGACGCTGCCGCCGCACAGCGACAGCGTCATCCCCGCCCTGCCGCTCTACCTGGCCTGGGCTGCGGCCGGGGCCGTTGCGATCACGCTCGCGCTCACCTGGCTGCTCGTCGTCGACACGCCGTTCGAAGTGGCCAGAGCCGTCGTGATACTCGCGAGCGCCGTCACGCTGGTCGGCGTCGGCGAGGGTGCGATCTACGTCGACCGGCACCCCTCGTACGGCATGTGCACCCGGCTCGCAACCGGACGGGTGCAGTGCGCGCAGCAGCCCAACCGGCCCGAGGCTGCAAGCCACGCCACGCAGATCTTTCTCGGCGGATCCGCGGTCGTCGCCGCGATGGGCGCGGCGGCGTTCGCCGCGATCCGACGCGCGCGCCCGCCTAGAGCGGCATGACGCAGGTGGTGCAGACGGTGAGGCGGACGTCCTCCCCCGCCTTCGCCCAGCGCCCGATCGTGTAGCCCTTCGCACCCGAGGCGAACACGTAGTAGCGCTTGCCCGGCTTGAGGCCGGCGAAGCGGAACGCGCCCTGCCGGTCGGTCTTCACCTGCATGACCGGCTGCGGCGGATCGGCGGCGATCGGCCCGCCGGCGTGGATGGGCGCCAGGTAGAGGCCGACCGTGACGTCCGGCTCGCGCGCACCGGGCTTGCCGGTCTGCGAGTCGGACTGGATGACGACGACGCCTGTCAGCGTCTTCGCCACTGGGAGCGTGTCCGAGCCGAACGCGGGCGGCCCCTTGGCGGAGCTGCCACAGCCGGCGATCGCCGTCGCGACGCCGGCTGCGAGCAGGGCCTTCAGGACTGCGCGAACGTGCATACCCATTAGTCGGCCGATACGACGGAAAAGTTCACGCCTGGCATCATCGTGGAACCATGCCCGCGAGGCCCGCGTCTGAATCGGTGATGCGCCTGCCGCGGTCCGCGTGCCTGCTCGTCCCGGTGGCCCTTGTCGCCGCGACGGCGACCGCCTGCCTCGGCGGCGGCCACACGGCCGCACCCGTAACGGCCACGCGGCCATGCCGGCCGATACCCCGCTCCGGGACGACCGTCGTGCCGGGCGTCCGGGACGCGGCCTTCGACGTGGCGTTGCGACGGCTGCTCGGCCGGCGGCTGCTCGTGTCGGTGCCGCGCTTCATCCCGTTCCACGCCGCCATGGCGGAGCAGGGCTGGGGGCGGCTGCAGAACTACCGGGTCGTCTCGCAGTCGCCGCGAGCGGGCAGCCGCGTGCCCGCGGGCGCGGCGGTACGCCTGCGGCTGGACGACCCGATCTTCCGCGGGCCGCTCGGATCGATGGGCGAGCCGACCCACCATCCCCGCTACGCACGCATCCCGAACCTGGTCGGCGACGACTACACGCGCGCTATGGCTGCCGCGAACGAGCGGAGCGGCATCCTCGTGCGCGTGAGCACGACCGGAGCGCTCTCGCCCGGGGCGAGCGCCTGCGGGCTCGACGCCTTCGTGGTCGCCTCGCAGACCCCGCGGCCCGGGACGCGTGTGCTCTGGGGCGGGATCCGCGGGGCCGAGGGTGTCGAGCCGAAGCTCGCCACCGTGACGATCGCCCTCGTCAGCCGCCGGCCGTAGAGGTCAGCGGCGCGGGCGGCGGCCGAGCAGGATCAGGCGGCGGCTCTCGACGCGGTAGTCGCTGCCCTGGTAGTCGCCGTAGGCGTGCTCGACCTCGAATCCGGCGGAGTGCATCATCGCGGTGAGCTCGACCAGCGTGTAGGTGCGGGTGGCGAACGCCATCTCGATGCGGTCGCCGGACGGCTCGACCAGCGTCCAGCCGGAGTGCATCCGGCCCGACCACGGGTCGAACGAGCGCTCCTCGAGCAGCAGCCGGCCGTCGCCGAGGCGGTGCCACGCCCGCGGCTCGAAGCGCCGCAGCACGCCGTAGAGGTTGATCGTCTCGATCACCATCGCGCCGCCGGGCCGCAGCGCGCGCAGGGCGCGGTCGAGCACGACCTGATCCTCGGCCTCGGTGTCGAAGTACCCGAACGACGTCCACAGGTTGACGACGGCGTCGAACTCCTCACGGAACTCGATCTCGCGCATGTCTCCGCGCCGGAAGTCGACCGTCACCGCCGCCTCGTTGGCCGCCTCGCGGGCGGCCTCGAGCGGCTCGTCGTTCAGATCCATCCCGACGACGCGCATGTTGCGGCGGGCGAACTCGACGCTGTGACGGCCGTGGCCGCACGGCAGGTCGAGGACGCGGTGGCCGGCCTCGAGGCCGAGCGCTCCGATCAGGAACTCGACCTGCGCCGCGCTGCGCTCGGGCGAGTGCGTCGCCGTCGAGATCGTCAGCCAGTGCTCGTCGAAGAAGCTCTCGAACCAGTTCGGGTCGAGCGCCGCGGTCGTCACAACCTCAGTCGCCATAGTCGTAGAAGCCCCTTCCGGTCTTGCGGCCCAGCCGGCCTGCCTCGACGTAGCTTCGCAGAAGCGGGCAGGGGCGGTACTTCGAGTCGCCGAGCCCGTCGTGCAGCACCTCCATGATCGCCAGGCACGTGTCCAGGCCGATCAGGTCGGCCAGCCGCAGGGGGCCCATCGGGTGGTTCATGCCGAGCTGCATGACCGTGTCGATCGAGTCGCGGTCGCCGACGCCCTCCATGAGGCAGTATATCGCCTCGTTGATCATCGGCACGAGGATCCGGTTGGA
This sequence comes from Gaiellales bacterium, assembly GCA_036502065.1. Lineage (GTDB taxonomy): Bacteria > Actinomycetota > Thermoleophilia > Gaiellales > JAICJC01 > JAICJC01. The sequence continues at coordinate 4,912 of DASXZF010000203.1, forward strand.
GATGAAGCCGGGGAAGTCGTGTGCCTCGGCGACGGTCTTTCCCATCCGCTCGGCGGCCGCGCGGACGTAGGCGGCCGCCTCGTCGGAGGTGTCCAGGCCGCGGATCAGCTCGACGAGCGGCATCAACGGCACCGGGTTCATGAAGTGCATGCCGACGACGCTCTGCGGCCGCGACGTCACGGCCGCCAGGCGCGTGATCGGGATCGAGCTCGTGTTCGTCGCCAGGATCGCGCCGGGGCCGGCCGCCTCGTCGAGGCTGCGGAAGATGCGCTCCTTGAGCGCGACGTCCTCGGTGGCTGCCTCGATGGCGAGATCGGCCGCGACGGGCTCCGCCGCGGGCGTGATCCGGGCGACGGCGGCACCGGCGGCGTCCGCCTCTACCTTGCCCTTCTCGACGAGCTTGGCGAGCGAGCGCTCGATGCCCGACCGGGCGCGGTCGAGCTGCGCCGGGGCGACGTCGACGAGCGTCACCTCGTACCCGGCGACGGCCGCCACCTGCGCGATCCCCGCACCCATCTGGCCGGCGCCCACCACGCAGACCCGATCGCTCACGGGGGCAGCACCTCCAGGACGGTGGCGTCGCCCTGGGCGGCGCCGGAGCAGATCGCGGCCACGCCGATGCCCCCGCCGCGACGGCGCAGCTCGTAGACGAGCGTGCCGAGCAGGCGCGCGCCCGAGGCGCCGATGGGGTGGCCGAGCGCGACCGCGCCGCCGTTCACGTTCACGCGCTCGGGATCGATCCCGAGCAGGTCGATGGTGTTGAGCGCGACCGAGCAGAACGCCTCGTTCACCTCGAGCAGGTCGATGTCGCCCACCTCGAGGCCCGCCTTCGCGAGCGCGACCCGGGTGGCCGCGGCTGGCGTGCGCACCAGGTAGGCGTAGTCGTCGGCCACGTAGCCGGCCGAGCGGATCACGGCGAGCGGCGCGAGCCCCTGCTCGCGCGCCCAGTCCTCGGATGCGAGCACGAGCGCGGCGGCGCCGTCGTTCACGCCCGGTGCGTTCCCGGCCGTGGTGGCGCCGTCCTTCACGAACACCGGCGGCAGCGCGGCGAGCCGCTCGGCCGACGTGTCGCGGCGCGGCCCCTCGTCGGTGTCGACGACCGTGTCGCCGCGCCGGCCGGCGATCGTCACGGACGCGATCTCGTCCGCGAGGCGGCCGGCGTCGATCGCCGCGATGGCGCGCTCGTGGCTGCGAAGCGCCCACGCGTCCTGCTGCTCGCGGGTGATGCCGACCTCGGCGGACACCTGCGAGTTCTGCTCGGCCATGATCAGGCCGTCGAAGGTGCAGGTGAGCCCGTCGAACGTCATCGAGTCGACCAGCGTGCCGTCGCCGAACGTGTATCCGAACCGCGCCTTCGGCAGCAGGTAGGGGGCGTTGGACATGCTCTCCATGCCGCCGGCGACGATCACGTCGTGCTCGCCCGCGCGGATCAGCACGTCGGCCAGCGTGGCCGCGCGCATGCCCGACGCGCACACCTTGTTGATCGTCTCGGAGCCCACCGTCGGACCGAGGCCGATGCCGACCGACACCTGCCGCGACGGGATCTGCCCCGCGCCGGCCTGCAGCACCTGGCCCATGATCACGTAGCCGACGTCGGCCGGAGCCACTCCCGAGCGCTCGAGGGCCGCGCCGGCAGCGGTGATGCCGAGTGCCGGGGCCGAAAGCGCGGCCAGGCCGCCGCCCAGCTTTGCGAACGGTGTGCGGGCGGCGCCAAGGACGACGGTGCGCGGCAATTCGATCCTTTCAATTTGACGATCGAGCGGCGATGCAGCATAGTCACTGCCGAAATGACGACCGGCGCAACATGGGAGTGGTGCAGCAGGCGAGGTGCGGCCCGCTAGCTACGCCACGGCATCCGCGCTTCGCTCACAGCCTCTCAGCCATCCGGCGGGGGGCTTTTTTCATGGCATGAACGACGATCTGCACACCCGCATCCTGCCCGCCGACCTGGTCACGCCGGTCGGCGCCTATCTGCGCCTGCGCGCCGCCCTGGGCGCGCCCGCGTTCCTGCTCGAGTCGGTCGAGCGCGGCGAGCAGGTCGGCCGCTACTCGTTCCTCGGCGCGGGCCTGCGTGCCGTCGAGTCGCTCGACGAGGCGGCCGCATTCGCCGCCGCCCGCCCCGGCCCGGCCGCCGGCCAGCCGCCGTTCATGGGCGGCGCGGTCGGCTTTCTGAGCTACGACTGGGTGGCGCAGCTCGAGCCGGTGCCGCTGCCAGCGCCGGACGCGGCCGACGCCGGCCTGCCGGTGATGCGGTTCCTGCTCGCGTCCACGTCGGTCGCCTTCGACCACGTCCGCCGCACCATGACGGTGACCGGCCCGCGGGCCGAGGTCGACCGCGCCGTCGCGGCGCTCGACGTGGCCGCGTCGGTGCCCGCCGCGGCACCCGTCGCCCCGGGCGAGGCGGTGGCCGAGATGACGCGCGCCGGCTTCTGCGCCGCCGTCGAGACGGCCAAGGAGCACATCGCCGCCGGCGACGCGTTCCAGATCGTCCCGTCCCAGCGCGTGCGCCGCTCGACGCAGGCCTCGTCGTTTGCCATCTACCGCGCGCTTCGCACCGTCAATCCTTCGCCGTACATGTTCCTGCTCGACATGGGCGAGTTCCAGCTGATCGGCTCCTCGCCCGAGACGCACGTGCGGCTGGGCCTGGACGGCACCTGCGAGCTGCGGCCGATCGCCGGCACCCGCCCGCGCGGCGCCGACGCCGCGGCCGACGACGCCCTCGCCGCCGAGCTGATGGCGTCCGAGAAGGAACGTGCCGAGCACGTCATGCTCGTCGACCTGGCGCGGAACGACCTCGGCCGCGTGTGCGAGCCCGGCTCGATCCGCCTGGAGCGCTACATGGACGTCGAACGCTATTCGCACGTCATGCACATCGTCTCGCGCGTGTTCGGCCAGATCGCGCCCGGGCGCGGCGCCGTCGACCTGCTGAAGGCGACCTTCCCCGCCGGGACGGTGTCGGGCGCCCCCAAGGTGCGGGCGATGCAGATCATCTCGGCGCTCGAGGGCCGCCGTCGCGGCGCCTACGCGGGCGCCGTCGGCTACCTCGGCTTCGGGGGCGACATGGACACGTGCATCGCGCTTCGCACCATGGTGCTGCGCGGCGGCGTCGCCTATCTGCAGTCGGGCTGCGGGATCGTGGCCGACTCGGATCCGGGCGAGGAGTATCAGGAGGCGATGAACAAGGTGGCCGCGCTGGGCGCCGCCATCGACCGGGCCGAGACGGGGGTGTACGGGCGATGACCGCGCGGGTGTTCGTGCTCGACAACTACGACTCGTTCACCTACAACCTGGTGGACTACATCGCGACGGCAGGCGCCGAGGTGCGGGTCGAGCGAAACGACGCCGTCTCGGCCGACGCGGTCGACGACTGGGCGCCCACCCATCTCGTCGTGTCCCCCGGCCCGGGCACGCCTGCAGACGCGGGCGTCTCGGCCGACCTGATCGCCCGCGCGGCGAGCCGCATCCCGGTGCTCGGCGTGTGCCTCGGCCACCAGGTGATCGTCGAGCTCTACGGCGGCGCGGTCGGGCGCGCCGGCCAGATCGTGCACGGCAAGCCCGACCAGGTCAGCCACGACGGCTCGCCGCTCTACGCCGGCATCCCGAGCCCGTTCGAGGCCGGCCGCTATCACTCGCTCGCGGCCGTCGGCGCCGTCCCGGCCGTGCTCGAGGTGACCGCCCGCACCCCCGACGGCGAGGTGATGGGCGTGCGCCACAGGGAGCACGCCGTGCACGGCGTACAGTTCCACCCCGAGTCCGTGCTCACCCCGCACGGGCGCACTCTGATCGGGAACTTCCTCGCAATGACGGAGCGGCAGGCGTGATCACCGACGCGATCAAGACGCTCGTCGAGGGCCGCGACCTCTCGGCCGAGGAGACGCACATCGCCATGATGCAGGTGATGAGCGGCGGCGCCTCGCCGACGCAGATCTCGGCCTTCCTGGTCGCGCTGCGGATGAAGGGCGAGACTCCCGACGAGATCGCCGGCTGCGCTCGCGCGATGCGGGCCCACGTCACGCCGGCGCGGCCGTCGCGGGCCGACCTCGTCGACACCTGCGGCACCGGCGGCGACGGCCTGAACACCTTCAACATCTCCACATCGGCAGCTCTCGTTGCAGCCGCGGCGGGAGCGACGGTGGCCAAGCACGGCAACCGGGCGATGTCGTCGCGCACCGGGTCGGCGGACGTCCTGGAAGCCCTCGGCGTGCGCATCGACCTGCGCCCCGAAGACGTCGCCGAGTGCATCGACACCGTCGGGTTCGGCTTCCTGTTCGCGCAGGCCCACCACCCCGCCATGCGCCACGTCGGCCCGATCCGCCAGGAGCTCGGCATCCGCTCGGTCTTCAACCTGCTCGGGCCGCTGACGAACCCGGCAGGCGCCCGCCGCCAGGTGCTCGGCGTCTACGCCGAGAGTCTGGTCGAGCCGATCGCCCACGTGCTCCGGAAGCTCGGCACCGAGCACGCGATGGTCGTGCACGGGGCCGGCGGCCTGGATGAGCTCGCACCGACCGGCGAGAACCTGGTCTCGGAGGTGCGCGACGGCAGGGTGCGCACCTACACGCTCGACCCGCGCCCGCTCTCGACCGGGCCGGGGCCGGGCAGCCCCGACGACCTGCGCTGCGGCGGCGACCCGGCCCAGAACGCGGCCGTGATCCTGACGGTGTTCGACGGCGAGCGCGGCCCGCGCCGCGACGCGGTGATCCTGAACGCCGCGGCCGCGCTCGTGGTCGGCGGCGTCGAGCCCGAGATGGAGCCGGCCATCGACCGCGCCGTCGAGACGATCGACTCCGGCGCGGCGCTGCGAAAGCTCGAGGAGCTGGTCGCGTTCACCCGCGCCCGCGCGCCGGTGGCGGGATGAGCGGCTACCTCGCCCGCCTCTCCGGCGACATCCGCCGCGACCCGCCCGCGCCGGCCCGCGGCTTTGCCGACGCCCTGGCCGCGGGACCGGCCATCGCGGTCATCGCCGAGATCAAGCGCGCATCCCCGTCGCAGGGGGCGATCGCACCCGCGGCCGACCCCGGCGAGACGGCGCGGGCGTACGCGGCCGGCGGCGCCGCCGCGATGTCGGTGCTGTGCGCCGAGCGCGACTTCGGCGGCAGCCCGGCCGACCTCACCGCCGCGCGGCGGGCGTCGGAGCTGCCCGCGCTCGCAAAGGACTTCACCGTCTTCCCCGAGCAGGTCGCCGCCCAGCGCCTCGCCGGCGCCGACGCGGTCCTGGTCATCCTGGCGATGGTGAGCGACGACGAGGCCCGCCGGCTGCTGCAGGCGGCCGAGCTGCTCGGGATGGACGCGCTCGTCGAGGCGCACACGGCGGCCGAGAGCGCGCGGGCGATTGCGCTCGACGTGCGCATCGTCGGGGTGAACGCACGCGACCTCGAGACGCTTGCGATCGACCGCGACCGGCAGCTCGAGCTCCTGTCGGCGCTTCCCGACACGGTCATCCGCGTGGCCGAGTCGGGCATCGAGTCGCGCGCCGACGTCGAGGCGGCCCGCGCCGCGGGCGCCGACGCCGTGCTCGTCGGGACGGCGCTGATGCGGCGCCCGCAGCTGCTGTCCGAGCTCGTGGGGGTGCCGCGGTGACGCTCGTGAAGATCTGCGGCCTGACCCGCGAGGAGGACGTCGACGCGGCCGTCGCCGCCGGGGCGGACATGGTCGGGTTCGTGCTCGTGCCCGACACTCCGCGGTATGTGCAGCTCGACCGCGCCCGGGCGCTCGCGGCCCGGGCCCCGGCCGGCGTCCGCACGGTCGCCGTCGTCGGTGGAGGGCCTATGGGGTCTGACCCCAGCGACGCTGGCGTCAGACCCCGGTCCGTCGAAGGATTCGATCTGGTGCAGACCTATGACACTCCGGCGGACTTCCGCGACACCATCGTCGCGGCGCGGGGCGAGCCGCCGGCGGGCGTGCCCGACGACGTGCCCGTGCTGCTCGATCTGCCCTACGGATCGCGGCCCGACGCCGAGGAGCTGCACAAGCACTGGGAGCGGGCGGCGCGCGTGCGCGGGCGCGTGCTGCTGGCAGGCAGCCTGCATCCCGGAAACGTCGCCGAGGCGATCGCGGTCGCGCGGCCGTGGGCGGTGGACACGTCGCGCGGCGTCGAGGCGGCGCCCGGCGTGAAGGACCACGACCTCGTGCGCGCGTTCGTGCGCGCGGCGAAGGAGGCCATGTGACCACGCTCCCCGACGATCGCGGCCGCTTCGGCGACTTCGGCGGCAGGTTCGTCCCCGAGACCGTGATGGGCGCCCTCGACGAGCTCGCGGCGGGGTACGCGGCGGCCCGCGCCGACCCCGGTTTCGCCGCCGAGATCGAACGGCTGGGCCGCGACTACGTCGGCCGGCCGACGCCGCTCTATCTGGCCGAGCGCGCAGCCGAGGGGACCGGCGCGCGCATCTGGCTCAAGCGCGAAGACCTGAACCACACCGGCGCGCACAAGATCAACAACGCCGTCGGCCAGGCGTTGCTCGCGGTGCGCCTGGGCAAGCGCCGGATCGTGGCCGAGACGGGTGCCGGCCAGCACGGCGTCGCCGCCGCAACCGTGTGCGCCCGCTTCGGCCTCGACTGCCACGTCTACATGGGCCAGGAGGACATCCGCCGCCAGCGCCCCAACGTCGTTCGGATGCACATGCTGGGCGCCGAGGTGGTGCCCGTGAGCGCCGGCGCGGGCACCCTCAAGGATGCCATGAACGAGGCGATCCGCGACTGGATCACGAACGTTGAGGACACGCACTATCTGATCGGCTCGGCGGCCGGCCCGCACCCCTACCCGATGCTCGTCCGCGACCTGCAGGCGGTCATCGGCCGCGAGGCGCGCGCACAGATGCTCGAGCGCGAGGGTCGTCTGCCCGACGCCGTCTGCGCGTGCGTGGGCGGCGGCTCGAACGCGATCGGGCTCTTCCACCCGTTCCTTGCCGACGCGGCGGTGCGTCTGCTCGGCGCCGAGGCCGGCGGCGATGCGCACGGCCACGCCGCCACGCTCTCGAAGGGACGGGTGTCGGTGCTGCACGGCTCGCGCTCCTACGTGCTCGCCGACGACGACGGCCAGGTGCTCGAGAGCCACTCGATCTCGGCCGGGCTCGACTACCCCGGCGTCGGCCCCGAGCACTCCTACCTGAAGGACTCCGGCCGGGCTTCGTACGAGCCCGTCACCGACGCCGAGGCGCTCGCCGCCTTCCACCTGCTGTGCCGCCGCGAGGGCATCATCCCCGCCCTCGAGTCCGCCCACGCCCTCGCGCTCGCCCTGCGGGCCGCGAAGCCCGGCGAGGTGTGGCTCGTCGGCCTCTCCGGGCGCGGCGACAAGGACGTGGACACGGTCGAAGCCGTCG
>DASXZF010000204.1:0-24701 GCA_036502065.1 Gaiellales bacterium
TGATGTCGGAACGCAGTGACGACAGCGGCGGCGAACCCTGGCCAGACGAGGACGTGGAGATAGCGGAGGATCAGTGGCCAGTTGGCGTTCATCCGCCCACGGTACACCCGCGGCGACTAGCATCCAGTACATTTCGCCAGCAGGCTGCGGCTCGATGGGAATCTTGCACCGGTTCGACTCCGGTCGTCGCCTCTTTCCGCTCGGATCAACCGGGCGGCTCCGGCCGGCGCATGTGAAGCAGCGGGAACGGCCGGCCGTCGCCGTCGAGCGGTGAGCGGCCGGCGACGGTGAACCCCAGCGCCTCGTAGAAGCCGCGCGCGCCGGGGTTCTGCTCGTTCACGTCCACGGTGAGCGCCCCTCTGCGCAGCGCCTGCGCGTGCGCCACGAGCCGGCGCCCGCCGCCCCGCCCACGGTGGTCCGGGTCGAGGAAGAGCGCCGTGATGTCGTCGCCGGCGAGGCCCATGAAGCCGATGGGAGCATCAGTGCCGTCCGCGAGCACCCACAGCTCGAGCGCCTCGTCGTCCAGCGCATCCACGACGCGCGGTCGCAGGCCGACGATGTCTGCGTCGGTGAGGAAGTCGTGCGTCGCGCGCACAGAGCGCTCCCAGAGCGCGACGAGCGCGGGGTGCTCCGATGGGTGGTCGCGGCGGATCGTCGGCTCGCTCACCGCCGCGACGATACCTGCGGCGCGGCCCGTCTAGGCTTCGGGCGAGCACCGCGGGCGTAACGTTTGCCCGCAATCCGAGACGGAGTAGGCATGAGCACTCAGAACATCCCCAGAACCGATCAGGAGTGGCGAGCCAGGCTCTCGCCCGACCAGTACGAGGTCATGCGCCAGAAGGCCACGGAGCGCCCGTTCACGGGCGAGTACGTCAACGTCAAGGATGACGGCATCTATCGCTGCGCCGGGTGTGGCGCCGAGCTCTTCGGCTCCGACACGAAGTTCGAGTCCGGCTCGGGCTGGCCGAGCTTCACCGACCCCGCCGTGGCGGCGAACGTCGAGCTTCACCGCGATACGAGCCACTTCATGGTCCGCACCGAGGTGACCTGCGCCAAGTGCGGGTCGCACCTCGGGCACGTGTTCGACGACGGCCCCGGCGCGAGCGGGCAGCGCTACTGCATCAACTCGTGCGCGCTCGACCTCGACCGGCAGACCACCGACCGGTAGCGGTTCAGGCGCCCGCGCGGCGCAGGCCCGACGACTCGCCTGCGCCGCGCAGCCGCGCCAGGGCATCGGCGTGCTCGAGTGCGAGGCCGCCCTGGGCGGCGATCGCGGCGATGGCTGCGCGAACGGCCTCCGGGAAGCCCTCGCGGGTCACGGTCAGGCGGTGGCCGCCGAGGGGCGCCGTCGCCACGTCCGCATGCCGGCGGGCGGCCTCGGCGCTGACGGCAGGAAAATCGCAGCTGCAAAGGACGGCCAGACCGGAAGCGCCGGCATCGGGCGCGAGCGCGGCCGCGAGGCACACCGAGCGGGCCGCGGGCGTCCCCTGGGCGGCAAGCACACGGTGGCGCCGGCCCTGTCCAGGCTCGACGACGATCGACGCGCCCGCCGCGCCGGTGAGGTCGCACACGACCTGGACGATCTGCTGGCCGACCGTCCGTGACGACGCCCCGCGCGAGGCGGCCGCAGCGATGCGGTCGAGGCCGTCTGCGAGCGCGGTCAGCAGAGACGGCTGGGGCGCAGGCCTATGGCCGTCGCCCGCCGACTGGCGCGCACGCCTGGCGAGCACCGCCGACGTGAAGCTCACGGCCCGGTCCTTGCCCCGCGCCTTGGCAGCGTAGAGGGCGGCGTCGGCGCCCGCGACGAGCTCGATGGCGTCGCCCGCGTCGGCGGGGAACGATGCGACGCCGCACGACACGGTGGTCGCGCGCAGGCCGGGCAGGGCACGGACGCGGGCGCACAGCCGCTCGGCGGCGGCGCGGGCGGCGCGCTTGCCGGTCTCGGGCAGGATGATCGCGAACTCCTCGCCCCCGACCCGGCAGGCGACGTCGCTCGCGCGCAGGTCCTCGCGCGCCGCGACCGCGACGCGGCGCAGGACGAGATCGCCCTCCTGGTGGCCGTGGGTGTCGTTCAGGAGCTTGAAGCTGTCGAGGTCGAAGACGATCAGCGAGAGCGGGCGACCGTAGCGCTCGGCCCGGTCGAGCTCGTCGTGCAGGCGCTCGTGGTAGAAGCGGTGGTTGTGCAGGCCGGTGAGCCAGTCGGTCTGGGCCTCGTGGGTGAGCCGGATCCGGTTCTGGGTGTTGTCGAGCGCGAGCGCCGCCAGGTCGGCGAAGTGGCGCACGAGCTCGAACTCCTGCGGGCTGAACGCGACGCCCTCGCCGAGCCGGTAGGTGTTGAGCGCGCCGATCGGGGTGTCGCGCACGATCAGCGGCACCGAGATGATCGCCTCGGACTCGTCGTCGGGCGTTCCCGGCACGACCGCGATGCGCGGGTCGCGCTCGGCGGCGGTCACGTTGGCGGCCTCGCGCTGCTCCACCACCCAGCCCGTCAGGCCCTCGCCGAGCCGAAGCGGCGCGGCCATGATCTCGTCGGCCCACTCGTCACGCGCGTGCACGGGCACGATCTCGCCCGCGACCTCGTCGACGCGGTAGATGGTGAGCGCGTCCACCGGCACGAGCCGGTTGAGCTCCGACGAGATACGGTCGAAGAGCTCCTCCGGCGTGACCGAGACGAGCAGGAGACGCGAGATGTCGACGAGCGTCTCGTACGAGGCAAGACGGGTGGCGAGGTCGGGCAGGGGCCGATCGGGCACGAGGGCGGCTCTTTCGGGGCAGCTTTTCGGGGTGCTCGGATGCCGGGGGTCAGGCGTCCACTCTCAGTGTCCGTGCATTTGCGGGCCGATCCGACACCCGGATGGGGGATCGCGCAGGCAGATACTGGGTGCGCAGTGCCCACCAGGCCCAATCTCAGGGCCGGCGGATGGCACGCGGTCCGCGCCGAGCGCTACCGTTTTCGTGTGAGGACGCACGACATGTTCTCGTCGGCCGCCGCGCTCCGGTGAGCGGTCACGACCAGCCCGGGGCCGCGCCGACCGAGACCGAGCTTCGGTTCGTGTCCGATGTCCTGCCCGAGGACGACGGGCTGGATGCGCTGTCGCTCGCGGGCATGCGGCTGACGGAACGCGGATCCAAGCGCCTGCACAGCGACGTCTATTTCGACACCGACCGGCTCGCGCTGCGCGCCCACGGAGGCAACCTGCGCATCCGCACCGGGGCGCTCGGCGAGCGCTGGGTGACCCTGAAGGTGAAGACGCCCGGCGGCCACCAGGGCGCGCTGTTCGTGCGCGAGGAGTACGAGGTGCGGCTCGAGCCCGGCGAGCGGGCCGAGCAATCGACCCCATGGCAGCGCGCCGGCAAGCTCGTGCGCGGCACGTTTCGGCCCGTGCTCCAGATCACCACCCTGCGCTCGGAGCACCGGCTGGGCGACGGCCACGGCAACGAGGTCGTGCTCGCCGAGGACACCGTCACCTATCCCGACGGATCGGTCGAGCGCCGGCTCGAGGTCGAGATGCGATCGGGCACGCCGCAGCTCCTGCGGCTCGTCGAGAAGGATCTGCGCCGTCAGGTGAAGGGCCTGCGCGCCGCCCGGCGCGGCAAGCGCAGCCAGGCCATCCGCCGGCTGCCGCAGCTGTTCGGCAGCTAGCGCTTCAGCCGAGCTTCTCCGCCAGCTCGAGGATGATCCCCTCCGGGCCGTGGACCAAGCAGAGCCGGTAGCTGTCCTCGTAGCTCACCACCTCGCCGACGAGCTCCGTGCCGCGGGCTCGCAAGCCCGCGACCGCGGCGTCGACGTCGTCGACGGCGAACGTGATATGGCGCAGGCCCGGAGCATTCGCCGGCGCGTTCCGGTCGCCATCCGGGCCGGGCGGGGCGTGGAACTTCGTCAGCTCGAGCTGACTGTGGCCGTCCGGCGTCTGCACGAACACGATCTCCGCCCGGACGCCCTCGAGCCCCACGATGCGGTCGACCCAGCTGCCCTCGACCGCTCCTTCGCCCTGCACGCTGAGCCCGAGGTCGAGGAAGAATGCCGTCGCGGCGGCGAGGTCGTCGACGACGACGCCCACATGGTCCATGCGCAGGATCGTCATGCCTCCGATGGTAGCCCGACCCTGCGACGGCGTCGAAGCCGCCGCGGGTCGGGTACCGGCGTCTGCTCGGGATCCGGGCGGTCTACTCGATCGGGATCTCGAACCGGGTGATGATGCCGGGATCGCCTCCCTGGGCGAGCAGGCCGGGATCGGGATCGCGAGTCGCCACCCACGCGTATCCGTGCTCGGGATAGGCGACCACGTCGGGGAAGCCCCCGGCACTCATCGCCAGGATCTCGACGGGTTCGTCGGTCGGGTTGCTGAACGTGTGCATCCCGGCCCGGCCCTCCGGGCAGAAGACGAAGTCGCCCGGGGCCAGCGCCTCCTCGCCCTGCCGGCTTCGGAACAGCGGCCGGCCGCGCAGGACGAAGAACATCTCCTCGGCCCCGAAATGCATGTGCATGTTGCTCTCCGGCGCGCCCGGGGCGAGCTCGTACAGCGTTGCCCCCATCCGGGCGTCGTCCGGCCGCCAGAACACCCGGCGTCTCGTTGCCGGATCCTGGTCCTCTCCGTCCCACAGGTCGGAGAAAAGGTTCTGCCGTGTCATCGTGGTCCTCCGAAGTAGCGTTGGCACGCAGCGGCCAAAGCCGAGCACTCGAGCCTCGGCACGCTGGTGAGAAATCGCGGCGTCAGCCGCACCTGACCGCTACCTCGGAGCCGGATCCACGCGGGGATCATAGTGCTGCCTCGGTGGGTGCCGAAGAGGAGCCCTGGGACGCGGCACGCCTGCACCGCCGTAGATCATGCGGATATGAGGAGTCGCGTGATCATCCGTGTCTGGGCCGCGTTGCTGGCTGCAGGCGTGCTGGCCGCATGTGCGGGATCGTCGGCGCCACCGAGCACCGCGACACGGCCGCATCACCTTGCGAAGACACCCGCCGGGCCGCGGTTCATCGCGGCCAGCGGCTGGCACACGGCGCAGGTCGTGTCGCCGCAGCCGCCGCTCGTACCGAGCGCGGTGGCGGCAAACTTCCCCGTAACCGTCCCGGCGGGGATGTTCCCGACGCGTTCTGAACTGCGCCACATCCCCGCACGGGGCATCGTCGTCACCGTGAGCGTGTGGTCATCGACGCACGGCTTCGACTTGCGAGCGCATCCGATCCGAGCGCTCCCGCTCCGGTTCTCCGAGAGCACGCTCCGCAGACGATTCGATGCGGTTCCGACCACGGCCCGCTGGTACCTCCTCGGCGCGCGCGTCCACGGCCATATCGTCGAGGTCAACATCTTCGTCAACCGCCACACGCCCGCACCCGGCGGTCTCATCCAGTCCGAACTCGACCGGATCGTCGTCCCCACGCGGTGATCGCAGCGCGCACGTGCGTCTGACCAGATTGAAGCGGCTGAAGGGGCTCGAACCCTCGACCTTCTGCATGGCAAGCAGACGCTCTAGCCAACTGAGCTACAGCCGCTGGAAGAGGGCTCAGTATACCCCCGGTTGCGGGCCTAGGCCCCGTCGAGCGCGAGGTTCACCTGGCGATCGGCCTCGGTGTTCTCGGTGCGCCGGACCTCGACGTAGCGGACGCGCTCGAAGCCGTCGGCGGCCTGCTGGGCCTCGTTCCAGAGCTCGCGCAGATGCGGGCTCTTCACCCGGTAGCTGCCGGTCATCTGCCGCATCAGAAGCTGCGAGTCGGAGCGCACCTCCACCTCACTCGCCCCGAGCGTCGCGGCCCGCTCGAGCGCGGTGATCAGCGCCCGGTACTCGGCCTCGTTGTTCGTGGCGGTGCCGATCGTGCGCCCGGCCTCGTCGAGCACCGTGCCCTCGTCGTCCTCGATCCGGTATCCGACGGCGGCCGGGCCGGGGTTGCCCCGGGCGCCCCCGTCGACCCACATGCGCACCCTCACGCCGGCGGGAGCCGCTCGATCTTCTCGCGCTGCTTCACGTCGAGCCGCCGCAGCAGGTCGAGCAAACGGGCGACGTGCTCCTTCTTGTCGTCGGCGATCCGCTGCATCGCCTCCTGCGCCCGCTCGTCGGCGAGCGAGAACGCCTGGGCCTCGTAGCGGTTGATCGCCTGGAGCTCGGCCGCCAGGTTCTCACGCAGGGTCTGCAGGTCGGCGTGGAGCTCGGTCAGCCTCATGACGGCTGGTTGTCGATCTGGGCGCGCTGCAGCTTGCCCGAGTAATCGACATACACGGACTTCCACTCGGTGTAGGTGTCGAGCGCCGCCGTGCCCGCCTCGCGGTGGCCGTTGCCGGTGTACTTGGTGCCGCCGAACGGCAGCTGGATCTCGGCGCCGATCGTGCCGGCGTTGATGTAGGTGATGCCCGTGTCGAGATCGCGGATCGCGCGGAAGGCCGAGTTCACGTCGTCGGTGTAGATCGCGCTCGAGAGCCCGTACTCGACCCTGTTTGAGATCGCGATCGCGTCGTCGAGGTCGCGGCAGGGGATGAGCGCCGTCGCCGGGCCGAAGATCTCCTCGGTGGCGACGCGCATGTCGCGCTGCACCCGCCCGTAGATCGTCGGCCGGTAGAAGAAGCCGTTCTCGCCGTTTCGGTAGTGCTCGCCGCCGGTCAGGATGTCGGCGCCCTCGTCGCGGGCGATGCCCGTGTAGCGGTCGACCTTGTCGAGCGCCGCCTGGTTGATGAGCGGGCCGACGTCGACCTCCGGGTCGAGGCCGTTCCCGATCCGCAGCGACTCGGCCCGCCCGACGAGCTTCGTCGCCAGGCGATCGTAGATGCGCTCGTGCACGATCACGCGGCTCGCTGCCGTGCATCGCTGGCCGCTCGTGCCGAAGGCGCTCCAGAGGATGCCGTCGACGGCGTTGTCGACGTCGGCGTCGTCCATGACGATGATCGCGTTCTTGCCGCCCAGCTCGAGGTGCACGCGCTTGAGCGTCTCGGCGCCGGTGCGGGCGACGTGGATGCCCGTCTCCTTCGAGCCGGTGAACGTGATGACCTTGACGTCGGGGTGCTCGATCAGGCGCTGGCCGACCGTGGCGCCGCCGCCGTGGACGATGTTGACGACGCCCTTCGGCAGCCCCGCCGCCTCGAAGATCTCGACGAGCATCTCGCCCAGGAGAGGCGTATCGCCGGCCGGCTTGAAGACCGCGGTGTTGCCGGTTATGAGCGCCGGCATGAGCTTCCAGGTCGGGATCGCCATCGGGAAGTTGAACGGCGTGATCACGGCCACGACGCCCATCGGCTGGCGCACGCTCATCGCGAACTTGTCGGGCATCTCGGCGGGCACCGTCTGACCGAACATGCGCCGGCCCTCGCCGGCCATGTAGTAGGTCATGTCGATGCCCTCCTGCACGTCTCCCCCGGCCTCGGCCAGCACCTTGCCCATCTCCTGCGTCATCGTGCGGGTGAGCTCGGGCTTTCGGTCGCGCAGAAGCTCGGCCACGCGGAACAGGATCTCGGCACGCTTCGGCGCCGGGTAGAGCCGCCAGCTCGCATAGGCCTCGTGGGCGGCCGCGACCGCGCGGTCGGCGTCGGCCGCGGTCGAGCGCGGGAACGACCCGATCAGCTCGCCGGTGGCGGGGTTCGTGTCGTCGAAGCGCTCGCCGCTCTCGGAGTCGACCCACTCGCCGGCGATGTAGTTGCGATAGGAGTTGGTGGCGACCGACATCGGCGCCAAACTCTACTCGCCGCGCACGGCGAGCACGCGCAGAAGCTCGTCGACGCGGGCGTCCACGGTCTCGAGCGGGCCGGCGGCGGTCGAGGACTCGTCGAACGCGCCGTGCGCCGCGAGCACGGGGACGACGAGCGTCCGCGTCGGCACGTCGCCGCGCTGGGCGAGCTTGATCACGGCAGCCACCGGCGCGGCGGCGGCGAGATCTGTCCAGATGCCCTCGAGCTCGCCGAGCTGCATCCGGGCGTGCTCGAGCTCGGCCTCGGAGACGCGCACGACCAGGCCCTCCGACTCGACGACCGCGTGCAGGGACTGCACGGTCCCGGTGACACCTGCCAGGGCGCGCGCCTGCGACTCGACGTGGCCGCTCGGCGCGACCCAGTCCTTGCCCGACGCCAGCGCCGCCGCGACCGCGCCGGCCACCTCGACGGCGACCATCCGCGGGATGCGGTCGATCACCGCCCACGTCACCAGGTCGCGGAACCCGCGCCAGATGCCCTGGATTCCGTCACCGAGGGCGGCGGGCACGAGCACCAGGTCAGGCGCCGTCCAGCGCAGCTCCTCGGCGATCTCGTAGGCGATGGTGCGGTAGCCCTCGATCGCGAGCGGGTCGCCGCCGATCGGCGGCGCCGTGCGGTTGGACACCGCCCGCCAGCCGAGCGAGCGCTCCGCGTCGGCGAGCAGCGGCCAGCGGGCCTCGGGCGTCGCAACGCCGACGACGCGGCCGCCGACTGCTTCGATCGCGGCGCGGGTGCGGCCGCCGGCGTCGGGCTCGACGAGGCTCACGCAGCGCAGACCGGCCCGGGCGGCGTAGGACGCGAGCGACACGCTCAGCGCCTCGTCGCCCGCGCATGCGATCGTCGTCGACGTGTCCTCGACCTGCGACACGGCCAGGGCGGAGAAGCGGTCGCGCCAGCTCCCCGTTGGGTTGCGACGCTCGTCCTTCAGGAGCATCCGGCGCAGGCCGAGCTGCTGGCCGAGGGCCGCCGTGGGCACGAGCGGCGTGTCACCCTCGCCCATCGAGATCAGGCGATCCTTCGCGATCGGAAGCTGGGCGGCGAAGCGGACGAGACCGCGCCCCGTAAGCTTGCTCGGCTTGAGCGACGCGACCCGGCCGTAGACAGGTGCGACGTTCGACGGCGTGCCCTCGGCCGAGCACGACGGACAACCGCCGGGCATCGACACGACGGGGTAGCGCCGTCGGCACCGCAGGCACTCGAGCGCGTTGGGGACTGCCACGGGGCGAGCATACCCCTTGACGCCACCGGCCTAGCCGGTGTCTACTTCGGGGACATGATCTATTGCGTGATCCCTCCCGAGCTCGAGGCAGAGCTGCTGCCCCGGATGGCCGAGTACTACCGCGACAACCCCAACGTCGAGGTGATCGTCGACCGCCGGGCGCGCGCCGGCGATCGCCGCGCGGGCGCTGCGGGCACGCCGGACGAGCGCCGCGAGCTGCGCGACCGCCGCCGGCCGCGGGCGATGGGGACGTTCCCGCGCGCCGAGGCGTTCGATCAGGACACGGAGACGGGGACCTAGACCGCCAGCGCGAGCGTGCCGTCAGGCTCGGCCTGCGCGTTCCAGTCGCGGAAGCGGGTGTCGATCTCGCCGACGTCCTCGCCGCGCTGCTGCAGGGTCACCGGCTGCGGGCCGAGCATGTCGACGCGGAACTGGTACCACGACAGGTCCCAGGCAACCGTGACCACGACCTCGCGGGGGCTGCGCATGATGACGCTCACGCGCGGGTCGCCGAGCGTGCGCGAGATCCCGTACACCGTGCGTGGGTGATAGCTCTCGTTGAAGAGCTCGAGCCCGGCGGCGACCGCCTCGCGCGGATCGGCGGGGAGCGCCTCGGGCGTGAAGGGCTCGGGCACGTTCGGGCGCCGCTTCGATCCGCCCAGGAAGCCGCGCAGGCCGCGCTGCCGCTGACGGTTTGCCTGCAGCTGCAGCGGCACGCTCAGCGTCCCCTCGCGGATCCAGCCGAGAGCGTCCGCCTGGTCGATGCAGAGCTCGCAGACACGGGCGTCATCGCCCTCGGGGCGCTCGTAGGCGACGGTGCGCTCGCCCAGGAGCAATGTCCGCCCACAGACGGCACAAAACGTCTCGATGTCGTTCCGTCGGATCTCGATCATGCCGCTTCTCCGGCGCCGGGCGGTCCAGGCGCCTGAGTATACCGGCCTCTTCCAGCCCTCGCGGCGGCTGGAAACCGGGCCGGATGCTCTGGGCGGCCTGCGCTCCGTCCAACGTGCGGCGAGGCAGCGCCGATCGAGCAACCTCGAAGAAACCGCCGCATGCGTGCGCAAACGCGCTCTCCGAGCGACGGATGCCGCTTGCCGTGGCCGATCCGCCACGGTAGGGTTCTGCGCGCTGAAGGGGGGCGAGACACCGCGAACTCGCGCAGACGCACCGCCTGGACCACGCTGATTGTTTTCACCACGGCCACCGCGGGCATGGCTTTCGCAGGCGTGTCCGCGGCGTCGGTCGGCGGTCAGCGATCAGAGGCCGCGTCCGCCCTGCACCGCATCGAGGTGCTCGACTGGCGCCGGTCGCACATGCTCACGGTCGAGCGGCGCACGCGCGCCCGCCTGCAGTACCTGCGGGCGTCGATCACGGGCATCGACGCCGCGATGAGCTCGCAGCAGGCTGGTCTGCAGGCCGACCAGGCCGCCCTTGCCGCGCTGATCGTCGGCGACTACAAGCACAGCACGACCACAGACACGGCGGCATACGTGCTCTCGTCGAACTCGTTCGCCGATCTGGTCGAGCGCGTCGACGAGGTGTCGCGCATCAACGCCTCGTCCACCACGCTGATCCAGCGGATCGATGTCGCCCAGCGGACGCTCGCCAGGCAGCGGCGGACGCTGTCGTCGCAGGCCGGCTCCGAGGCCGCGCTGCTCGCCCGCGAGGCGGCGGCGAAGACCGGCCTCGACCGCGCGATCGCCGCCCGCAAGGCGGTGCTCGCGGGCATCGACGCCCAGATCGCGAGCCAGCTGAACGCCGAGCGCCAGCGGCGGGCGACGCTCGCCGGGCAGGACGGCACGCCCCCGCCGCCCGAGAGCGGAGGCGGCCAGGGCGGATTCACCGGTGAGGCGAGCTGGTACGGCCCGGGCTTCGCCGGGCACCGCACCGCCGACGGCGAGATCTTCGACCCGAACAAGCTCACCGCGGCGAGCCCATGGCTGCCGTTCAACACCATGCTGCGCGTCACCGACCTCGCCACGGGCAGGTCGGTCGTCGTGCGGATCAACGACCGCGGCCCGTTCGGCCGCGGCGTGCTCGACCTCTCCGCCCACGCCGCCCAGATCGTCGGCCTCAGCGGATGGGCCGAGATCCAGGCGACGATCCTCTAGGTCCCGGCGCCCGAAGGCTCACGCCTTGGCCAGCTCCTGCTCCTTGCCCGCGGCGGCGATGACCTGCTGGGCGACGTGCGCGGGCACCTCGTCGTAGCGCAGGATGGTCATCTGGTAGTCGCCGCGGCCGCCCGTCATCGAGTTCAGGTCGGGGGCGTAGGTCAGCACCTCGGCCATCGGCACCTCGACGTGGATCGTCGTCATGCCGCCCGCCGGATCCATGCCGCCGACGCGGCCGCGCCGCGAGGTCATGTCGCCGATCACGTCGCCCACGTTCTCGTCGGGCACGCTGATCTCGAGCTTGACGATCGGCTCCAACAGGATCGGATCGGCCTCGGCGAAGGCCTTCTTGAAGGCCATCGAGCCGGCGATCTTGAACGCCATCTCCGACGAGTCGACCGTGTGGTAGGAGCCGTCGACGAGCGTCACCTTGACGCCGACGACCGGGCACTTGGCGAGCTCGCCCTGCTGCATCGCCTCCTGGATGCCCTTGTCGACGGCGGGCCGGAACCCCTGCGGGATCACGCCGCCGACGATCTTGTCGACGAACTCGTACCCCTCGTGCTCGGAGAGCGGCTCGAGCGTGATGTGGCAGTCGCCGAACTGGCCGCGCCCGCCGGTCTGCTTCTTGTAGCGCCCCTGGGCGCGGGCCGACTTGCGGATCGTCTCCATGTAGGGCACCCGCGGCTGGTGCAGGGTCACCTCGACCCCGAACCGGCGCGCCATCCGCTCGAGCGTCACCTCGACGTGCATCTGCGAGAGGCCCGCCACGATCGTCTCGCCCGTCTGCGGGTCGCGGTGGACGTCGAGCGAGGGATCCTCCTCCTGCAGGCGGCGCAGGGACGTGTGCACCTTGTCCTCCTCGCCCTTGTGCTTCGGCTCGATCGCGAAGGAGACGACCGGCGAGGGGAACGCGAGCGGCTCGATCGAGACCGGGCTGTCGACGTCGGAGAGCACGTCGCCGGTGCCGGTCTCCTTCAGCTTCGCGACGGCGCCGATGGCGCCCGCGGGCAGCGACTCGGCCGGCGTGTGCTCCTTGCCCTGCAGCACGAGCAGCTGGCCGATCCGCTCCTTCGCATGGGAGTGGTTGTTCATGAGCGTCGAGTCGGAGGTGAGCGTGCCGGCGAACACCCGCAGCAGGTTGATCTTGCCGCTGTACGGGTCGGCGATCGTCTTGAACACGTAGGCGAGCGTCGTCGCGCCGCCGACCTCGGGGACGTTGCGCGCCCGGGCGGGCGAGGGCAGCCCCTCGACGATCAGGTCGAGGAGGCCGTGGGTGCCGATGTTGCGCGTGCCCGCGCCACAGCCGACGGGGAACAGCTCGCCCTCGGTGACGAGCTTCTTCAGCGCCGCGGCCATCTCGTCACGGGTGATCTCGTCGCCCTCGAGGTAGCGCTCCATCAGCTCGTCGGAGGTCTCGGCGACGATGTCCATCAGCTTGTCGTGGTACTCGTCGGCGACGGCCTTCAGGTCGTCGGGGATCTCGGCCGGCTCGTCGTGGACGCCGGCGTCGCCGTCGTGCAGGTAGGCGACCATGTGCACCAGGTCGATCACGCCGTGGAACTCGTGCTCTGACCCGATTGGCAGCTCGACGGCCACGCAGCGGTCAGACAGCCGCGACTGCAGCCCCTCGAGCGCCGTGAAGAAGTCGGCGCGCTCACGGTCGAGCAGGTTCACGAGCAGGAGCCGCGAGAGGCCGAGCTCGTCGCAACGCCGCCACTGGCGCTCGGTGCCGACCTCGACGCCCATCACGCCCGACACCACCACGATCGCGCCCTCGACGACGCGCAGCGTCGAGAGCACGTCGGCCTGGAAGCTCGGCTCGCCGGGGGTGTCGATCAGGTTGATGTTGCGGCCCTGCCACTCGAGGTGCGTCACGGCGGCCGAGATCGACATGCCCCGCCGGCGCTCCTCGTCGTCGTAGTCCGTGACCGTCGACTTCTCGGCGACGCTGCCCAGCCGGTTCGTCGTGCCCGACTCGTACAGAAGCGCCTCGACGAGCGAGGTCTTGCCGGTGCCGCGGTGACCGATCACCGCCACGTTTCGGATCTTCCCGGACTCCGTATTGGGCATGCACTCCTCCAGCTGCAGGTGGTCGGACGGTCGAGGGTTCAGACTACCGCACCCCCTGCGGCCCCCGGAGCCGTGCGGCTATCTGAGGCGGTCGGCCGAGGCGCGCTCGAGGCTGCCCGAGAGCTTGCCCTTCAGGCGCAGGATCGCCTTGGTGTGCAGCTGGGACACGCGCGACTCGGTCACGCCCAGCACCTCGCCGATCTCGCGCAGGGTCAGCTCCTCGTAGTAGTAGAGCTGGATCACGGTCTTCTCACGGTCGGGCAGGCGCGAGATGGCGCCGGTGAGCGAGTCTCGCATCTCGGTGCGCGTCATCTCGGTGGACGGGTCGTCGGCGTGCGGATCCTGGAGTGTGTCGATCAGCGCGACGGTGTCGCCACCGGACGAGGAGATCGTCCACAGCTCGTCGAGCGCGGCGACCGACGAGCGCGAGATCTGGGCCAGGCTGTCCTGGAACTCGCTGCCGGTGATGCCGAGGTGGGTCGCGACCTCCTCGTCGGTCGGCGGCCGGTGCAGCTTGTGCTCGAGCTCCACCACGCCGCGCTCGATCTCGCGGGCGCGGCTGCGCACCGACCGCGGCACCCAGTCCATCGAGCGCAGCTCGTCGATGATCGAGCCCTTGATCCGGCTGATCGCGTAGGTCTCGAACTTGATGTCGCGGTTGGGATCGAACCGCTCGATCGCGTTCATCAGGCCCAGCAGGCCGTAGCTCACGAGGTCGCCCTCGTCGACGTGCGCCGGCAGGCCCGTGCCCAGCCGCCCGGCGACGTACTTCACGAGCGGGGCGTACGTGAGGATGAGGCGATCGCGCAGCCGCTTGTCGCCGGTGCGCTTGTACTCGGACCAGATGTCCACTGATTCGTCGGTCATCATGCTCGTGGGTGTGCGTGTGCGTGGGCGGCCCGCAGGTGGCGGACGCTCACGTGGGTGTATACCTGGGTCGTGCCCACCGATGCGTGGCCGAGCATGTCCTGGATGCTGCGCAGGTCGGCGCCGCCCTCGAGCAGATGGGTGGCGAAGGTGTGCCGCAGCGCATGCGGCGAGCGGTGCGCGATCCCCGCCCGGCGCAGCGCGCGGTCGAGCGCGCGGCGGATGTCGGACGGGTGCAGCGCCCGGCCGCGGACGCTCAGGAAGAGGCGTTGCGAGCCGCCCGAGCCGGCCAGCTGCGGGCGGCCGCGGGCCAGGTAGCGCTCGACGGCCGCCTCGGCCGCGCCCCCGAGCGGCACGATCCGCTGCTTGCCGCCCTTGCCGGTCACCCGCAGGTGCTCGGCCTCGATGCGGACGTCGGCGAGCTCGAGCCCGCATGCCTCGGCGGCGCGCAGTCCGCACCCGTACAGGATCTCGAGCAGGGCGCGGTCGCGCAGATCGCGCGGTCCGGTTCCGGCGGGCGTGTCGAGCAGCCGGGTGACATCGTCGGCTGACAGTGTGGCCGGAAGCGTACGCGCCCGCCGTGGCCCCGGGATGAGCGTCGCCGGGCTGCGCTCGATGGCGCCGCGATCGTGCATCCACGCATACGCGCCGCGGACGGCCGAGAGCTTACGGGCCGCGGTCGCGGGGGCGTAGCGGCAGGTGCCGAGGTAGGCGGCATAGCGGCGCAGCGTTCCCGAATCGGCCGCCTCCGGCTCGACGCCGGCCGCCCCCAGCCAGCGCGCGAGCTGTCCCAGGTCGGCCGAGTAGGCCCGCACCGTCGCGGGCGACGCGCCGCGGGCACGCATCCAGTCCAGATAGCCCTGGAAGATCCCGCCCTCGGGCGGCGCGGATGTCGCGGCGTTCGCCTGCATGGTCGGCAGTGAGACTCTAGAGGCTTGTGATTCGCCGGTGAAGGGGCGCCCCCTCTCAGCGCCGGGGGCCGAGGTCGCGGCGGGCGAGGTCGGCCATCCACAGGCCGATCGCGGCCGCCGCGCCGGCGATGATCCACACCGATGCGGATGCGGCCGCCCACGCGATCCCGAGCAACCCGACGGTGAGCGCCGCGAACAGGGCGCCCCGGGCGCGATAGCGGGGCCGGGCGGGCCGCACGAGGGAACGGTATCGCCGTCGGTCGCGGCGCGCCGTCAGCCGCGCGGCAGGATGGCGAACCGCTGCTGGGCGACGCCGTGGATGCCCGTGAAGTCGCCGCCCACGTAGAGGTTGCCGCGGAAGGCGGCGAGCGCCCAGACGCCGAGGACGCCGGCGGTCGAGCTCACGTCCGGATTCCAGCGCATCAGGTTGCCGCGGAAGGTGAGCATGAAGAGCTTGTGCCGCTGGATGCGCTTGCTCGAGCCGTGCTCGGACAGGCTCTGGTTCTTCGCCGGCGCGACGTAGTCGCCATGCATGCCGAACACCGGCCGCCGGCCCGCGCATGTCGCGGCCTGGATGTTTCCGTCGGTCATGTAGAACCACTTGCGCACCCCGCCGAGGCCGTAGGCCAGCGCCGTTCCGCCGGGGCCGCCCTCGGCGGCGTAGACCCGCTTGCCGCACAGGGCCAGGTCGAGGATGGGCGAGCGGGGATGGTTCGCCCAGCGCAGAAGCGCGCCGCGGCCCTGGCCGACGGCGGCGATGTGGGTCTGGCCGCGGCGCCCGTTCACCGAGGTGAAGTCGCCCGCGACGATCACCCGCGAGGTGCGGGCCGAGACGACGATGTCGCGCACGTCGCTGTTCGTCGCCGGGTGCCAGCGGGCGTTCAGCGTGAAGCGGTTGCGGCGCACGACGAGCTTGGCCAGGTTCTGCCGCCGTCTGCCCTGCACCCGGCCGAAGCTCCCGCCGACGTAGAGGCGGCCCAGGCGAGAAACCGCGATCGCGCGCACCGTGCCGCTGATGCCGAGGTTGGGCAGCCGGGCGGCCAGGCGCCCCGTGCGCAGGTTGAACGCGGCCAGGTTGTCGCGGGGGTGCAGGCCGACGGCGGTGAACTGGCCGCCGACGTAGAGGAACCGCCCTCCCGGGGACACGGCGAGCGCGTACACGCGGCCGTTGATCGCGGGGTGAAACGGCCGCAGCCTGCCCGTCCCGGCCCGGACGGCGGCCAGGTGCAGGCGCGTCGTGACGCCGCCCCCGTGGTTGCCCAGGACGGTGAAGTTCCCGCCGATGTAGACGGTGCGGCCCACCCGGATGAGGTCGTCGACGCGCCCAAGCTCCTTGTTCGAGGGCGTCCACCCCGGCGCGAGCACCTGCCAGGAGCGCAGCGGCCGCTGCACCGGACCGGCGGGAGCCGCGAGCGCCGACTGCGTCACCGCGCCGAACGTCGCCACAAGGGCGGCCGTCAGGACGGCGCGCCGGACGAGGCGGGTGCGCGAGGGAGAGGGCACGACGCGAGCAAGCTATAGATCCGCCCGCCGAAATGCATCACTCGGACGACTTCGCTTACAGAATTTTCAAGCCGCCTTGGCGGAATAGACTCGCCCCGACGTGCCGGCACCCCTCTCCGATGCGCTGATCGCCGACTTCCGCCGCGACGGCGCCGTGTGCGTGCGCGGGGCGTTCTCCGCGGCCGAGGTGGCCGCCGTCGAGGCGGGCATCGAGCGCAACCTGGCCGACCCCAGCCCGCGCGGGATCGTCGCCAGCCGGGGCGAGGATGCGGGCCGCTTCTTCGAGGACTTCTGCAACTGGGACCGGATCCCGGAGTACGAGCGCTTCATTCGCAGATCGGCGGCGGGCGCGATCGCGGGGGCGCTGCTCGGATCGGGGCGCATCCGGCTCTATCACGACCATCTGCTCGTCAAGGAGGCCGGCACGGCCCAGCCGACGCCGTGGCATCAGGACCAGCCGTACTACAACATCGAGGGGCGCATGACGTGCAGCATGTGGATGCCGGTCGACCCGGTGCCGCGCGAGTCGACGCTCGAGTTCCTGGCCGGGTCGCACCTGGGCCCGTGGCTGATGCCGCGGACGTTCATGGACGACCAGGCCCGCTGGTTTCCCGAGGGCAGCCTCGAGGAGCTGCCCGCCATCGACCGCGCCACTGCGCCCATCGTGGGATGGGCGCTCGAGCCCGGCGACGCGGTGTTCTTCCACATGCTGACGCTGCACACCGCCGCCGGCTCGCGGACGCGGCGGCGGGCGTTCTCGGTGCGCCTTCTCGGCGACGACGTCGTGCACGCGCCGCGGGCGTGGCGGACGTCCCCGCCGTTTCCCGGTCTCGAGCAGGAGCTGCCGGCGGGCGCGGCGATGGATCACCCGCTGTTTCCGGTGGTGTGGGAGGCGTCACAGGCTGTGCCGGCGACCGCTTGACGCCCCGTCTACGAGAGGCATAGGATCTCACCCGGTCGCACCGGGACGCCGGGACGGCCGAGGGGCGTGGAGCCGGGGCGACCCGGCCCCAGGACACCAGGGCGAGGGGGCCCGCCATCGGATTCCTGAGACACATCGCAGCCGATTCGCTGATGCTTCGGCCCGTCGACCTGCACAACTGCGAGGGGTTCACGGTGTATGCCGCCGACCAGCGCAGGGTGGGCCGGATCTCGCATCTGATCTACGGCACCGATGTCGACACGCCCGCGTCGATCGCCGTGGTCCGCCACGGCCTGACGGGCACCCAGACCGAGGTCGTCGCGGTCGAGCGCATCGACCTGATCAACCCGACGACCCAGATCGTCCAGCTGCGCCTCGACTGAGCGTCGCGCCGGCTGTCGATTCCGGCCGGCGCCGTTCGTCCTTCGCGTGAGCCCCGCCATCCCGGTGGGGCGCAAAACGCAGGGAGGAGACGCCGATGCCGAATCCGGTCGTGCACTTCGAGGTGCGCTCGCAGGATCCCGACGCCGCCCGCACGTTCTTCGGGGCGCTGTTCGACTGGTCGTTCCCGGACGGGGCGATCCCCGGGTACACCTATGTCGATTCGAACGCCGCGGGCGCGATCCCCGGCGGGATCGGGCCGACCCAGGGCGGCGCGCCGCTCGTGACCTTCTTCGTCGGGGTGGACGACGTCGCGGCGACGCTGGCCGAGGCGGAGCGTCTGGGCGGGAAGATCGTCCAACCGGCGACGAGCGTCCCGGGAGTCACGTTCGGGCTGCTCGCCGGCCCGCAGGGCGAGGTCGTGGGCGTGGCCGCCCAGACACCGGGCTGACGGGAACGCCGCGGGAGGGCCGCCGGCGCGCGGTCCTCCCGCGGCGCGTGCTCAGGCGGCGCGGCGGGCGTGGGTGCGGCGCCATGCGTCGAGACAGTCGACGACGTGGTCGAGCGCCTCACGGCCGAGGCCGGGATAGCAGCCGATCCAGAACGAGCGCTCGGCGATCAGGTCGGTCGTCTCGAGCCCGCCGGCGACGCGGTGCGGCGCCTCCAGGTAGGCCGGCTGGCGCAGCAGGTTGCCGGCGAAGATCTGGCGGCTGTCGACGCCGCGTGAGCGCAGGTGCTCGACCAGGTCGCGGCGGCCGTACGGCGCGTCGGGGCGGACGGTGACGGCGAAGCCGAACCAGCTGGCGCGGCCGCCGGGAGTCTCCTCGGGCAGTATCAGGTGGTCCTCGTGGCCGGCCAGGGCAGCGCGCAGGTAGGCGTGGTTGGCACGGCGCGTCTCGACGAACCCGTCGAGGCGCTCGAGCTGGACGCGGCCGATCGCGGCCTGCAGGTCGGTCGCCTTCAGGTTGTAGCCGACGTGCGAATAGACGTACTTGTGGTCGTAGCCGTAGGGCAGGTCGCCGTGCGTCTGGGTGAAGCGCTTGCCGCACGTGTCCTGGCAGCCCGAGGCGCACCAGCAGTCGCGGCCCCAGTCACGGAACGACTCGGCGAGCTTCTTCAGGCGAGGCCGGTTCGTGAGCACCGCGCCGCCCTCGCCGGTCGTGATCTGGTGGGCGGGATAGAACGAGAGCGTCGCCATGTCGCCGAACGTGCCGACGGGCTGTCCGCGCCACGTCGACCCGAGCGCGTCACAGCAGTCCTCGATCAGCAGCAGCTCGTGCTCGCGGCACAGGGCGGTGATCGCGTCGAGGTCGTAGGGGTTTCCGAGCGTGTGCGCGATCATCACGGCCCGCGTGAGCGGCGAGACGGCGGCCGCGAGCCGGTCGGGATCGACGTTGTAGGTCGGAAGCGACACATCGACGAACACCGGGACAAGACCGTTCTGGAGGATCGGATTGACCGTGGTCGGAAAGCCGGCGGCGACGGTGAGCACCTCGTCGCCCGGCCGCAGGCGCCGGCGCCCGAGCGCGGGCGAGGTCAGCGCCGAGAGCGCGACCAGGTTCGCCGACGATCCGGAGTTGACGAGCACGGCGTGACGGTGGCCGGTGCGGCGGGCGAGCGCGCGCTGGAACTCGGCCGTCTCCGGGCCGTCGGTGAGCCAGAAGTCGAGCGACGCGCGCACGAGCGAGACGACCTCCTCGGAGCCGAACACCCTCCCCGCGACGGGGACGCGCGGCTCCGCGGGGTCAAACGCGGCCGGCTTGTGGCGCTCCAGGCTGTGCTCGCGGACGAGCGCGAGGATCTGCTCTTCGGACGGGGCGGCCATTCGCGGGGTGATATCGGCATCCCCCGAATGGGTCTTGAGCGGGCGGGGCAAGTGGGAGGGCCGCACCGGCGTACGGCCCTCCCACCGTCTCCATTCCCAATTTCCCCGAGAACCCCGCGCCGATGGCCGAGACCGTGTCGATTCCGGCCCCGCCCGTTCGTCCTCGGTGCAGCCGTCCGATCGGCCGGCGCGACGAACGAGGAGGAGACGAATGTCCGACGTCACCATCAAGCGGATCGACGAGTTCGAGTCGCCGAACGGCGGCGGCTTCTGCCGGGCACGGGCCAGCCTGGGCGTGACCGCCTTCGGCATGCAGGTCGAGCAGTTCCCGCCGAACTTCGAGCACCACCCCGAGCACGACCACTCCGCCGACGGCCAGGAGGAGGTCTACACCGTGCTCGCCGGCAGCGCCACGCTGCACGCGGGCGGGGTCGAGCACCGGCTCGTGCCGGGCGTGTTCGCGCGCGTCGGGGCGGGCGAGCGGCGCAAGATCACGACCGGCGCCGAGCCCGTGCAGCTGCTCGCCATCGGCGGCACTCCGGGCGCCGCCTACACGGCGCCGCCGTTCAGCGAGCTTGGTGCGTCGCTGCCCGGTTGAGGTATAACCAGGCCGATGGCTGACGCGGTCTTCTTCATCGCGGCATTCGGGATGTCGATGGCGCTCGCGGCGCTGATCGAGCGCATCGGCGAGTGGATCGGCGGTCTGCGATCCGGCGGGACGGGCGGCATGGAGCCATGGCGGTGGCGGCCCATGCCGCCCCGCCCGCGCCCGCACGGCGGCAGCACGGCCCGCCGGCGGCGGTCGCCCCGCGTCGGCAGCGGGTCGTAGGCCGGGCCGTGGCGATGTTCTTCGTGGTCGTCCGCCGCTCCGGCCCACGCTGGGACGCCGCGCGGACGCTCGAGGAGCAGTCGGGATGGGAGCAGCACGCTGCCTTCATGGACGCCCTCGTCGATCGCGGGTTCGTCGTGCTCGGAGGGCCGCTGGCCGACGAGGAACGCGTGGTGCTCGCCGTCGAGGCGGCCTCCGAGGACGCCGTCCGCGCCACCCTCGCCCGCGACCCCTGGCACGAGACGCACCTGGTCGTCGAGAGCGTCGACGGCTGGACGATCCGTCTCGACAGCCGTCAGGCCCCGACGAGCTCCCCGTAGACGCGCTCGGCCCGGCGCCGGGCCTCGGACAGCTCCGGCTCGAGCACCGTCCTGCGGACGGGGTCGCGGTTGGCATTGCGCAGCGCCGAGGGCCGTGCCACGCGCATCTCGGAGAGCGGCGCGGCCGCGGCGGCCGGCGTGTCGCTGCGCGCAGCGGTCAGCTGGTCGGCGGTGATGTCGCCCGACATGTATGCGTTGAACGCCTCGGCCGATCCGCGCAGGCGCGATCGTTCCTCGATCAGGCGGTAACAGCGGGCGACGTTCTCCCGCGTGTGCTCGAAGCGGGCGAAGCCGGTGCCGTTGCGTTCGTTGACGCGGTCGATCACCGCCCCGAAGTCGGATGTGACCTCGTCGAAGCGGGCGACCACGACCCGATCGCGGTACGGCACGATCCGCTCGTAGAAGTCGGCGTAGGCGGCATACGCGCTGCGCGGCGAGACGTAGGGCCACCACATCACCACCGAGACGACGACGTCGGCAGGCGGGCGGACGAGCGCCATCACGGGGATCCCGCGGTCGGCGGCCGCCGTGATCTGGCTCGACGCGTGCAGGTGGTGGGCCAGCCGCACGGGCCGTGGCTGCGCTGTCTGGAAGGCGAACACGGCGAACGTGTTCGCGGTGCGTGGGAAGCCCTCGATCACGAGCTCGGTGTCCGAGTCGACGACGGCCTGGTGCCTGCGTCTGCGTGCTACCTCCAGATAGGAGCGGTGGCAGGCACAGAACTGCCATGCGCGCCAGCGCACGGCGCGCGCGGCGAGGGCGAGATCGTTGGGCGGAAGGTGGATGCAGCCGAGGCTAGGACGGCTTTGTTAGGCGGGCATTCGCGCCAGATTGGAGCCGGTTTTGACCGCCGACCAGCGTCCAATCCGGGTCGCCTAACGTGGCGCTCAGAGTTGGTGGCCACGTTCAGCGTGCCAGGTCTCCCGCTCCGGCGGTCGGCCCGGCATGCCATCTCCAATGGGCCGGGCCGACCGTCCTTCGAGCCCGCCCGTGTCAGGACAGGTGTCGCGTGCACGTGACCGGGCCGATACAGGGGCGACAGGGCTCGAACCTGCGACCTGCGGTTTTGGAGACCGCCGCTCTTCCAGCTGAGCTACGCCCCTTTGGGAGCGGCCATTCTACCCGGGCTCAGGCCGGAAGCAGCGCGTCCAGGGCGTCCGGCAGGTCGGCCAGATCGTGCAGCTGCGCCCCCGCGCGCGGCTCTGGCGGCTCGCCGAGCCGATTGATCCAGACCGATGGCAGGCCGAGCTCCGACGCGGGGACGACGTCGTGGAACCTGCTCGCGCCGACGTGGACGTGGCGGCCGCGGGTGCCGGGGTGACGCTCGTCGAACCGCTCCCAGTGCCCCGGCGCCGGCTTGTAGGAGCCGACGTCCTGGGCGACGATCACGTCGTCGAACTCGACGCCGAGCTTCGGCACCGACGACGCGATGAGGTCGCGGTCGCAGTTGGAGAGGATCACGAGCCGCCAGCCGCGGCGCTTCGCCTCGGCGAGCGCCGCCGGCACCTCGGGAAACGCCGGCCATGCTGCGAGCGAGTCAGACATCGCGGTGGCGTCGGCCGGGGCAAGCTCTCCCCCGCCCTCTCGAGCCAGCGCGGCAGTGACGAGGTCGAGCACCTCGCGATAGGTGCGGTAGCGCTCGGCCTGCACGGCCGGCTCGACCTCGTGATAGCGGACGAGCAGCGCGTCGGCCTCCGACTCGCCGAAGATACCCGCAAGGGTCGCGCGGATGCCGCCGTTCCAGTCGATCAGCGTCCCGTAGCAGTCGAAGGTGGCCCAGCGCTCGGCGTCCATGACCGGGCCAGCGTATACCGGCCCGCCGCATCACGCGCGACCCAGCCGTCGAGCTCGAGGCGCGACAGGATCACGGCTTCGGCAGCGTTGTCGGCGTAGGCGGGCCCGCCGCTCACGCGTTCGAGCACCGCACGGGCGCCGCGGTCGGCCGGCGGCTCGGGACCAGACGGCGCGTCGACGCCGAGCCATACCGACAGATCGGCCTCGTCCTCGACCAGCCCCGCGCCCGCCTTGATCAGGCCGTTGGTGCCGGCCGAGGCGACCGCCCCGGCCGCTCCTGGCACGGCGACGACGTCGCGGCCGAGGTCGAGGGCGTGGTCGGCCGTGATCAGCGCGCCGCTGCGTGCCCGTGCCTCGACCACCACGAGCGTTCCGGCGAGCGCGGCGATCACCCGGTTGCGGGCAGGGAACCGCCATGGGGCGGGCGTCGTACCCGGCGGGTACTCGGACACCGCCAGGCCGTGTTCGAGGATGCGCTCGTACAGGCCACGGTGTCTGCGCGGATAGGCGATGTCCGTCCCGCACCCGAGCACCGCGACCGTGACGCCGCCTGCATCCAACGCGCCGGCGTGGGCGGCCGCGTCGATCCCGAGGGCCATGCCGCTGACGACGGCGAGGCCGCCTCCGGCGGCGAAGGCTCCCAGCCGGCGGGCGATGCGCAGGCCCGGGTCGGTGGGGCGGCGGGCGCCGACGATGGCGACCGCCGCGCGGTCGCCCTGTGGCGGCAGCTGCGCCAGGGCACCGCGGAGGAACACGGCCAGCGGCGGATCGTGCAGGTCGCGCAGGCCCGCCGGATACGCGGGGTCAAAGACGGTGACGCAGAGCGTGCCCGTGTCGGCGAGGTCGCGCCGGAACGCGTCGACGTCGGCGGCGCGGGCGGCCCGAAGCTCGGCCTGGAACGCCGCCGGCACGCCGAGACGGTCGAGCCGCCTGGGCGGGCACGCGAGCAGCGCGACGGCGCCGCCCGCGCGGCGCACGGTGCCCCCGGGCTCGACGCCGGCCCGCGCGCCGGCGATGACGACCCGCAGGACCGCCTCGGCGCTCACGGGCCGGCTCCACGGAACGAGAGCGCCTCGGCCATGTGGTCGCCCGTGACCGACTCGGCTCCCTCGAGCGCGGCAATGCTCCGGGCCACGCGTCGCGCGCGGTCGGCGCCGCGCCCGGACAGGAGCAGGCTGTCGACGGCACGGCCGAGGATCGAGGCCGCTTCGGCGCCGACCGCGGGTGGCAGCTCGTCGAGCCGCCGGCGGGCGGCTTCCACCCGGCCGGCGACGGCGGCGCTCGCCTCGCCGGATGCCGAATGTGCGTCGGCCCGCGGCGCCTCGACGCGCAGGTCGAAGCGGTCGAGCAGCGGGCCGCTCAGGCGCGCCCGGTAGGCGTGCAGGCGCTGGGGGGTGCAGGTGCATTCGCGGTCGGGATCGCCGGCGAGCCCGCATGGGCAGGGGTTCATGGCTCCGACCACCATGCAGGCCGCCGGCAGGCGGACGCTTCCGGCCGCGCGCGACACGAGCACCTCGCCGTCCTCGAGCGGCATCCGGAGCGCCTCGAGCGCGGTGCGGTTGAACTCGGGCAGCTCGTCCATGAACAGAACACCACGATGGGCGAGCGTGATCTCGCCCGGGCGCAGGCGGGCGTTGCCGACGAGCGCCGCCGCCGAGGCGGTGTGGTGGGGCGCACGGAACGGGCGGTGATCGACCCGCGCGCCGGCGGCGAGCAGCCCCGCGGCCGAGTGGATGCGCGTGATCTCGAGCACCTCGGCGTGGGATGGCGGCGGCAGGATGCTGACCAGGCGCCGCGCGAGCATCGTCTTGCCCGAGCCTGGCGGACCGCTCATCAGGAGGTTGTGCGCACCGGCCGCCGCGATCTCGAGCGCGCGGCGCGCCCGCGGCTGCCCGCGTACATCGGCGAGGTCTGCGAGCACCATCGCCGCCGCCGGCGGTGGCGGCGGGATCGGGTCGGACTGATCGCGCTCGTTCAGGATGTCGACCACGTGGCGCAGCGAGCGGGCGGAGATCACCGGCACCGTGCCCGCCAGTGCCGCCTCTGCGGCGCTCTGCGGGGCGACGATGAGCGCTTCGGCCCCAACCCTCGCCGCGGCCTCGGCCATCGCGAGCGCGCCGCGCACGGGGCGCAGGGCGCCGTCGAGCCCCAGCTCGGCGGACGCCGCCACCCGCGCGACGCGATCGCGCGGCGCCTGGCCGGAGGCCGCCAGGAGGGCAAGGGCGATGGCGAGGTCGAAGCCCGACCCCTCCTTGCGCTCCTGCGCAGGGGCC
>DASXZF010000205.1:0-6615 GCA_036502065.1 Gaiellales bacterium
CTGCACCGGGACCGCTCCGTCTGGCCGCCGGTCGGGATCGATCCGGTCGCTGTAGGCCAGCACCTGCTCGGTGATCGCCTCGCCGAGCGTTCGGAGCTCCTCCTGGGTGAGGTACATCAGCGACTCGGTCAGGAAGGCGGCCTGGCGCCACGCCGGATCGACGTCGTGCCTGCCCGCGATCCAGGCGTGCAGGCGCGAGACGTCACGGTCGAGGACCACGGACGTGAGCGTCTGGGCGGCCGCATCAGTCTCGGCGTCGGCGCCCGTCTCGTCCCAGCTGTGGCGAAATGACCCGATCCGCCACGGCCGCGACCGGCCGGTCCGGGGCTCGCCCTCCTCGACGAACCCGTGCTTGGCCAATTGGCGCAGGTGGAACGAGCAATTGGCCGGTGTGAGCCCGAGCCGCTCGGCCGCCTCGGTGGCGGTGAGCTCGCCCTCGCGGGCGACGAGCTCCATGAGATCCATGCGGGTCGGGTGAGCCATGGCGCGCATCACCCGCGCGTCGGTGAGCCGGCGTGATTCGAAAGACATGTTTCGAAACATATCTTTCGATACTTCGGACGTCAAATCCGAGGTGGCGCAGCCCGGGCGCTACTCGACGCGTGCCCGGGCCGCCGCGACGGCCTGGGCGATGCGGCGGGCGCGCGTCTCGGGCCGCTTGGCGTCGGCCACGGCGGCCGCCCACTCCTTGCGGTGGGTGTAGGACATCGCGTCGAACGCCGCCCGCACGGCCGGGTCGGCGGCCAGTGCGTCGGCGAGGTCGTCCGGGACGTCGACGGTGCGCGGCGCGTCGTCGCGCGCGATCTCGAGGGTGACGCTGTCCCCGATCTCGACCCCGCCGGCTCGCGCGCGCTCGTCCTTGCGGAAGCCGACGCAATGGCGGCCGTCGCCCATCGGCATCGTCGACCCGCGGAACGGCGCGCCGTTGATCGTGCCCACCACCGGGATGCGCGCCCGGCCGCCCATCGCAGCGGCCACATCGGCCGGCAGGACGACACCGGGCATGTCGCCCGTGTCGGCGCCGAGCACCGCCTCGAACCCGTGCGTGGTCATGCGCGGATGACTACATGAGCGGAGTGTCGAGCTCGGCGTCATCGCCGGCGAGCGCCGCCGCAAGCGATGCGACGGCGAGCACGGCCGCCCCCGTGGCCACCGCGATCGCGTACTCGTACACCATCGCGTCACCGATCGCTGTGGGGACGACGTAGGCCAGGGTGGCCGCGAGCACGGCGAACGCCGCGACCGCGAGGTGCGGGCTGAGTCGGGCGGCCAGGAACCAGACGATCAGGAGCGCCCCCAGCGGCCAGAAGGTGATCGAGGTCGCGTAGAGGCCGATTCGCAGCACGCCGAGGACGACCGGCACCGCCAGCCACAGCAGGGAGCGCCGCGCAGGGCGGCGCCCATCGCCGCGGATGCCCACGCAGAGCAACGCTGCGGGTGCGGACAGCACGAGCGCATCGCCGAGCTTGTAGGCGTTCGCGAGCCACTCCTGACCCGTCGGGACGAACTGGCCCTCTGCAAGGCCCGACCCGACCTGGCCGGCGAGGAAGAGCCCGGCCGCGAGGATCGAGCAGGCGATCGGGATCGCGCTGCGGCCGCGGCAGACCGCCCAGGCGCCCACGAGCGGAATCAGCACGGCGATGATCGAGCGGGCGAGCGCCCCTCCGCCGAGCGCCGGGGCGTAGGTGACGCCCTCGCCACCGGGCCAGACGATGCCCAGCCGCGAGTACCACGCGTCCATCGCGATCACGAACAGGCTTGCGGCGGCTGCGAGCAGCAGGAGGACGAGCGCCGCCAGCCGGCAGCCCTCGGCCCAGATCCCGAAGCGCGTGCCGCCGGTCGTGCGGGCGCCGCGCTCGCGCACGCCGCTCGCGGCCAGCGCCGCCACCTGCCGCGGGCTGGGCCGGGAGCTGCCGGCCCCCATCTCGTCGAGGGTCGCCAGGATCTCGGCGCCGCGCTCGCGCCGATAGCCGGGCGGGTAGGCATGCAGCGCCAGGCGGTAGACGCGCTCGGGGGCGGTCATGTCGCCGGCTCCGGCTCCGCCATCGACATCCGCGAGACCACCACCGCCGCGGCCTCTGCGAGCCGAGTCGCCTCGGCGCGCAGGGCAACGCTGCCGGCGGGGGTGAGCCGGTAATAGCGCCGGGCGCGGCCGCGCACGACCTCCTCGCCGTCCACCGCCACGAGCCCTGAGTCGAGCAGGCGCTCGAGCGCGGCATAGAGCGTGCCCGCAGTCAGCCGCACGCGCCCGTCGGACACCTCGTCGGCGCGCTTGGCGATCGCATAGCCGTGCAGGGGTCCATCGAGCAGCGCGGCAAGCGTGTAGTACGTCGGCTCTCGCATTGGAGTCATAGGAGATATATACCGACTATCGATGTATATGTCAAGCAGCCCTGCCACGCTAGACTTTGGATCCAAAGTGACCGCTCGGCTCGCACACCCCTACCGCGACCTCGACGTGATCGACGCGCGCGCGCCGCGGTTCAGCCAGGCGGCGATCGGCACGCTGACCCTGGTCGCCGTCCTCACGGGCTGGTGGCCGCTGCTGGGGCTGCTCGCGCTGCAGTTCGCGCTCGGGCTCACGCTTGGCCGGCGCTGGTGCCTGCCGTGCGTGGCCTACTTCGAGCTCGTGCAGCCGCGCATCGGCGAGGGCGAGCTCGAGGACGCGCGCGCGCCGCGGTTCTCCAACATGATGGGCTTCGCAGTGCTGACCGCCGCGACCCTCGCCCACGCCACCGGCCTGCATACGCTCGGCTGGGTGCTCGCGCTGCTCGTCGCGGCGCTCGCGCTGCTCGCGGCCGTCACCGGCTTCTGCACGGGCTGCGAGATCTACCGCCTCGGCGCGCGGCTGCGCGGCATCGGCCACGGCGAGCTGCGCCGGGTCGATCCGGCCGACGTCGGCATCGAGGCCGGAGCGCCCGAGACGGTCGTGCAGTTCACCCACCCGCTCTGCTCGGAGTGCCACACGCTCGAGCGGCGCCTGCGCGACGCCGGGCGCACGGTCGTGACAGTCGATGTGCGCGGCCGGCCCGACCTGGCCCGCAAGTACGGCATCGGGATCGTGCCGACGGCCGTGGCGATCGACGCCGCGGGCACCGTCACCGCCCGGCTCGCCTGAACCGGCGGGGCCTGGCCCCGGTCCTGTCAGACGTTGCGCTCCCAGATCAGGCGCAGGCCCATCAGCGTCAGCCACGGCTCGACGTGCTCGATCGTGTCGCAGTGAGGAGCCACGAGCGGCGCGAGTCCGCCGGTCGCGACCGTGGTCGCGTCGCTCCCGAGCTCCGACCGGAACCGGCGCACAAGGCCGTCGACGAGGCCGGCCCAGCCGAAGACGGCGCCGGACTGGACGTTCGTGTTCGTGTTGGTGCCGATCGCGTGGGCCGGGGCGACCAGCTCGACCTTCTGCAGGCGCGCGGCCCTGTCGCCGAGCGCGTCGAGGGCGACCTGCAGCCCGGGGGCGATCGCGCCGCCGATGAAGTCGCCGGCTGTCGAGACGACGTCGAAGTTGATGGCCGTGCCGAAGTCGACCGCGATGCACGGCCCGCCGAAGAGCGAGTGCGCCGCGACGCTGTTTGCGACGCGATCGGGGCCCACCTCGAGCGGGTTGTCCACGCGCAGCGCGACGCCGGTGCGCACGCCTGGGCCCACGACGAGCGCCTCGCCGCCCAGATGCTCGCGGCTCATCGTGGCGTACTCGACCGCGAGCTGGGGCACGCTCGACGCGACGACCATGGCATCGATCGCCGCGAGCGTGTGCCCGCGCAGCGCGAGCAGGCCGACGAGCATCAGCGCCAGCTCGTCGCCGGTGTGGGTGCGCACGGTCGTCGTGCGCCAGTGCTCACGCAGATCCTCGCCGGCGTAGAGCCCGACGACGGTCTGCGTGTTACCGACGTCGAGCGCGAGCAGCATCACTCATCGCTGAGCTCGAAGCCGGGCGGGAAGGTCGTGTCGATCTCGGTCTCGGGCTTGAGCTCCTCGACGGTCACGTCCTGCGTCGTGTGCACCTCGGCACGGGGAATGATGCGGCTCGGCCGGTTCTTGTCCCACACCCAGACGTCCTCCATGGTGAGATGGACGAGCGGGTAGGCGGGCGAGTTGGCCGACTCCATCTCGAGCCGGTTGCAGAGGTAGGTCGCCTCGGCCGTGAGGACGCAGTAGCGGAAGAGCCCGAACACCGTTGCGTACTCGCGCTTGAGCCGCAGCTCGAGCTCGGCGTCGAACTCCTCGAGGTCTTCGATGTAGGACATGCCTCGCAGTCTAATGGGCGACGCGCAGCGGCTTTAGATGACGCCGGGGATGAGCCGCTTGGTGCGTGCGGCGTATTCGGCGTACTCGGGGAACTCGGCGCGGATGTTGCGCTCCTCGTAGCCCGTGCGGGCAAGCTGCAGCGCGACGCACCCGACCCAGGTCACGCCCGCCCAGAGCGGATGGCGCGAGCCGAGCACGATGCCCAGGACGGCGGTGAGCTCGCCCAGGTAGAGCGGATGGCGCACCCAGCGGTACGGGCCGCGCGTGACGAGGCCGCGCACGTCGGGGAGGATTCCGAAGCAGCGGCCGAGCACGACCACCGAGCAGATCGCGAAGGCGAGGCCGGCGATCAGGAGCACGTCGGACGCGACCACCGCGAAGCCGCCGTCGGTGCGGGCGCCGAAGAGCCCGACCGCGATCACGGCGAGCTGCGAGCACAGCGCCACGATCACGCCGAGCGGTGAGCGGTTGCGCCGAAGCGGGACCGGCCGGATGTTGATGAGGACGATGAAGAGCCCCCAGAGGACAGCCGAGAGCGAGTGGAAGACGGCCGCGCTGGCGCTGGGGGCGGCGCTCGCGCCGAGGATCGAGACCGTCGCCATCGTCGTGAAGAGCAGCGTCGGGATCAGGCGCGAGCCGACGAGCGTGAAGAGATCGGAGACGCGCGCGATCGGGGTGGCCGCAAGCTCGGTCATACAACGGTCATCGGCTGCGGCCGCCGTCTACATGAGCGCGACCCCGGTCGGCTCGACCCCCTGCGGCTCGAGCCCGGCGAGCCATTCCGCCACGGTCGCGCCGCGCAGGACGAGGCCCGGGTCGAGCTCGGCGAGCGGCCGCAGCACGAACTCCCGCTCGTGCGCACGCGGGTGCGGCAGCGTCAGGCGCGCGTCCTCGCGCTCCTCGCCCTCGTACCAGATCAGGTCGAGGTCGAGCGTGCGCGGGCCGAAGCGCACGCTGCGGACGCGCCCGAACTCGGCCTCGATCGCGAGCAGCTCGTCGAGGACGCGCTCGGCCGGAAGCGTCGTCTCGATGCGCGCCACGGCATTCTGGAAGTCGGGCTGGTCGGCGAGCCCGATCGGCCGCGAACGGTGGATGTGCGACGCCGCGACCACCCGGCCCGCTCGCGTGCCGACCTCCAGGGCCGCCGCCCGCAGCGTCGCGGCAGGGTCGCCGAGGTTGGCGCCGAACCCCACGTACGCGCTGCTCACCCCTCCGGGGGCATTTGCCATGGATCCCCTTTACGAATTGCTCACATTTGCCGATGGTCTGGTCGGGATGCCCTCCGCGTTGGGGCCCCGCCCGCTCCGTACGACCAAGAGGATGGTGCCATGTCGACCCTCGTGGAACTGACCGTCGTGCTCGTGCTGTGCCCCGCCGCGCTCGCGATCTGGGCGGACGCACGCTATCCCCACCTGCGTCCGCGTGAGCTGCGCCGGACGACCGTCCACCTCGGCATCGGCGGCGTGCTCGCCTTCCTGCTCATGCGGCCGCTGCTCGTCGGCATCGCCGCCTTCGTCACCGGGGCGGCCGGCCAGGCCGCTGCGATCGTCGCCGCCTGCGCCGTCATCACCTACTGCCTGACGGTGTCGGTCTGGATCGTGCGCTGGGCGGCCGAGACGATGCGCGCCGGCAACTGACGCGCGCGTAGAGCGGCCTAGACCATCACTTCGCGGAGGCAGGCTGCGGCCTCGGCGCGCGTGCGCGCCTTGAGCTTGCGCAGGATCGCCTTCACGTGCCAGCGC
Source organism: Gaiellales bacterium (assembly GCA_036502065.1). Classification (GTDB taxonomy): domain Bacteria; phylum Actinomycetota; class Thermoleophilia; order Gaiellales; family JAICJC01; genus JAICJC01. The sequence goes on from DASXZF010000205.1 coordinate 5,991, forward strand.
ACGGTCTCGGGCGAGAGGAACAGCCGCTGGGCGATCTCGGTGGTCGTCTCGCCGGCGGCGATCAGCTGCAGGATCTCGAGCTGGCGCGGCGTCAGCCGCTCGCGGTGCGGCATCTTCGTGGCGAGCGCCATCCGCCGCTGCGTGTCGCGCACATCCGCGATCAGGTGGGCCGCCATGCGCCGCGACAGCGCCGCCTCGCCGCGCAGCACGCCGCGCAGCGCCTCGGCGAGCCGCTCCGGCGCCTGGTCCTTTGTCAGGTAGCCGACCGCTCCGGCGCGCACAGCCGCGATCATGTCGGCCGGATCGCGCGACTCCGAAAGCATCACGACCCGCACGCGCTCGCCGTAGAGCTCGTAGAGCTGGCGGGTGGCGTCGATGCCGCTGCCGTCGGCGAGCTGAAGGTCCATGAGCACGATGTCGGGCATCCGCATGGCGACGACATCGATCGCCTCGCGCACCGTCCCCGCCGCGCCGTCGACGTGAAAGCCCTCAGCTGCGAGCAGGTCGATCAGGCCACGCCGGAACAGTGGCTGGTCCTCGACCACCACGATCCGCATGCCGTCCATGAATCCGTTATACGGGCAGATCGGGGCGGCCGATAGCCTGGCCGGAGCAGCCGCGCGCG
>DASXZF010000206.1:0-2320 GCA_036502065.1 Gaiellales bacterium
GGGTCGGCGCAGAGCATCGTCGGCTTCACGGAGCGCTGGATCGGGCTGAAGCCGTTGCAGTCGAGCTCTCCGACCGCGTTCGGGCGCACGTGCGCCTCGCCGCCCGCCATCGCACCGGCGCTGCCGGCGCCGCCGATCACCGCCACCGCCGCGGCGATCACCCCGATCCGCAGCGCGACCCGACCCCGTGCCCAGAGTGTGTGCCGAAGGACCACCGCCGTTCCCCTTCCCCTCGTGTGCCTGCCACGGCTGACCCTAATGCCCGCGGGCAACCGCGTGCAAGCCTTCCGGTGCGGAAGAACGCCTGTACGCTGGAAATGGTGGACTGGATCTCACGGCGCAACCTGCACAACTGGCTGCACGGCTTCCTGATCGACTGGGGGATCTTCATCCTGCTCGGGCTGCTGTGCTGGCTGACGTGGAAGTTCATCACGATGATGCCGAACGTGAAGCCCGCGAAGCTCGTCGCGCGGTCGGACTCGACGGTGCGCTGGGACGAGGTCGCGGGCGTCGAGGAGGTGCGGGCCGAGCTCGAGGAGGTCGTCGACTTCCTCAAGTCGCCGGCGCGGTTCGTGAAGCTCGGCGCGCGGGTGCCGAAGGGCGTGCTCCTGTACGGGCCGCCGGGCACCGGCAAGACGCTCCTCGCCAAGGCCGTCGCGAACGAGTCGGAGGCCAACTTCTACTTCCAGAGCGCGTCGTCGTTCGTCGAGATGTGGAGCGGCCTTGGCGCCGCGCGCATCCGCCGCCTGTTCCAGACCGCGCGCAAGAACCAGCCGGCCATCATCTTCATCGACGAGCTCGATGCCGTCGGCCGCCACCGTGGCAGCGGTGGCCCGGGCGGCGGCAGCCAGGAACACGACCAGACGCTGAACCAGCTCCTGGTCGAGATGGACGGGTTCGACGAGAGCGACCGGCTCGTGATCATCGGCGCGTCCAACCAGCTTGGTGCGCTCGACACCGCCCTGCTTCGGCCCGGCCGGTTCGACCGCCACATCGGCGTCTCGCCGCCCGACCTGAAAGGGCGCGAGCAGATCATGGAGGTGCACACGCGCGGCAAGCCGCTGCACGACGACGTGCGCCTGGGCGAGATCGCCCGCCAGACCTCGGGGCTGACGGGCGCCGACCTCGCGAACATCTGCAACGAGGCCGCGATCACCGCGGGCCGCTTCGAGCACGACTCGATCACCCAGGCCGACTTCGACTACGCCCTGGAGCGGGTGGTCGCGGGCCTGCAGCAGCGCAAGCTGATCACCGACAAGGAGAAGCGCGTCATCGCCTATCACGAGGCGGGACACGCGCTCGTCGCGCGGCTGATGGGCGATGCGATGCAGCTGCACAAGGTGACGATCGTGCCCCGCGGCCAGGCGCTCGGCTACACGATGAACCTGCCGGAGGAGGATCGCTACCTGCAGTCGACCGAGGAGCTGCGCGACTGGCTGAAGGTGATCCTGGCCGGGCGCGCCGCCGAGCAGGTCGTGTTCGGGCGGATCACGAACGGCGCCGCAAACGATCTGGAGCGGGCGACGGCGATCGCGCGGTCGATGGTGTTCGAGTGGGGCATGGGCGAGTCGATGCCCCACCAGCAGATGCGGGCCGACAACTACGCCCTGTCGGAGGAGACCAAGCGGATGCGCGACGCCGAGCAGCGCGACATCACCGACGGCGCCTATCGCGATGCGCTGCGGCTCGTCGAGTACCACCGCGACTACCTCGACCGGCTGGCCAGGGCGCTGCTCGCGACCGAGACGCTCGAGCGGCCCGAGATCGACCGGCTGCTCGACGGGCTCGAGCCGGAGTCGAACTCCTCGCTCGACATCGGCGTCGAGGCGGCGCTGGCGGTGCGCCCGCCCGAGCAGCCGCCCCGCAGCCTCAGCCCTCAGCCGCCTCCACCGCGGCCTCGCTGACCGCCGATCGCGTTCGTCAGCCCTGGCAGGGGTCGTGGAACGGGTTGGCCGTCACGTCCCGCGCCGAGACGACGTGATCGCCGCGATCGACATGGGCGCGATCGCCGCCGACGCCGCCGTTGATGGAGTCGTGGGTGTGATCGGCGCTCGCGAACAGATCGGATCCCGGCCCGCCGCGGAGGACGTCGTCACCCGGCCCTCCGCCGATCCAGTCGTTGCCGCCCCCGCCGGTGAGCGTGTTGTCGACGCCGTCGCCGAGCAGGCGGTCGCCGAACGGTGAGCCGATGATGTTCTCGACGCCCCAGAGGATGGCGCCGCCGTCTTCCGGCGAGTCCATGCCGCCCGATTAGAGGCCCTGGTCGAAGCCGGCCGGGCACACCGTGATCGGGTTGCGCGAGTCCGCATAGGTGGCCGTA
>DASXZF010000207.1:0-4250 GCA_036502065.1 Gaiellales bacterium
CCGGGCTACATCTTCGTCGCGCCCAAGATCACCGCGCCGGGGACGACGGGCCAGCAGGGGCCCGAGATCGTGGACAACGAGGGCAGGCCGGTGTGGTTCTCGCCCGTGACCGCTCCCGACCAGGCGACCGACTTCCGCGTCCAGACCTATCGCGGCCGGCCCGTGCTGACCTGGAACGTCGGGGCCAGCACCGGCGGCGGCGGCCACAGCGCAGGCTACGACGTGATCGCGAACGACCACTACAAGGTCATCGCCACCGTCCACGCGGGCAACGGCTACCAGGCCGACCAGCACGAGTTCCAGCTGACGAAGCAGGGCACGGCGCTGATCACGATCTACAACATCGTCCCCTACGACCTGTCCTCGGTGGGCGGGCCCGCGAACGGCGAGGCCTACGACGGCATCGTCGAGGAGATCGACGTGCGCACCGGCAAGGTGCTCTTCGAGTGGCACAGCCTCGACCACGTCCCGCTCTCGGACAGCTACGCGCCCGTGCCGACGTCACCGACCACGCCGTATGACTACTTCCACATCAACGCCGTCAAGGTCGCGTCCGACGGCAACCTCCTGATCGACTCTCGCCACACCTGGACGGTCTACAAGGTGAACCGGCACACGGGCGCGATCATCTGGCGCCTGGGAGGCAAGCAGTCGAGCTTCAAGCTCGGCCCGGGCGTGCCCTTCGCCTGGCAGCACGACCCCGAAGACGTCGGCCACGACACGCTGCGCATCTTCGACAACGAGTCGAACGGGACGCCGGTGCTGCCGTACTCGCGCGTGATCTGGGTGCACCTGAACACGCACGACTGGACGGCGACGCTGGTCAAGCAGGACGTCCACCCCGACCACCTCTCGGCCGGCTCCCAGGGCGACGCCCAGGGCCTCCCGAACGGCGACACGTTCGTCGGCTGGGGCGCCACCGGCCGGTTCTCGGAGTTCGACCCGGCCGGCAACCTGCTCTACGACGCGAGCGTCCCGACCGGCTACGACACCTACCGCGCCTACCGGTTCCCGTGGGTCGGCGAGCCCGACACCCGGCCGACGGCCGGCGGCACCGACAACGGCGATGGCACCGAGACGATCGACGCCGTCTGGAACGGCGCCACCCAGGTGCGCACGTGGGAGGTGCTCGGTGGCTCGGATCCACACCACCTGCACCCGATCGGCTCTGCGCCATGGAAGGGCCTCGACACGCCGATCACGCTCACGACCGGCGCCAGCCTGGTCGAGGTCGTCGCGCTCGACGCGCACGGCCACCGGATCGGCGCCTCGGCGCCGGCCTGGGTGAGCTGACGGGCTGAAGGATGGGTCGGGGGCGCGAGTGGGCCGCGCCCCCGGCCCGGTCAGCCGCTTTTGGCGATCCGCTGGCAGAGGGCGGGGCTCTTGAGGCACTGGCCGAACACGTGGGCGACCTGCGCGTAGGGGCTCTTGGGCGCGTCCTGCTCGACCTGCGTGAACTGCGCGGCCGCGTCCTGCGAGTCGCGGATCCAGAAGTACAGCAGGCCGAGGTGGAAGCGCACCTGCGCGTTGTCCTGCGTCGAGGCCTCGGAGGCGAGGTTGCCGAGCGCCGAGATCGCGGTCATCGGCAGATCCTTGGAGAAGCCGAGCACGGCCACCGCCACCTGCTCGGAGACGCCGGTCGGGTCGAGCCCCGCCGCGGTGCGGGCGGCCTTGAGGGCGGCCAAGCGGTCGGGGCCCTCGAGGGCGCTCGCGAGCGCGAGCCAGTCGGCGGCGCTCGCCGAAGGCGCGGCAACCGCGGCCCGAAGCGCCGCCAGCGAGCGGTGCGACGAGACCGGCAGGATGTACGGCGGGTATCCCTGCGCCTCGTTCAGGTGCAGCAGGTTGTCGGCCTTGGTGCCGTAGTAGCCGTAGGGGTTGAGCCGCCGCACGCTGTGCAGCGACGCCTCGGCCGCGAACGGGTGCCCGGACCAGAGCTGGGCCAGCCCCAGCTCGAACGCCACGGCGGGATTCGACTGCGGCAGCCGCCGCAGCGTCGCGACGGTGCGGTCGCGGGTGGCCGGGCCGTAGCCGGCGATCGCGCGGGCGATCGCGACGCGCACATCTCCCGCCGGCAGGCGCGCGCGGGCGGCCGCATACACCGCCGCGTCGTCGCCCTTGACGGCCGGCCCGGGGAGCTGCAGGAAGAGCGGCGGCTGGCCCGCGAGCGGCTTTGCGGTCACCTTCGCCGGGCCGTCGCCGCCGCCCCGGGTCACGAGCACCGCAACGACCGCGACCACGCCGGCGATGACCGCGACCGCCGCGACCAGGATCGCGCGCCGCCGGCCGCCGGGAATACGCACGCCCGATCGCGCGTTAGCGACGTCTGGAGAGAAGTTTGGATCCATTCGGTTGGTAGACTTCTTGTTGCACGTGCAAGCTCAGAGTGGAAAGGGTAGGTGAAGCTGGTGGTCTCGGCTCGCGATTACCTGGCTGCCACGAAGCAGCAGATCAGGGAACAGACGGCTCAGGAGGCCGCGGAGCGGCTCGCCGTCGAGCCGCGCCCGGTCGTGATCGACGTGCGCGAGCGCGACGAGTACGAGCAGGGCTTCATCCCCGGCGCGGTCCACATCCCGCGCGGGAACCTGGAGACGCGCATCGAGGCGAACGTGCCCGACCGCGCGACGCCCGTCGTCATCTACTGCGCGTCCGGCATCCGCTCGGCCTACGCCGCAAAGACGCTGGCGGAGCTTGGCTACACCGACGTCGTCTCGCTCGCCGCGGGCTTTTCGGGCTGGAAGCAGAACGGCTACGACTGGAAGATCCCCCACACCCTGCGCCCCGACCAGTTCGAGCGCTACAGCCGCCACGTGCTCATCCCCGAGGTGGGCGAGGAGGGCCAGCTGAAGCTGCTCGACTCCAAGGTGCTCCTGATCGGCGCGGGCGGGCTCGGCTCGCCGGCGGGCCTGTATCTGGCCGCCGCGGGCGTCGGCACGCTCGGCATCATCGACGCCGACACCGTCGACTCGAGCAACCTGCAGCGCCAGATCCTGCACACGGTGGACCGCATCGGCACGCCGAAGGTCGACTCGGCCGAGGCGACGATCAACGCGCTCAACCCCGACGTCACAGTGGTGAAGTACGCCACACGGCTGTCGTCCGAGAACGTGCTCGACGTGATCTCGGGGTATGACGTGATCGTGGACGGCACCGACAACTTCCCCACGCGCTATCTGCTGAACGACGCCAGCCTCGTCGCCGGCATCCCGGTGGTGCACGGGTCGATCTACCAGTTCGAGGGCTCCGTGACGGTCTACAAGCCGCACGACGGCCCCTGCTACCGCTGCCAGTACCCCGAGCCGCCCCCGCCCGAGCTCGCGCCATCGTGCGCCGAGGGCGGCGTCCTGGGCGTCCTGCCCGGCGTGATCGGCACGCTGCAGGCGACCGAGGCGGTCAAGCTCCTGCTCGGCATCGGCGACCCGCTCGTCGGCCGCCAGCTGCGCTACGACGCCCTGGCGATGGAGTTCGTGGAGCTCAAGATGCGCCGCGACCCCGACTGCCCGGTGTGCAGCAAGGATCCCGACGACATCGAGTTCATCGACTACGAGCAGTTCTGCGCCATGCCCACCCGGGCCGTCGCGCGACCCGAGGAGGCCATCGTTTCGTGAGCACCGTCCGCATGCCCCCCATCCTGCGCCAGGCCGTCGGCGGAGCCCGTGAGGTCGATGCCTCCGGCGGGACCGTCCGCGAGGTGCTCGACGACCTCACGGGCCGCTATCCCGCCATCCGCACGCACCTGTTCGACGACGGCGGCGACCTGAACCGGTTCGTCAACGTCTACGTGAACAACGAGGACGTGCGCCTGGGCGGAGGCCTCGACACCGCGGTCGGGCCCGACTCCACCGTGATCGTGCTGCCGGCGATGGCCGGGGGAGCGGCGTGAGCTGCCTCGAGACACGCCGTAGCGCCGCCCTGACGGCGGTCGGGAACACGCCGCTGATCGAGCTGCCGCGCATGACGCCCAACCCGGACGTCCGCATCTTCGCGAAGCTCGAGGAGCAGAATCCGACCGGCTCGATCAAGGATCGTGTGGCGCTCTCGATGGTCGAGGCGGCCGAGGCCACGGGCGAGCTCGAGCCGGGCCGGCGCATCCTCGAGCCGACGAGCGGCAACACCGGCATCGCGCTCGCGATGATCGGCACGGTCAAGGGCTACCCCGTGACCGCCGTCATGCCGGAGTCCTCGACACCCGAGCGGATCGAGCTCCTGCGCATGTACGGCGCGCAGATCGTGTTCTCGCCGGGGCCGCTGGG
>DASXZF010000208.1:0-27603 GCA_036502065.1 Gaiellales bacterium
GCTGGCCGGGCGAGTCGTACGGCGGCGCCACCTCGACGACGTCGCAGCCCGCGAGCCCGATCCCGTGCAGCGCGCGGACGAACTCGAGCGCCTCCGATGTGCTCGGCCCGCCGATCTCGGGCGTGCCGGTGCCGGGCGCGAAGGCCGGGTCGCAGAAGTCGACGTCGAACGAGAGGAACGCCGGCCGGCCGCCGACCTTCGCGCGCACGAGGTCGCCGAACGCGGCCGGGCCGAGCTCGCGCAGCTGCCGGGTCGAGAGCACCGTGAAGCCGAGCTCCTCGGCGGCGGTGATGTCCTCGGGGCCGTAGAGCGAGCCGCGCATACCCGCCTGCACCGAGGCGGACGGGTCGATCACGCCCTCCTCGGCCGCCCGCCGGAAGGTGGTGCCGTGGTAGTAGCGCTGGCCGAAGTACTCGTTCCAGGTGTCGCCGTGGGCATCGAGGTGCACGAGCGCGAGCTGTCCGTGGCGGCGGTGAAGCGCCCGCAGCTCGGCGAGCGTGATCGAGTGGTCGCCGCCGAGCACGACCGGGAAGACGCCGGCGGCGATGAACGGCGCGAGCCCCTCCTCGGCCAGGGCGTAGCTGGCCTCGGTGTCGCCCGGGGCGACGGGCAGGTCGCCGGCGTCCACCGCCGAGACGTGGGCGAAGATGTCGACGCGCTGCTCGGGGTTGTAGGGGCGCAGGAGCGCCGAGGCCGAGCGGATCGCCTCGGGACCGAAGCGGGCGCCGGCGCGGAAGCTCGTCGCCGTGTCGAACGGGAGCCCCATCACGGCCACGTCGACGCCGTCGAGGTCGGTCACGTGCGGCAGGCGCATGTAGGTGCGGATGCCGGAGAAGCGCGGGTGCCGGAACGCGTCTGCGGGCGCGTAGCGGCCGGTCACGCCAGGCCTCCGTCGACGCCGACGACCTGACCGGTGATCGTCCCGGCCGCCTCGCTACAGAGGTGCGCAACCACGGCGGCGACGTCGCCGGGACGGCCGACCCGGCCCAGCGGCACCTGGGCGGCGTAGCGGGCACGGATCTCGGCCGCCGACACGCCGGCGTCCTGGGCGTCGACGTCGAGCTGCGGCGTGTCCACGACTCCGGGCGCAACCGCGTTTGCGGTCACGCCGCGGGGGCCGAGCTCGCGCGCGACGGCGCGGGTGAGCGAGATGATGCCGGCCTTGGACGCGCTGTAGGCGCTCGCCCGCGGCCAGCCGGTGACGCCCCACCCCGATGCGATCGTGACGATCCGCCCCCAGCCGGCGGCGCTCATCGCCGGGGCGCAGGCGCGGATGCAGTTGAAGCTGCCCGTCAGGTTCGTGTCGATCACGCGCCAGAACGCCTCGGGCCCGACCTCGTCGATGCCGCCCATCACCATGTGCGCGGCGTTGCAGACGAGCACCGATACCGGGCCGATGTCGCCGCGCACGCGGGCGACCATCCGCTCGACCTCGCCCGGATCGGCCACGTCTGCCGGCGCCGAGTAGCCCGGCACCGTCTGGCCGGGCAGGTGGTTGCGTGCCACTGTGAGCCCCTTTCGCTCGAGCAGATCGGCGGTGGCGGCGCCGATCCCGGTCGCCGCGCCCGTGACGAGGGCCACCCTCATATCACCGCCCCCGAGTTCGGCGAGAGCACCTGGCCGGTCACGTACGCCGCGGCGTCGGAGGCCAGGAACGCAACCGTCGCCGCGATCTCGGCCGGCGAGGACAGCCGCCGCAGCGGCAGCGACTCGAGGTAGGCGGGCGTGCGCCACGTCTCGGTCAGAAGCGCGGTGTCGGTCGGGCCGGGGGCGACGGCGTTCACGCGCACGCCGCGGCCGGCGAGCTCGAGCGCGAGCGAGCGGGTGAGGCCGACGATCGCGCCCTTGGCGGCGCAGTAGTGGGCGTGCAGCTCGGCCCCGCACAGGGCGAGCTCGGAGCTCGTGTTCACGATCGCGCCGCGGCCCCGCGCGGCCATCCGCGGAGCCACCTCGCGGCACGTGTGCCAGGTGCCGCCGAGGTGCACGCGCAGCATCCGGTTCCACTCGGCGTCGCTGATCTCGGCGAGCGGCGTCTCGGCGACGTACCCGGCGCAGTTCACGAGCACCTCGATCGGGCCGAGCTCGGACTCGGTGCGCGCGACCAGGCCGGCGACCGCATCGGCGTCGGCCACGTCGAGCGGCAGGTCGGTGCGCGCGACCTGCATCCCGGCCGCCTCGAGCGCATCGGCCGATGCCCCGCCGATCCCACCCGCTGCGCCCGTCACCAGGGCGACGGGCCTACTCAATCGGGATCTCCGCGAACCGCTTGTCGATGTCGACGCCGCGGCTCTTGTTCAGCGCCCGGGCGACGAAATAGATCACGAAGCCCGACAGGAAGATGCCGACGTTGTAGATGACGCCCCACCAGTAGCGGGTGCCGTCCGCGTTCTGGAGGCCCGCGAACGGGTCCTTCCAGAAGATCACGAGCGAGGCGATGCACGCGGCCAGCGACAGCACGCCGACGATGCTCATCACCGGGATGCCGCCCACCCGCCAGCGCACCGGCGAGGACTCGAACACCTCGGGCAGCCGGTAGGGGAAGAGGATGCCCGCGATCGAGACCAGGCAGAAGCCGAGGATGAACCCGAAGATCCCGGTCAGCGTCTGGAAGACGTGCGTGTAGACGTACAGGAACAGGAACACCGTCGAGCCCGCCCCGACGAGCCAGATCGCGACCAGCGGCGCGTGCGTGCTCTCGCTCACGTACCCCAGCTGACGCGGCATGACACCGTCGATCGCGTAGGCGACCAGGTTGCGCGACGCGTTCAGGATCTGCCCCGGCAGCCACGTGTAGCTCCAGAACACGAACCCGCCCAGGATGATGATGCCGACAATGGTGTTCCCGCTCGCGGCCGCCGCGATCTCGCTGTAGACGGGCGTCGAGGACAGGCCGAGGCTCGCGCCGAAGTCGTTGCCCAGGCCGCTCCAGAGCGTGAACCCGACCGAGTGAAGCGCCGACCACGTGAGCAGCATCAGCACGCCGACGGCGGCGATCGCCGCGGCCGGCATCGACCAGAGCTGCACCCGCGACGCCCGCCGCACCTCGCCGCCGATGTACGCCGACGACTGGTTGAAGACGAGCTCCAGGTAGAGCCACGTCATCGGCAGGATGGTGTTTCGCAGGTCGACCGAGCCCTGCGGCGCGCCCGCCTTGAGCGCGCCCTTGACGCTGCCCGCGCCGAACGTCGAGTTGATGCCGGCGATCACGTCGCCGCGGCCCTTGAGGACGAACACGACGATCGAGAGCAGGATGCTCAGCATCGCGACCAGGAAGAGGGTGTTCTGGACGCGGAAGTAGAGCCGCATGCTGCGCGAGAAGATCGTGCACAGGACGACGATCAGGATCGTCCCGGCGATCACCGTCCCGGTCTTCCCGACCAGCGTGTTGCCCCAACTCGTCATCGTCGAGGAGCCCGACATGTCGCCGACGGTGCGCAGGAACGGCCCCAGGCCGTACCGCGCGAAGAACGCCGAGGGCACGCCGCCGTAGATGAACCACCAGACGGTGTTGTTCCAGGACGACATCATCCCGAGCGCGGGGTGCAGCGTCCGCGACACGTAGATGTAGTCGCCGCCCGAGCGCGGCATCGCCGCCGCGAACATCGCGAAGACGAGCGAGAGCGGGATCACGAGCGCAAAGGCGATCAGCTCGTTCAGGTACACGTTCACGCCCGGGTAGAACGGGATGGTCGTGTTGAAGAGGAACGCCGCCATCAGGCCGATCGAGATGAAGTTCAGGTTGTAGATCAGCACGTCCACCCAGCCCGCCTCGCGGACGAGGCCCGTGGCCTGGCGTTCGAACGCGCGCGGTGCGGCAGCGTCAGCGCTCATAGATTCCCTCCTCGATGTGGACGCTCGGCACGGGCCGCGCGTCGGCCTCGGCGAGCACCGTGCGCGTGTGCGCGGCGATCTCGCCCAGCGGGGCGATCCAGATGCCGCCGGCGGCGCGGGCGTGCTCGACGACGCGCTCGAGCGTCGCCACCCGCGAGGCCCGGCCGGACAGGAACGGGTGGCTCGTGAGCACCATCAGGCCGCCGTCGGCGGCGAGCGCGTCGAGCTCGCTCGTCCACAGGTCGAGCACCTTGGCGGGCGACTCGATCACGGCGCCGATGTGCGGCTCGGGCAGGAACGCGTACTGCTCCCAGTCGTCGAGCATCCAGTGCACGGGCAGCTCGGCCAGGATGCCGCGGCCGGTGTCGAGCAGGTAGGGGCGGTCGTCGTCCATCAGGCTCGAGTCCCACCGGAAGCCGAACTCGGCCAGCAGCGCGGGCGTCGAGTCGGTCAGCTCCCACCACGGCGCGCGGAAGCCCTCGGGCCGGCGGCCGGTGATCCTCTCGAGGCTCGCGAGCGCGCGCTCAACATCTGCCCGCTGCGCGTCGTCTGAGAGAGCGTGATACGGCACATGCGAGTAGCCGTGGTGGCCCACCTCGTGGCCGGCGGCGACGATCGCCTCGACCGTGCCGGGATAGCGGTCGGCGGTCAGGCCCGGGACGAAGAAGCTGCTGCGGATGCCGGTGCGCTCGAGCATGCGCAGAATCCGCGGCACGCCCACCTTGGGCCCGTAGGCCTGGTGGCTCATCGTCGTGAGGCGGCGGGCGTAGACCGGATCGACGGCGAGGATGGCCGACTCGGCGTCGACGTCGAAGGTGATCGCAAGCGCGGCACGGTGGCCGTCTGGCCAGATGAACCCCCCCATCGCGGCGAGTTTCACGGATTGAGGTCTCCGTCACAAGGGTGCGACCCTGCAACGTTGTACGATCGCGATTGGAGGTTCATCCAATGGCGATGCGCGTGAGCGAGCTGCTGGCGATACCGTCACTCGACCTGCGGGTCGTGGTGGGCGGCGACCTCGAGCGCGTCATCCGGTGGGTGCACACGACCGAGCTCGCCGACCCCAGCCGCTACCTGCAGGGCGGCGAGGTGATCCTGACAACCGGCGTCTGGCGCGACGCCGGCACCACCAGCACCGGCTTCGTCGCGCCGCTGCACGGAAGCGATGTCGCGGCGCTCGGCTACGGCCTGCCGCAGCCCGACTCGGTCGTCCCGGACGACCTGGTCGCGGCCTGCGCCGACGCGCAGCTGCCGCTCTTCGCCGTGCCCTACGACGTGCCGTTCATCGCCGTCTCTCGCGCATTCGTCGATCGCATCTACGGCCAGCGCGAGGAGGCGCTGCGCGTGCGCGTGATGCGAAACGACCAGCTCGTGCAGGCGGCAGGCCACGGCGGCGGACTCGGGGGCATCCTCGACGTGCTCGCGCCGCAGCTGGACGCGTGGATGCTCGGGCGCGGCCGGCAGGTGATCGCAGGCGCGGCGGGGGCCGTGGACGTGGCCGAGCTCGCGGCGCACGCGACCGCGCTCGCCGAGCCGCAGCCCGTGACGGCGAACGGCTGGGTGGCCTTCCCGATCGTCGCCCTCGGGCGCACCGAGGCGCATCTGGTCGTGGCCTCGGGCGCCGACGGCCTGGACGAGGACGACCGGGCCGCCGTCGACCAGACGCTGCCGTTCCTCGGGCTCGAGCTCGCCCGCCTGCAGGCGCTGCGCGAGAACGAGCGCCGGCTCGCCGCCGAGCTCGTCGATCTGATCATGGCCGGCCCCGGGCAGGCGCGGGCGGCGGCGGCGCGGCTTGCGACCTTCGGGCTCGCCGCCGACGGGCCGCTCGCCGCCGTCGTGTGCGAGACCGAGCATCCCGATGTCGACGTCGATCTCGACCGGCTCGAGCGCGCGCTGAGCGACGCCGGCGTGCGCGGGGTCGCCGCCGTCAAGACGCCCGAGCTGATCGCGGTCGTGGGCTGGCCCGGCGCCGAGGACGACCTGGCGACGCTGGCCGCGGGCCTGCACGAGCGCATGGAGGCGCCGGTCGGCGTGGGCGGCCTCGCCGCCGATGCCGCGGGCCTGCGCACGGCCGTCGTCGAGGGCCGCCACGCCTGCCGGTTCGCGCGGCTACGCCGCGACGCCGGCTGGGCGACGCACGACCAGGTCGGCTCGCACACGCTCCTGCTCGCGCTGCAGGACGAGGAGGTGCTGGCGACGTTTCGGCGCGCGCTCCTGCGGCCGCTCGAGGAGCACGACGCCCGCCGCCGCTCACGCCTGGTCGAGACGCTCGAGCGCTTCCTCACGTCCGGCTGCCGGTGGCAGGACACGGCGGCCGCCCTGCACGTGCACGTAAACACGCTGCGCCACCGGCTCGAACGCGTCGAGCAGCTGACCGGCCGCGACCTCTCGTCGATGGAGGACCGGGTCGACCTGTACATCGCGCTTCGTTCCCGCCCGTGAACAACGCCGCGGAATGGGGACTGTCCCCATGGGGACAGTCGCCCCTTTCTCACCGCGGGCTCAACCGACCTCTTCGGGCTCCTCGTACCAGCGCACCTTGTCGCCCACGCGGTTTCGCATCTTCCAGCGGCCCGACTTCGGCGCCGACTCGATCGCGTCCCAGAGGTGCTCGAGCCGGGGCGCGGCGACGGGCGGAATCTCGGGTGAGAGCTCGCCGGTCTGCAGCGCCTGGCGGGTGCGCTCGGTGTTCATCTTCGTCGTGCGCCACAGGCCCCAGTCGGCGGCGCACAGCTGGGCCACCCGGCCGGCATTGATGATGCCGTCGTCGCCGTCGCCCACGTCGTGGTGGTAGAGCATCGTGATGATGTCGGACTGATCCTTCGCGTTCAGCTCGACGATCTGCATCTTCGTGAGCATGAGCTCGGCCAGCGGCACGGCGGTCGGGTGCGTCTCGATCCGCTCGGTGATCGGAATCGAGTGGCACATCTCGAACGCGCCGACGAAGACGTCGACCTGGCGCTGGTGGGGGACGTCGTAATAGAGCAGCCGGCGGTGGCCGTTCGTGGTGTTGAAGACGCGGTCGGCCTCGTAGCCCTGATCGATCATGAACGTGCTCACGGCCTTGCCGCGGCCCTTGAGCGTGACCAGGTCGATGTCCTTGTACTCGCGCGTGATCACGGGCATCGTTCCGTTCGGCAGATGGGCCCGGACGGCGAGTCCGCCGACGAGCCGCACGGGGACATCCGCAGCCACCGCAGCCCCGAGGAGGCGGTCGGCTTCGGTGACGATATCTGCGTTCGGGACTGAGACGGACACAGGTGTGGCGGACAGGGTACACTCGCCTGCCATGAGGATGCAGGCGGCAGTGCTCGAGCAGTTCGGCGCGCCGCTCGTCGTCCAGGAGATCGACCTCGCCGAGCCGAAGTCGGGCGAGGTGCTCGTCCGTCTCGAGGCGTGCGGCGTCTGCCACACAGACCTCTACACGGCGTCGGGCGCAGACCCGTCCGGGTACTCACCGACCGTGCTCGGGCACGAGGGCGCGGGCGTCGTCGAGCGCATCGGCGACGGGGTCACGCTCGTGCGGCCCGGCGATCACGTGGTCACGCTGTTCTCGCCCCAGTGCGGGGAATGCATCCACTGCAGGAGCCCGCGCACGAACCTGTGCCTGGCGATCCGCGACATGCAGGGCAAGGGCTATCTGCCCGACGGCACGGCCCGGCTCTCGCGCGCCGGCGAGCCGATCCGCCACTTCATGGGCACCTCGACGTTCGCCGAGTACACCGTGATGCCGCAGATCGCTCTGGCGAAGATCAACCCGGAGGCGCCGCTCGACCGCGCCTGCCTGTTCGCCTGCGGCCTGTCGACCGGCCTGGGCGCCGCGATGAACACCGCCAGGGTCGAGCCCGGCTCGACCTGCGTCGTCTTCGGCGCCGGCATGGTCGGCCTCGGCGCGGTGGCCGGCTGCCGGCTGCAGGGGGCCGAGCGGATCGTGTGCGTCGACATGTCGGCCGACCGGCTCGAGCTCGCCCGCGGCCAGGGCGCGACCGACGTCATGATCGGCGGCCCCGACGCCGTCGAGCGCATCCTCGAAATGACGGGCGGCTTCGGCGCGGACTACACGTTCGAGGCGACAGGCAACGTGGCCGTGATGCGCCAGGCGGTCGAGTCGGCGCGGATGGGCTGGGGCCTCGCCACCGTCGCGGGCGTGGCCGGGAAAGGCGAGACGCTCGACGTCATCCCCCGCTTCCTGATCACCGGCCGCCGCATCGCCGGCTCGTCGTTCGGCGGGGTCAAGGGCCGCGACGGGGTGCCGGCGCTCGTCGAGCGCTGGCTCGCGGGCGACATCGACGTCGACCCCTTCGTGTCGCACCACATCACCCTCGCCGACGTCAACCGCGGGTTCGAGCTGATGGAGGCCCAGGACGGCATCCGCAGCGTGATCCACTTCTCCTAGCCCGGCCATGGACGCGTTCATCTGCGTCACCTGCGGCACCCAGTACCCGCCGGCCGCCGCCGCGCCGGCCGGGTGCCCGATCTGCCTGGACGAGCGCCAGTACGTCGGCAACGACGGCCAGCGGTGGACGACGATGGCCACGCTCGCGGCCGGTCATCGCAACCGCATCGAGGAGCTCGAGCCGGGCCTGACAGGCATCGGCACCGAGCCGCGCTTCGCGATCGGCCAGCGGGCGCTGCTCGTGTCGGGCCTCCTGTGGGACTGCATCACGCTCCTCGACGACGAGACCGAGGCCGCGGTGCGCGCCGCGGGCGGCGTGGACACGATCGCGATCTCCCACCCGCACTACTACTCCGGCATGGTCGAGTGGGCCGAGCGGCTCGACGCGCGCGTCCTGCTGCACGAGGCCGACCGCGCCCACATCATGCGGCCGCACCCCCGCGTCGAGCTGTGGTCGGGCGAGCACCTCACCATCGGCGCCGGGCTCGATCTGCACCGGCTGGGCGGCCACTTCGACGGCGGCACGGTGTGCCTGTGGCGCGACGGCGCGGGCGGCCGCGGGGCGCTGCTCTCCGGCGACATCGTGCAGGTCGTCGCCGACCGCCGCTGGGTGAGCTTCATGTACAGCTATCCGAACCTGATCCCGCTGCCGGCGCGCGAGATCGCCCGCATCCGCGGCATCGTCGAGACGCTCACGTTCGACCGCGTCTACGGAGCCTGGTGGGAGGCCGTGATCGGCTCGGACGGGCGCGCCAAGGTGCTGCGATCGGCCGACCGCTATCTGCAGGCGCTCGGCTAGCCGCGCGTCTCGAGCAGCATGCCGATCGTCATCGAGAAGGCGCCGATGCCGAGCGGGATGAGGGCGAAGTCCTCGCGCATGACCTCGAACACGGCCCCGAGCGGGAAGGCGACGATCACCGCCGCCAGATAGCAGAGGATCGCGATTGCGAAGAAGAGCGGGTAGAGGCCGGCCGGGCGCACGAGCGCCCACATATTACCGCTTGAACCGGCGCCGCCAGCCGCTCTGCTCGGGCTTGTCGTCGGCGGCGAGGACGCGCAGCCGCGAGACGTCGAACGCGAGCGGAGGTGCGGGAGACTGATGCTGCTCGCCCGACGCGATCCGCTCGACCCGGGCCTGGTTCACGCTGTCGATGTCGATGAAGGCGCAGCCGACGATCAGCCGGCCGGCCGCGGTCGCGTCGCGCACCGAGGTGACGCGGACCTCCGCGTCGACCTGCTCGGAGAAGAAGCGGCCGTGGAAGGTGAGCCGGTCGGAGGGGCGCAGGACGCGGTTGGTCGCGAAGGCGACGCCGTCGCGGGAAAGGTCGATCATCGTGCCGTCGACGCGGTCGCCGTCGACGACGTGCTGGCAGTTGACGGCCGCGAGCCATGCGATCCCGCCGGCGGGGACGCGCGGGTTGCGGCGGCGGCTGTCGTCGGCCCCGACCTCGACGGCGCGCAGGCGCACCCGGGCGAGATCGTGGCTGTGGTAGTCGGCCTCGTCCACCTCGAGCCGGATCATCCACGGCTCGCCGTCGGCGGCGATGAGCCGGCCGCGCAGGTTCATGCCGGCAGCGATCGAGAGCCGGGGCGCGGTCACCCAGACCGAGTCGCCGGCCATGCCCGAGGGCTGAACGACGATCGCGTTGCCATCGTCGGCCTCGAGCGTGGCCTCGAGGCCGGAGAACAGCATCGAGATCGCCTGCTGACGTGAGAGGGGCGGCATTCTGCGAAACCTCATCGGCGCGCGCGGCCCCGGACCTGAGTCCGAATTGCCCTCCGCCGCCGGCGCGGTCGTCCGGATCGGCCTCTACACTGCGCCCTTGCTTCGGCCGGCAGGGGCGTGCTATGGCCGGGGCAGCATCACGCGACCGCCGCGGCAACGACCGCATGGGCGTTCGCGATGCGGCTCCCACGCCCCGTGGGATGCCGCCTGCGCGGCTGGACAAGAGGGCGTCCAACCCGCAGCGCCTCTGCTGTCGAGTAAGGAGGGAAGCCCTGAAAAAGGCACTCACCGCCGCCACGGTGCTGGCGGCAACGATGATCACAGCACCGACGGCCTCCGCCTCAAAGCCCCCAGGGGTGATCCCATGGTGGGAGGCACCGCATCCGAAGCTCGTCCACCGCCTGCGTCAGGACATCCGTCTCCGGCGGACGCACGCGGTGCACCGGGCCTGGAAGCTCGGCATCATCCTCACACCTCATCGGCGTGAGCGGCTGACGGTGGACATCCCCACGCTGGAGGCGATGGACGCACGCTGGCACAGACGTGCCCACCACTACCGGCTGCAGCTCCAGAGCCGGGCGCCGGTCTATGCGGCGCTTTCGTGCATCCACAGCTACGAGGGCTCGTGGTCGGCGTACTCGCCGGCCGGCCCGTACTACGGCGGGTACCAGATGGACCCCTCGTTCGAGACCGCCTACGGCGCCAAGTACGTGCAGCTGTGGGGCGACGCCTCGAACTGGCCTGCCGCGATGCAGACGGCGGCGGCGTGGAACGCGACCCAGGTGGTCGGATACACGCCGTGGCCCACGTCGGCCGCGACCTGCGGCCTGCTCTGACGGGACCGCCTCACGGGGCGCGGGCGGCTCATGCCCGCGCCCCGGTCGGTTCCGATTTGAGCCCGTAGTGAATCTTCACTAACCTGCGGGGATGGTGATGGAGTACACGCGCGTGACGGCCGACGCGCGCCGCCGGATGATCCTCGAGGCCGCGCGGCACGAGTTCGCCACCCGCGGCTACCGCGGTGCGCGCACGGCGGCGATCGCAAGCGGCGCCGAGTGCTCCGAGCCGATGCTCTACAAGCACTTCCCCTCCAAGCAGGCGCTGTTCGCCGCCGTGCTGACCGACGCGACCGAGGCGATGAAGGCGATGGTCGACGCCGTGATGGCGGCCTCGGCCGGCCCGCTGGCGGGGATGCTCGCCATCGCCGAGCGGGCCGCGACCGACCCGCTGATCATCGAGACGATCCGGCTGCGCACGCTCGCGGCCGCGCTCGTCGACGACCCGGCGGTGTGCACCGCCCTGACCGCGAGCCTGACCGAGGTGCTGCAGCGGATGACCGCCAACATCGCCGCCGGCCAGGCCGCCGGCGAGGTGCGCACCGACATCGACCCGCACATGGCGGCCTGGATCCTGTACGGCTACACGCTCGCCGGCGGACACGCCCACGCCGTGCACGGAAGCCCTGCCCTGACCGAATTCGTCGCGGTGGCCGAGACGCTCGGCCGCCTCTTCCGCGTACCTCCAGCTCCCGAGGAGACCCCGTGACCCACGAACACCCCAACCACAAGTGGTGGACGCTCTTCGCCATGTGCTTCGCCCTCTTCATGATCATGCTCGACAACACGATCGTGAACGTGGCGCTGCCGTCGATCCAGCGCGAGCTGAAGCCCACGCCCGAGAACCTCGAGTGGACGGTGAACGCCTACATCCTGGTGTTCGCCACCCTGATCCTGCTCGGCGGCAAGCTGGGCGACCGGTTCGGGCGCAGACGCATCTTCATGGTCGGGCTGCTCATCTTCACGCTCTCGTCGATGGCGTGCGCGCTGGCGCAGACCGACACCCAGCTGATCGCCTTCCGCGCCGTGCAGGGCGTCGGCGGCGCGCTCCTGAATCCGCTCTCGCTCTCGATCCTCGTGGCCGCGTTCCCGCGCAAGCAGCTGCCCCAGGCGATCGGCATCTGGGCGGGCATCTCGGGCCTCGGCCTCGCCATCGGCCCGCTCCTCGGCGGCTTCCTCACGCAGCACTTCTCGTGGTCGGCCGTGTTCTGGGTGAACGTGCCGATCGGCGTCGTTGCGATGGGCGTCACCGCCTGGGCCGTGATCGAGTCGCGCGACCCGGCTGCGCGCTCGCTCGACGTCGTCGGCACCGTGCTGATCAGCGCGGGCCTCTTCGCGCTCACGTGGGGCCTGATCAAGACCGCCAACCACGCGTGGCTCGGCACCTACACGCTGTCGTTCCTGGTCGCGTCCGCCGTGCTGATCGCGCTCTTCGTGATCTGGGAGAGCCGCATCTCGGACCCGATGATCCCGCTCAGCTTCTTCCGCATCCGGGCGTTCTCGGTCTCGAGCATCGTCGTCGCCCTGGTCGGGCTGGCGCTCTTCGGCGTCATCTACTTCCTGACGCTCTACTTCCAGAACGTGCGCGGCTATGACCCGATCCAGGCCGGTCTGCGCACGCTGCCGACGACGATGATGATCCTGTTCGTCGCCCCGATCGGCGGACGGCTGTCGGGCCGGGTCGGCCCGCGCTGGCTGATGACCATCGGCATGTTCTCGGCCTCGATCGGCCTGTTCGGCCTCTCGTTCGTGCACATGCACTCGTCCTACAACGCGATCTGGCCGTTCCAGATGCTGATGGGCGCGGGCATGGCGCTGACGATGCCGGCCGTGTCGGCCACCGGCATGGCGGCCGTCGAGCGGACGAAGGCGGGCATCGCCTCCGGCGTGATCAACGCGTCGCGCCAGGTCGGCGGCGCGCTCGGCATCGCCGTGCTCGGCGGCATCGGCACAACGCTCGCGGCGAACCAGTGGTCGGACAAGATCGCTGGACTCTCGCCTTCCCTGCATGCCCAGGCCGAGAAGCTCGTGCCGCTCGTGCAGGGCGGCCAGGGCAAGGCGATCCTCGCGATCACGCACAACCCCACCGCCGAGACAAACGCGCTCCAGGCGTTCGTCCACGGGGTCGACCGCGCGCTCCTGACCGGCGCGGGCCTGACGTTCGCAGCGGCGCTCGTGGCCCTGTTCGGACTCGCGCACATGCCCACCCAGTCGGCCGAGGCGTCGCACGCCCCCGAGGGCGGTGACGCGGGCGAGGCCGCGGAGGCTCCGCCGGCGATCGTGGAGATGTAGGTGGCGCAGCGCGACGGCGGCCCGGCGGCCGCCCTCGACCACGTCCAGGTGGCGATGCCGGCGGGCGGTGAGGATGCCGCCCGCCGGTTCTACACCGGGCTGCTCGGCCTGGCCGAGATCGCCAAGCCCGAGCCGCTGCGCGCGACCGGCGGCGTCTGGTTCGAGCCCGGCCTGCACCTGGGCGTCGAGGCCGAATTCCGCCCGGCGCGCAAGGCCCACCCCGGACTGCGCATGGCCGATCTCGATGCGACCGCCGCCCGGCTGGAGGCCGCCGGCGCCGACGTCGAGTGGGACGAGCGCTGGCCGGACGTGCGCCGGCTCTACACCCACGACCCGTTTGGCAACCGGCTGGAGCTCCTGGCCGCTCCAGCCGGTCGCGTCAGACGCCGCCGGTGAGGCCTACGCGCCGCAGATCGCCTGGCCCGTGACCACGGTCGCGCCCGACCGCTGGTTGACCGCCTCGCCGAACCACCCGTGCCGGTCCTCGTCGAGCGAGCCCGCGATGGGAATGTCGAAGCCCGGGGCCGCGACCTTGAAGCCACCACCCAGGACGGACGTCCCGGCCGGGCAGACCGGCGTCTCAACCGGGTCGTCCGGGCCCATGTCGCTCACCGACTGCGACACGATCGCGTATTTGGGCGGCTTCGCCGCGCACACGGCGAACACCGTGAGGTGCTGGTCGACGTTCGAGGTGTTGGCTATGAACGCCGAGTACCCGTGCGAGCCGTTCGGCCCGAGGCTCGTGATCGCCTCGGCGGTCGTGTCGGAGGTCGAGAGCGCGCCTCCGCTCAGGACGACGGTGCCGGTGGGACAGCTCGCCGTCGCCGGCGTGTTGTCGTGGGGCGGGTTGTCCGCGCTCGCGAACGCGACCTTGTAGCCCTTGGGCTGCTTCGCGCAGATGACGTCCACGCGGAAGGACTGGGCCGTGCCCGAGGCGTTGTTGACGCGCGCCCGCCAGCTTCCGGCGACGGGCTCGGAGGTGTTGATGCTGGTGCCGACGGCCGCGAAGCCGTTGCTCATCGACACCCCGCCGCCCCACGGGACGGTGCCGGTCGGACAGCTCGCCTGACCGGTGGTGTTGAAGATCGAAGGCGGCGCCGCGAGGTTCGCGGTGCGCACGATGCGGTAGCCGGGTGGAGCGGTCGCCGCGGCCGATGCCGAAGTCGCCGTCACCGCGACCAGCGCCGCCACGCCAGGCATCACCACCGCAGCTCCTGTGAGGATCTTGCGAATGTGCATGTCTCTCCTTGGTGTCATCGGGGGGTTCGTCGGGATACGCGGCCCCGCGGGCCGCGGATTGCGACGGCCGTCACACCGCTCGACGACCAGGGGCGGAGCGAGCGCCTGGGTGAATAACGGTGCCTGGCACCGGCTATGCACGCCGGCAGCCGATCGCCTCGGAGAACGTCGAGAGAACCCACAGGTCGCGCAGAACGTCCCGTTGCGAGGCGCAGAACGACGCGCCGGCGGCGATCGTCAGACGAACCGGCCGGCCCGCATACGTTCCGGCCAGCCGAGTCGTTGACCTGGGCCCGAGGTTCACCCCGATGCAACCCGCGTCCGGACGCCGACGAGCGCAAAGGGTTCGCCGCACCAAAAGGGGTCTGACCCCTTTTGGTGCGGCTAGGGGGCGCGGCGCTCGTTCGCCACGAAGGCCGAGTGCGTGATCGGCATCTTCGCGGCGAACAGCTTCTCGACCGCGTCCGCGTAGCGGCGGATCTCACGCTGGGCGGTGACGGCGTTTCGCAGCGACAGGAAGTTCATCAGGCTGCGCGCGTTGACCGTCCAGTAGAACTGGGTGTAGATGGCCACGGGCAGAACGTTTCGGGCCACCTCCTTGGCGACGCCCTGCTCGAGCAGGTCGACGTACGCCGCATAGGCCTGCTCGTAGACCGCCCGCTGCGTCTCGCGCGTGTGCTCGGCCAGCTCGGGGTCGACCGGGTCGAAGCTGTAGGCGCCGGGCTTGCCGACCTGCGTGCGCACGTCCTGCGGCTCGGGCACGTAGAACTCGGGGTCGAGCTGCGAGTAGCGCGCGCTCCACTCGTTGAACGAGCCGATCCGGTGCCGGGCCCACTCGCGCATCACGAAGATCGGCAGCTTGACGTGGTAGCGAAACGCGTTGTGCTCGAACGGGGTGCCGTGCCGCTCGCGCATGAGGAAGCGGATCAGGCCCTGGTCGCGCTCGCCGATCACATCGGAGCGCTGGGCGAACGACACGCGGGCCGCGTTCACCACCGAGAGGTCGTCGGCCATGGAGCCGTCGAGGCGCACGAAGCCGTGGTCGAGCACCCGGATCGAGTCCGGAACCCGCTCCTCGCCCTGTGCCTTGCGCGCGTCGACCACGTCCGTGCTCATCATCGACGATGGTAGTCCCACGTGCGGCTGTGATACGTCTGTGCGATGCCGCGCGCCGCCGTCTGCCGCCGCTTCGCCGAGCCGCTCTCGATCGAGCCGGTCGAGCTCGACGCGCCCGGCCCGGGCGAGGTGCGCATCCGCGTGACGGCCTGCGCGATCTGCCATAGCGACGTCGCCTATGCGGACGGCGCGTGGGGCGGCGAGCTGCCGGCGGTGTACGGCCACGAGGCCTGCGGCGTCGTCCTCGAGACGGGCGCGGGCGTCGAGTCGCCTCGGATCGGCGAGCGGGTCGTCGTGAGCCTCGTGCGCTTCTGCGGCGCATGCGCGCGCTGCCGGGAGGGCGCGCCCGCGCTCTGCGAGGCCCGCTTCCGGCTCGACGATCTCTCGCCCATCCGTCTCGCCGGCGGCGAGCGAGCCGTCCAGGGGCTGCGCTGCGCGACGTTCGCCGACGAGGCGGTCGTACACGCCTCGCAGGCGGTGCCGATCCCCGACGGCCTGCCCGACACGAGCGCGTGCCTGATCGCCTGCGCGGTCATGACCGGTACGGGCGCCGTCGTGCGCGACGCGCGGGTCGAGCCCGGCAGCGCGGTCGTCGTGATCGGCGCCGGGGGCGTCGGGCTGAACGCCGTCCAGGCGGCGGTCGGGGCCGGCGCCGCGCACGTGATCGCGGTCGACGTCGCCCAGGCGAAGCTGGCCGCCGCGCGGGCATTCGGCGCGACCGCGACCGTCGATGCGTCGGCCGCCGACCCGGTCGCCGCCGTGACCGCGGTCGTCGGAGCCGCGGGCGCCGACGCTGTCATCGTCACGGCCGGCACGGCGACGGCCGTCGACCAGGGCCTGGCCTGCCTGCGCCGCGGCGGCACCCTTGTCTGCGTCGGCATGCCGGCGAGCGGCCAAGCCGCCCACTTCGACCCGGGCGCGCTCGCCCACGACGGCAAGCGCATCGTCGGCAGCAAGCTCGGCTCGGCCCGCCCCGCCGAGGACATCCCCCGCCTCGCCGCCCTCTACGCCGCCGGGCGCCTGCGGCTCGACGAGCTCGTCACCGCCACCTACCCGCTCGACGACATCAACGCCGCCGTGGCCGCGATGCGCCGCGGCGAGGCGATCCGAAACGTGATCGTGCCGTGAGCGGCGGCGGCCGCATCACGAGCATCGAGACGTTCACGACCGAGTGGGTCGGCTTCGTGCGTCTGCGCACCGACGACGGCTCGGAGGGCTGGGGCCAGGTGTCGCCCTACAACGCCGACATCACCTGCGAGGTGCGGCACCGGCAGGTGGCGCCGCACGCGCTCGGCTCCGACCCCGACGCCGCCGCGGCGCTCGGCTCGCGCGTCCTGGAGGCCGAGCACAAGTACCCCGGCTCGTACGTCTGCCGCGCGCTCGGCGGCGTCGACACCGCCCTCTGGGATCTGCGCGCGCGGCGTGCGGGCGTGCCCGTCTGCACCCTCGCCGGCGGCACGCCACAGACGCTCGAGACCTACGCGTCGAGCATGCGCCGCGACATCACGCCGGAGGCCGAGGCGAAGCGGCTCACAGAGCTGCGCGACCGCGACGGCTTCCGCGCGTTCAAGTTCCGGGTCGGGCGCGAGTGCGGCCACGACCACGACGAGTGGCCCGGCCGCACCGAGGCGATCGTGCCGGCGCTGCGGCGCGCGCTCGGCGACGACGCCCGGCTGCTCGTCGACGCCAACAGCTGCTACACGCCGGCACGCGCCATCGAGGTCGGCCGTCTGCTCGAGGCCCACGGCGTCGAGCACTTCGAGGAGCCGTGCCCGTACTGGGAGCTCGAGTGGACGGCGCAGGTGGCGGCCGCACTCGGCGTGACCGTCGCCGGCGGCGAGCAGGACTGCTTCCTGTGGCAGTGGCGGCGCATGATCGAGCGCCGCGCCGTCGACGTCGTCCAGCCGGACGTCTGCTACATCGGCGGCTTCACGCGCGCGCTCGCCGTCGCCGGCATGGGCGCCCAGGCGGGCCTGCCGTGCACGCCGCACGCGGCCAACCTGTCGCTCGTCACCGTCTTCACCCAGCATCTGCTCTGCGCCATCCCGAACGCCGGCCCCTACCTCGAGCTCTCGATCGAAGGCCCCGAGTACTACCCCTGGCAGTACGACCTCTACGACCCGCCGATCACGATCAAGGACGGACGCCTGGCGGCGCCGCAGGGCGCGGGCTGGGGCGTCGAGATCAACCCACGCTGGCTGGCAGCGGCGGCCCACCGCACCTCGACGCTAGGGTGACGCGCGTGACGGACGAGCGCGTGGCGGTGGTGACAGCGGGCGGCAGCGGGATGGGCGCGGCCGCGGCGCGCAGGCTCGCGGCCGACGGCTTCCGGGTCGCGATCCTGTCGTCGTCGGGCAAGGGCGAGGCGCTCGCCGAGAGCCTCGGCGGCGTCGGGGTCACCGGCTCGAACCAGTCCGAGGACGACCTGAAGCGGCTGGTCGACGCCACCATGGCCCGCTTCGGCCGCATCGACGCGCTCGTGAACAGCGCCGGCCACGGCCCGCGCGCACCGGTGCTCGAGCTGACCGACGAGCAGTGGCACACCGGCATGGAGGTGTACTTCATGAACGTCGTTCGGCCCACGCGGCTCGTGACGCCGATCATGCAGTCCCAGGGCGGCGGCGCGATCGTGAACGTCTCGACGTTCGCCGCCTTCGAGCCCGACCCGGTCTTCCCGACGAGCGGCGTCTTCCGGGCCGGCCTGGCCGCCTTCACCAAGCTCTTCGCCGACCGCTACGCGCCGGACAACATCCGCATGAACAACGTCCTGCCGGGCTTCATCGACTCGCTGCCCGAGAACGCCGAGTTCAAGGCGCGGATCCCGATGGGCCGCTACGGCACCGTCGAGGAGGTG
The DNA here is from genome assembly GCA_036502065.1 of Gaiellales bacterium. GTDB lineage: Bacteria > Actinomycetota > Thermoleophilia > Gaiellales > JAICJC01 > JAICJC01. The sequence continues at coordinate 18,291 of DASXZF010000208.1, forward strand.
GCCGAGCTCATCGCCCTGCTCGCGTCCGACCGCGCCGCCTACCTGACCGGACAGAACATCCGCATCGACGGCGGGATCACCCGGTCGGTCTAGCGTCTACGGCCGCAGGACGCGGCCGCCGTCGACGACGACGTTCGTGCCCGTGACGAAGTCCGACTCGACGCAGAAGCGCACCGCCCGGCACACGTCGGCGGGCTCGCCGATCGTGCCCAGGGCCGTCTCCTCGGTCGCGCCGCGCTGGCCGCCGGGCAGGAGCACGGGACCGGGAGCGACGCCGCACACCCGGACTCCCTCGCGCCCCCATGCGAGCGCGAGCGTCTTGACGAGGTGGATCTGGGCGGCCTTGGCCGCGCCATGCGGGCCGAAGAGCGGCCACGGCTGGACGCCGGCGACGTCGGTGATCGCGACGATCACGCCGCCACCGCCCACGGCCATGTGGCCGTGCGCGGCCTGGGCCGCGAACATGAAGCCCTTGGCGGTCGAGTCGAGCGCCGTGTCCCACAGCTCCTCGGTCACATCGGCGGGCGCGACCGGCTCGAAGCCCCCCGACGGGCAGTACACCATCACGTCGAGCCCGCCCAGCTCGGCGACCGCCGACTCGACCAGCGCCGCCATCTGCGCCGGGACGCCGGCCTCGGCCGCAAACGCCGCCGAGCGCACGCCCAGCGCCTCTATCTCGGCGCGGGTCTCGTCCGCCGCATGGGCGCTCGAGCGATAGCTGATCGCGACATCCGCGCCGCCGTCCGCGAGGTCGAGCGCGATCGCCCGGCCGAGCCGGTGCGCGCCTCCCACCACGAGGGTGCGGGTGCCGTCGACCGCAGGCATGGGGGGATATGCTAGCTCCCGGGTATTCACAAGGGTGAAACCCACTCCGGAAGGGAGAATTGCATGTCCTACGAGGTTCCCGATCTGCCGTACGCGTACAACGCGCTCGAGCCGCACATCGACGAGCAGACGATGCGCATCCACCACGACAAGCACCACCAGGCGTACGTCGACAAGGCCAACGCGGCCCTCGACGGCACCGAATGGGCCGACAAGCCCGTCGAGGAGGTGCTGGCCAACCTGTCGTCGCTTCCCGCGGACAAGCAGGGCCCGGTGCGCAACAACGCCGGCGGCCACGCCAACCACTCGCTGTTCTGGACGGTGCTCTCCGGCGACGGCGGCGGCACCCCGAGCGGCGAGCTCGGCGACGCAATCAACTCGGCCTTCGGCAGCTTCGACGACCTGAAGAAGCAGCTTTCCGACGCCGGCGTGAACCGCTTCGGCTCGGGCTGGTCGTGGCTCGTCGTCGACGACGGCAAGCTCAAGGTCACGAGCACCGCCAACCAGGACTCGCCGATCTCCGACGGCCAGACGCCCATCCTGGGCATCGACGTCTGGGAGCACGCGTACTACCTGAAGTACCAGAACAAGCGGCCCGACTATCTGGCCGCGATCTTCAACGTGATCGACTGGTCGGCGGTCGCGGAGCGCTACACCGCCGCGCGCTCGGCCCACGCCACCGCATAGGTGACATGACGGGCGGGTGGGCCGTGCACCGGCCCACCCGCAGCCGTCATACTTGACCGCCGTGGCGACGGTCGTCTTCTTCCCCGAGGGGGCCTTCGGCCCCACGAACAACTGCGTCGGAATCGGCGACATCCTGCGTGCACGAGGCCACCGGGTGGTGTTCATCGTCGAGGAGTCCTTCGCCGGCACCCTCGAGGCGCGCGGGTTCGAGGAGCGGCTGATGCGGCTCGGGCCGCCGCCCGCGGTCGAAGAGGTGCCGGGACAGTTCTGGAAGGACTTCATCCGCGACACGGCGCCGGTCTTCCGCACGCCGACGATCGAGCAGCTGGCCGGCTTCATCCAGCCCACCTGGCAGGCGCTCCTCGACGGCTCCCGCTACGTGAACCCGCGCCTGTCCGAGATCATCGCCGAGCTCGATCCCGACGTGATCTGCGAGGACAACGTGTGCGCGTTTCCCGCCCTGCCGGCCAGCGGTCGGCCGTGGGTGCGCATCATGTCGTGCAACCCGCTCGAGCTGCCCGACCCCGCCCTGGCGCCGGTCTTCTCGGGATACCCGGCCGGCGACCGCGCGGCCTGGGCCGACTTCCGGGCCGAGTATGACCGCACCCACCGCGAGATGTGGGCCGAGTTCGACGCGTTCAGCCAGGCCGCCGGCGCGCCGCCGCTGCCCGAGCTCGAGTTCATGTACCCATCGCCGCACCTGAACCTCTACGTCTACCCGGCCGAGGCCGACTACGCCCGCACGCGGCCGCTCGACTCGACGTGGCATCGCCTCGAGTCGTGCGTGCGCGGCTCGGACGCCGCCTTCGAGGTGCCGGAGGCGGTGCGCGAGGGCGACGGCGCCCTGGTCTACCTGTCGCTCGGGTCGCTCGGCTCAGCCGATGTCGATCTGATGCGCCGGCTGGTCGACGTGCTCGGCCGCACGCCGCACCGCTTCATCGTCTCGAAGGGCCCGCAGCACGATCAGTACGACCTGGCTCCCAACATGTGGGGCGAGGAGTTCGTGCCGCAGCCGTCGGTGCTGCCGCTGGTCGATCTCGTCATCACCCACGGCGGCAACAACACGACCACCGAGTGCTTCCATTTCGGCAAGCCGATGATCGCGCTGCCGCTCTTCTGGGATCAGTACGACAACGCGCAGAGGGTGCACGAGACGGGCTTCGGCGTGCGCCTGGACACGTACGCGTTCGAGGAGGCCGAGATGTCGGCGGCGATCGACCGGCTGCTGGGCGACGGCGACCTGCGGCGGCGGATGAGCGTGATCGCCAGGCGGCTGCAGGCCGCGCCTGGCACCGTGCGCGCGGCCGACCTGATCGAGCGTGTCGCTGCCGACGCCTGAGCGCCTGGCGGCGGCTCGCTGGTTCGGCGGCAAGGCGGGGACGATCGGGAGCGTCGAGGTCGAGGACCGGCTCGATCTGGGCGCCGGCGCGGCGCTCTCGATCGTGCTCGTGGACGGCAGCGACCGCTACGTGTGGAGCGAGGGCGAGGTCGCCTCGGCCCTGCTCCAACCGGGGTCAGACCCCAAACGCGGGCGGTGGCAGTTCCGTGGCGCTCCCGTGACACCGGCGCCGACCCGCGAGCGCCCGATCGGCCTTGACCAGTCGAACACCTCCTACGTGGTCGACGAGCGGCTGGTGGTGAAGCTCTACCGCCGGATCTGGCCCGGCGTGCATCCCGAGGTCGAGCTCGGCCGCCACCTGACCGAGACCGCCGCGCTCGACTGCGTGCCCGCCTACGCAGGGTCGCTGCACTGGGACGACCATGCGGTCGCGCTCGTCCAGGAGTACGTGCCCGGCACCGACGGCTGGGCCTGGTGCGCCGACGCCGTCCGTGCCGGCGACGTGACCGACATCGGCCGCCTGGGGGTGCAGAGCGCGCGCCTGCACGCCGCCCTGGCCGCCTACGGGACGAGCCCGGCCACGCCTGGCGACCGGCGCGAGTGGCGGGCGGAGGCGCAGACGCAACTCGATCGCGCGATCGCCGCGGTGCCCGTCGAGGTCGCCGCCGAGCTGCGCTCCCACCGCGACCGGATCCTGGCCGAGCTCGCGGCGCTCGAGACCGATGCCGCGCCAGTGACGCTTCAGCGCCTGCACGGCGACTACCACGTCGGCCAGGTGCTGCGCACCGACGTGGGCCGGCTGGTCGTGGTCGACCTCGAGGGCGAGCCGACCAGGCCCGTGGCCGAGCGCGCGCGGCCGGGCCCGGCGCTGCGCGACGTCGCCGCGATGCTGCGCTCGTTCGACCACCTTGGCCGCCACGTCGAGCGCGACCTGTGGCCCGGCCACGCCGAGGAGATCGAGGCCTGGATCGACCGCGCCCGGGCGGCGTTCCTGGAGGGCTACGGGCCGGTCGACACAGGCCTGCTGCGCGCGCTCGAGGTCGAGAAGGAGTGCTACGAGTTCACCTACGCGGCCGCGTTCCTGCCCGAGTGGATGTACGCGCCGGTGGGCGGGATGCGGTGGCTGCTGGAGCGCGATGGCTGAGCTTCGGCCAGAGCTCTTCGCGGCCGACGTGCTCGCCGCGGCGCGCGCGGTGGCCGAGCCCGTTGCCGATCTGGGCGCCGTCGCCGAGCTCGCCGGACGCGCGCGACGCGTGCTCTTCCTGGGCATGGGCAGCTCGCGCTACGCCGCCCTCGACGCCGCCACCCGTCTGCGCGCGCACGGGGTCGAGGCGAACGCCGAGATGGCCTCGACCGGCACCCCGCAACCGCCCGCCGCCGACACGCTCGTCGTCGCGATCTCGGCGTCGGGCGGATCGGGGGAGACCGTCGCGGCGATGCGCAGGCACCTCGGCACGAGCATGGTCGTCGGCGTCACCAGCCGGCCGCAGAGCCCGATCGCGGCCGAGGCCGACGCTTGCCTCGTGATCGCGGCCGACGGCCCGAGCGGTGTCGCGTGCGCCAGCTACCGCAGCGCCGTCGCACTGCTCCAGGAGCTGTGCGGCCTGTTCGGGCCCGGCCCGGCGGCCGGCTGCCGCGAGCGCGCCGCCGAGGCGGCGCGGCGTGTGCTCGACGGCCGCCACGAGTGGCTGCCCCGGACCGTCGAGCTGCTCGAGGGCGGCACCGTCCACATCCTCGCTCCGGCCGAGCGCATCGGCGCCGCCGAGCAGTCGGCGCTCATGCTGCGCGAGGTGCCGCGCGTGTCCGCATACGCGTGTGAGACGGGTGACTGGTCACACGTCGACGTCTACCTGACGAAGCGGCCCGGCTATCGAGCGCTCGTGCTGCCCGGCTCGCGGCACGAGGCCGAGGTGATGGAGTGGGCCGCGAGGCGCAGCTTCCCGGTCGTCGTCGCCGGCGGGAGCCTGCCCGGCTCTGCGCTCGACATCGAGCTTCCGGGCGCGCGGGACGTGGATGTGCGTCCGCTGGTCGAGACGCTGGTGACGGAGCTCGTGGCCGCGGAGCTCTGGGCGCGCGCGCCGATAACGCCGTGAATATTCGGTGCCTGGCACCGGGTATTCAGCGCGATTCGAGCCAGTCGCGCGCCGTGGTGTGCTTCGGCGCGCCACCGCTTCGGTGCTCGATGTCGGCCCGCAGCTCGCCCACGGTGCCGTGTCGCTCGGCGAGCACGTCGTGGTTGTGGATCGTCTCGTGGTTCACCTGGCGGGCGAGCAGGAAGCAGCCGTCGGAGAGGTCGTCGTAGCGGTCGAACGCGCCGGCGATCATCAGCCGCACCGAGTCCTCGACGAAGCGCGGGTGCAGATGGGCGTGCTCGACCACGAAGAGCTCGTCGGGCCGCTTCAGAAGCTCGAACACGGGTGCGCTCATCGACTCCTCGGCGACGGCGATCAGGTCGCGGGCATCGATCTCGCGGCGGGTGCCGACCATCAGGGTCGCCTCGGCGCGCTGGTTGTGGGTCGCCGCGGGGAGCATGCCGAAGATCTCGGCGATCTGGCCGTCGTCGTACCCGGCCTCGGACAGGCGGTCGCGTGCGCGCTCGCGCACGAGCCCCTGCGCGCATGGGCAGGCGTTCAGCCCGCGCACCTCGACCCCGACCATGCGCCGGGCGCCGCTCGTGTTCGCGAGCGCCTGGCCGATCAGGTGGTAGATCTCCTGCGTCGGCAGGCCGGACACGGGCGTCGTGCGGGTGATCGGGAACTTCGCCCGGATCGTGACCTCGGAGCGGACCGCCTTCTGGCGCTCGACGATGCGCGAGGCCATGTGCTCGGCCAGGTCCTCGACGTGCAGGGCCTCTCCGATGACGACCTGGTCGATGCACTCGGCCACGGTCTCGGGGAAGCGCGACATGTGCACGCCCTTCTGACCGGGGTCGAGGTCGACGAAGCAGTCGATCTCGGCGTAGTAGAGGAGCTCGGTGCCGGCGTGGGCGATGCGGATGACCTTGTCGACGCCCGTGACACCGGCACGGGTGAGCGCGAGATGGACGTCAGGCTCGGCGGCCTGGAGGTCGTGCGTGAAGGTTGTTGAGGATTCAAGCATGGTCAGGATGGTAGCCCGCCGCCGCGAATCACTCCCGTAAGAGGCGTGACAGGCGCCGGTCGGCCAGCACCCGCCCGCCGGTCTGGCAGGCGGCGCAGTAGAAGACGGTGTGCTCGTCGAACGACACGTGCCGGATCACGTCGCCGCAGCGCGCGCACGGCTCGCCGAGCCGGTCGTGGACGGCGTAGCCGCGGTCGGCCTTGGTCGTCAGGCCGAAGCCCGAGAGCGGCACGAGCCGCTCGACCGCGGCACCGAGCACGCCGGTGATCGCCGCGTGCAGACGAGCGAGCTCGTCGTCCGAGAGCGTCGCCGAGCGCTGATAGGGCGAGAGCCGGGCCGCCCACAGGATCTCGTTGGCGAACGCCCGGCCGATGCCGGCGATTGCCCGCTGGTCGCGCAGGAACGCGTGCAGCTGGTGCGGATGCGCGGCGAGCGTCTCGGCCAGTGCAGCGGTCGTGAACGCCGGGTCGAGCGGCTCCGGCCCGATGTGGGCGAGCTCGGCCGCAAGCGCATCGGGCCGCAGGAGCCACACGCCCGCGCGGCGCTTGTGGCCGGACTCGGACATCATGAGCTCGCGCCCCGAGTCGAACTGAACGACGAGCATCGCCGTCTTCAGCCGCTTCGCGTTCACGGCCAGCCGGCCGGCGGACATCAGGTGCACCTGGAGCGTGTTTCCATCCTCGGCGGTGAAGAGCAGCCGCTTCGCGCGCCGGCCGATCGACGTGAAGCGCTGGCCGACGAGCGACGCGAGCGGCGGGTCGATCGTCTTCGTCGTCGCGAAGTGGGCGACGGGGACGGCGGCGACCGGCTCGGCGGTGAGGGCCTCGCGCTGCGCGATCACGAACGCTTCGAGTTCGGGGAGCTCCGGCATACACCGAACGCTACCGGTCGTCGCGCCGCGCTCATAGTCGGCCATGTAGGGTCGGCAGCCCGTGTTCGCGCCCGGCACCGTCACGAGCTACCGCAACGGCTTCCCCGAGAGCCACCATCGCGTGGATGCTGTCGCGGTGCGCACCGACGGCTCGGTGATCGCATCGTGCGGCGACCCCGACCGCGTCACCACGCTGCGCTCGGCGGCCAAGCCCTTCCAGGTCGAGCCGCTGATCGCCTCGGGCGGTCTCGACGCCCTCGGCCTCGACAGCCGCGTCCTTGCGGTCATGTGCGCCTCCCATGCCGGTCAGGACATCCACGTCGAGGCCGTGCAACGAGGGCTCGACGCATGCGGGCTGGACGCCTGGGCGCTCCAGAACTCGCCGGGCTCGCCCGAGGAGCGGCTGCGCCACAACTGCTCGGGAAACCACCTGGGCTTCCTCGCACACAGCGTCCACCGGGGCTGGGTGACCGAGGGCTACCGGCGGCCCGAGCATCCGTCGCAGGGCGCGGCCCTGGCCGTCGTGGCCGAGCAGGCGGAGGTCGACGCCGCTTCGATCCCGACCATGACCGACGGCTGCGGCGTCGTCGCGTTCGCGCTGCCGCTGCGGGTGATCGCCACCATGTACGCCCGGCTCGCCGAGCGTCTGCCGCGCCAGTACGCGGCGATGACCGCCCACCCCGAGCTCGTGCGCGGCGACGGCGACTTCGACACCGAGGCCATGCGGGCCATCCCGGGATGCGTGTCCAAGGGCGGCGCCGAGGCGCTCTCGTGCATCGGACTCCCCGCCGAGGGCATCGGCATCGCGCTTCGCATCGACGACGGCAACTCCCGCGCGAGCTCGCCGGCGGCGCTCGCCGTGCTCGGCCGGCTGCTCGGCTGGGACGCGCCTCCGGACGGCCTGGCGCCGCTGGCCGAGCCGGTGCTGCGCAATACGGTGGGCGATCCGGTCGTGCGCCTGCGCGCCGACGTGGAGCTGCACGGGAACATGTGACGGAAGGCATGTCGGCGCCGTGACGGACACGTTCCGGAAACTTCCTTGCCGAGCCTGATAACCGCTTGTACACTGCCCGAGTCTGCGATCCGTTTTGTCTCCCCTACCGGCCGATCCGGGGTGTTTGCGTTGTCACTGCCGGGGGGGAGTCCTTCGTGACCGCTTAATCTGCAAACGAAGCATTTGGGGGGGCCCATGCTGACTGTCGACATCTCGCTCCCGGAGATCGAAGAGCTCAAGGCCCTTGTGCAGGAGGGCCACGAGAAGGGGTATCTGACCTTCGACGAGGTTGCGGCGACGCTCGAGGAGATCGAGCTGACGAAAGAGCAGCTCGAGGACTTCTACACCTACCTCCTCGACCACAACATCGAGCTCCTGGACGCGGAGTCGCGCCAGACAGCCCAGCAGGACGCGGTCTTCCACGGCGAGAAGCCGCCCGAGCTCGACCTGACCGTCGAGCCGAGCCTCGACTCGCTGCGCCTGTACCTGCGCGAGATCGGCAAGGTGGCGCTGCTCACGGCCGACCAGGAGGTCAGCCTCGCCAAGCGCATCGAGCGCGGCGACATGCTCGCCAAGCAGCAGATGACCGAGGCCAACCTGCGCCTCGTCGTCTCGATCGCGAAGGGCTACCTCGGCCGCGGGCTCTCGTTCCTCGACCTGATCCAGGAGGGCAGCCTCGGGCTGATCCGGGCGGTCGAGAAGTTCGACTACCGCAAGGGCTACAAGTTCTCGACCTACGCGACCTGGTGGATCCGCCAGGCGGTGACGCGGGCGATCGCCGACAAGGCGCGCACGATCCGCATCCCGGTGCACATGGTCGAGAAGCTGAACCGGGTCGTGCACATCGAGCGCCAGCTGGTGCAGCGGCTCGGGCGCGAGCCCAAGCCGGAGGAGATCGCAACCGAGCTCGGCATGACCACCGACGAGGTGCGCGAGATCCAGCGCATGGCCCAGCTGCCCGTCAGTCTCGAGAAGCCGATCGGCGAGGAGGAGGAGTCGGAGCTCGGCGACTTCGTCCCCGACGAGCAGGCCGTCTCGCCGTTCGATTCGGCCACGATGACGCTGCGGCGCGAGGACATCGACCGCGCCCTCGACTCGCTGCCCGAGCGCGAGCGCAAGGTGATCGAGCTGCGCTTCGGCCTGAAGGGCGAGCAGCCGTGCACCCTCGAGGAGGTCGGCCGTGCGTTCGGCGTCACCCGCGAGCGCATCCGCCAGATCGAGAACAACACGCTGAAGAAGCTCGAGGGACTGCCCGAGGCTCAGGCGCTGCGCAACGCCGAGTAGGCGCCCGGGGTTAGAATCACCCTCGCTCGGGAGGATGTCCGAGTGGCTAAAGGAGACGGGCTGTAAACCCGTTGGCTCTGCCTACGCAGGTTCGAATCCTGCTCCTCCCATGAGTCCCCGTCGAGAAGGAGGGGGCCCGCGGGGGAACCCCGGTTCCCCCGCGATGCGCGACGTTGGCTCTGCCTACGCAGGTTCGAATCCTGCTCCTCCCATG
>DASXZF010000209.1:0-7358 GCA_036502065.1 Gaiellales bacterium
CGACTTCCACTGGCACAAGCACGACGCCGAGGACGAGTTCTTCCTGGTGCTCGAGGGTGAGCTCGTGATCGAGCTCGAGGGCTCCGACACCGTCCGGCTGCGCCCGCACCAGGGCTTCACGGTGCCGATGGGCGTGTCGCACAGGACGAGCGCCCCGACCCGCACGGTGATCGTCATGGTCGAGCCGGCCGGCGTCGTTCCGACCGGCGACTGAGCCAGCCTGCCTCGACCGAGAACCGGGGCCAGTCCCCGAACGGACCACGTGACGATTTCGCGACCGCTCTTGCGTGGGGTCTGACCCCACGCTTTGGCGCCCGCTCACAGGTCGTCGGCGAGGAGCTCCATCAGCAGGCCGTCGTGCCAGCCGGCGCCGCCGGGGTCGCGCTCGTAGCGTCGCATGACCCCGACCGGGCGGAAGCCCGCCTTCTCGTAGGAGCGGATCGCGGCGGCGTTCGTCGTCGCGGGATCGATCGTGATCCGGTGATGGCCGCGCTCGTCGATCAGATGGCGCACGACCCGCCTGACCGCCTCGGTGCCGAAGCCGCGTCCGTGCAGCGCCGGGTCGAGGAACAGGTCGACCGAGGCGCTGTGGTACTTGGGCTGGAGGTCCTCGGCGTATTGGATCATCCCGGCCACCGCGCCGTCGACCTCGATCACGAGCCGGGTCGCCTCGGGATCGTCGGTGAACGGGAACCCTTCGTCCGGCTCGTCCCACCAGCGGGCGACCGCGGGCGTCTCGAGGATGCGCAGGAGCTCCGGGCCGTCCTCGTCGGCCAGTGGGCGCAACGTCAGTCGGGCCACGCCGGAGGGTCGCTGGCGGGGAAGGACTCCATCGACGCCTCGTCGACGGGGTCGACATCGCGCACGACCCAGTGAACGTCTCCGCGGGCGACGACGACCTCCTCCGGGCGGCCGGTGACGTGGCCCGGTGCGATCAGCCGCACGCCCTCGTCGTGCAGGCGCCGAGCCTCGTCGGGGCTGACATCGAGCGAGGCGTGGCAGTCGGGCCGGCCGCACTCGCAGGTGACGCTCTGCTGCGGCATCCGTCCACCTTACCGCACGCCCCGGACCCGGCATCTCGTGCCCGTTCGGATCGCGTCTATGCTGCCGACCGTGGCCCGGTATGTCTATGACTTCTCCGAGGGCTCGAAGGACATGCGCGACCTCCTCGGCGGGAAGGGCGCGAACCTCGCCGAAATGACGGCCATCGGGTTGCCGGTGCCCGACGGGTTCACGATCACGACGGCCGCCTGCCTCGACTATCTGGGCGCCGGCGGGACGTGGCCTGACGGGCTCCGCGAGCAGGTCGCCGAGCATCTCGCGACCCTTCAGGAGCGAGTCGGAAAGACGCTCGGCGACCCGTCCGACCCGCTGCTCGTGTCGGTGCGATCCGGCTCGCCCGTGTCGATGCCCGGGATGATGGACACGATCCTGAACCTGGGCCTGAACGACCGCTCGGTCGAGGGCCTGGCGCGCAAGAGCGGCGATGAGCGATTCGCGCTCGACTCCTACCGCCGCTTCGTGCAGATGTTCGGCGACGTCGTGATGGGGGTCGACGGGCACCTGTTCGAGGACGCGCTCGACCGGGCCAAGCTCGACCGGGGGGTGCGCGCCGACGTCGACCTCACGGCCGACGATCTGCGCCGCCTGCTCGAGGCGTACCGGGGCATCTACCGCGCCGGCACCGGCGAGGACTTCCCGCAGGCTCCGGCCGAGCAGCTCGAGCGCTCCGTCGCCGCCGTGTTCCGCTCGTGGAACACCCCGCGCGCGATCACCTACCGCCGCCACGACAATATCGCCGACGACCTCGGCACGGCCGTGAACGTCGGCCAGATGGTGTTCGGCAACATGGGCTCGGAGAGCGCCACCGGGGTCGCGTTCACCCGCAACCCGTCGACCGGTGAGCGCGAGCTCTACGGCGAGTTCCTCGTCAACGCACAGGGCGAGGACGTGGTCGCCGGCATCCGCACGCCGCGGCCCCTGGCCGAGCTGGCCGAGGTCACCCCCGACGCGTTCACGGAGCTGCGCGAGGCGATGCAGCGGCTCGAGGGGCACTACAAGGAGATGCAGGACGTCGAGTTCACGATCGAGCAGGGCTCGCTCTACATCCTGCAGACGCGCACGGGCAAGCGCACGGCCCAGGCCGCGGTGCACATCGCCCGCGACCTGGTGGAGGAGGGCGTGCTCGACCACCGCGCGGCGATCGGCAGGATCGACCCGGCTCAGCTCGACCAGCTGCTGCACCCCGGCATCGACCCAAGCGCCCACTACGACGTGCTCGCCACCGGCCTGAACGCCTCGCCGGGCGCGGCGGTCGGAAAGGCCGTGTTCGACGCCGACACCGCCGAGACGCGCGGCCGCGCCGGCGAGTCGGTGATCCTCGTGCGGTGGGAGACGACACCCGACGACATCCACGGCGTGATCCAGGCCCAGGCGGTCGTCACCGCGCACGGCGGCATGACGTCGCACGCAGCGGTGGTGGCGCGAGGGATGGGCAAGCCGTGCGTCTGCGGCGTCGAGTCGCTCCAGATCGACGCGGCCGCGCGCAACTTCACCGTGAACGGCACGACGATCTCGGAAGGCGACGAGATCTCCGTCGACGGCGGTCGCGGGCTCGTGATCCGCGGTGCCGTGCGGCTCGTGCCGCCGCAGATCAACGAGGACTTCCGTGCCATCACCGGGTGGGCAGACGACATCCGCCGGCTCGGCGTCGAGGCCAACGCCGACACGCCCGAGGACGCCGTCCGCGCCCGCGAGTTCGGCGCCGAGGGCATCGGCCTGTGCCGCACCGAGCACATGTTCTTCGGCGACGAGCGGCTGCCCGTGATGCGGCAGATGATCCTGGCCTCCGACGAGACCGGCCGCCGCGCCGCGCTCGACCGGTTGCTCCCGTTCCAGCAGTCCGACTTCGAGGGCATCCTCAAGGCGATGGCGGGCTTCCCGGTCACGATCAGGCTGCTCGACCCCCCGCTGCACGAGTTCCTGCCGTCGCTCGAGGAGATCGGCCCGGGCCAGGAGCGGCTGGTCGCCCGGGTCAAGGCGCTGCACGAGGTCAACCCGATGCTCGGCACCCGCGGCTGCCGGCTCGGCATCCTCTATCCCGAGATCTACGAGATGCAGGTGCGCGCCATCGTGCGGGCCGCACTCAAGGTCAGCGCCACACAGGTCGAGATCATGCATCCGCTGATCGCCTTCACCGAGGAGCTGCGCCGGCTGCGCGCCCTGACCGAGCGGGTGATCGAGGAGGAGAACGGCACCGGCCTCAACATCCTCATCGGCAGCATGATCGAGATCCCGCGCGCGGCGCTGCTCGCCGACCAGATCGCGGAGTACTCCGACTTCTTCTCGTTCGGCACGAACGACCTCACCCAGACGGCGCTCGCGTTCTCGCGCGACGACGCCGAGGGCAAGTTCCTGACCGTGTACCTCGAGGACGGCGTCCTGCGCCGCAACCCGTTCGAGACGATGGACGAGGGCGTGCGCGCGCTCGTGGCGATGGCGGTCGAGAAGGCGCGGTCGGTGAAGCCCGACATCAGGATGGGCATCTGCGGCGAACATGGCGGCGACCCCGACTCGATCGCCTTCTGCCACCGAGCCGGCCTGAATTACGTGTCGTGCTCGCCGTTCCGCGTGCCGATCGCCCGGCTGGCGGCAGCCCAGGCGGTCCTCGCCGACAGATGAAGATCGACGTTCGGTTCACGCCGGGCGAGCCGCCTGAGGCGGCGGTCGCCATCGTCATCGATGTGCTGCGGGCGACGACGACCATCGCCCATGCGCTCGCCCAGGGCTACCCGCGCGTGCTCGCCTGCGCCGGCCTCGATCACGCCCGCGACCTGGCGGGACGCCTGGGCGATGGCACCGTGCTCGCGGGCGAGCGCGAGTGCGTCCGGCCGGACGGCTTCGACCTCGGCAACTCGCCGCGGGAGTTCGCCGCCGGCGAGCCGCTGGGCCAGACGCTCGTCCTGACGACGACCAACGGGACGCGCGCCGTCGTCGCCGCCGCGGCCAGGGCCGACACCGTGCTGATCGGGAGCATCGCCAACCTGACCGCCTGCGCCGCGGCCGCGGCGCGCCTCGCGCGCCAGACGAAGGGCGTGGTGCTCGTGCAGTGCGCCGGCGTGGCCGGCGAGTTCGCGCTCGACGACGCCTACACCGCGGGCCGCTTCGTGTCCGAGCTGCGCGTCTGGCTGGCCGAGTGGGAGGCGACCGACGCAGCCCAGGCCGCCGAGGCGATCGCCGCGGCGTTCCCGTCCGCGGCGGAGGGCCTCGGGGCATCGCGCAGCGCCCGCAACCTCCGCGCGGCCGACCTCGCCGACGACGTGCGCTACTGCGCCCGCGAGAGCGTGCTGGACGTCGTCCCGGCCGTCGACGATGTGCACGACGACGTCGCGCTGATCATCCCGTAGGAGTGCTCCAGCCCCCCTGTTTGGGGTGTCCGAGTGCGGTGTTTCGGGGGTCTTCGGCAGACAGCGCGTAAAGTTCCCATGTGTCACGAGACCAGCTGCTGGGCCGGGCCCGTCGCGCCGTCCTGGCCGTAACCGGGACGGCGGGGGGTCTCGGAGGCCGCACACGACGCAGGCAGGCGGACGAGAATGGCCAGGTGGGCCAGGCGCCCGCGCGCGGTCTGCCTCCCGGGATGGAGCCCGTGTCGGAGCCCGCAGACGCCACTCCCGTCACTCAGGAATCGCCGGCTCCGGCACCCGCGGTGCCGCCGCGGATCGAGCGCGCGCCCACCCCCGGCCTGCCGCCGCGGATCGAGCGCGAGCGGATGCCGGGTCTGCCACCGCGGATCGAGCGGGAGCGACCCGTCGTCCTGCCGCCGCGCATCGAGCGCGAGCCTGTAGTCGGGCTGCCGCCGCGGATCGAACGGCCTGCGCCCGCCGAGATCGCCGAGCCCGCCCCGGCCTACGCGCCGAAGCATGCCGCGGACGCCCCGCAGGCGCCCGCCGAGCCCGAGCCGGAGCTCACACCCGACCCCGTCGCGGGGACGGCGCCCGCAGCACCGGAGCCGCCCGCGTATCCCGCCGCCTATCCGCCGGGACCCTCGCGCCGGCCCGATCCCGTGCGCTCACCGGTCCGCGCGGCGCTTCACTCTCACCTGTGGCTCACCGGAATCGTCCTCGCGGTCCTGGCCGTGAGCGCGACCGGTTACTGGGTGCTGCGCGTCCACCAGCGCATCGGCCAGGCGACGCTCGAGCACCAGATGGCGGCCCGCCAGCATGCGCCCACCGTGGGCTGCGCCAAGCTGCAGTCCGACGGCGCGGCCTGGGCATGCGCCGTCGTCTACCAGGCCGAGTCGGTGTGCCTGATCGCGAAGGTGAACGTGCTCGGCAGCTGGAGCACGTCGGTGGGCGAGCACCGGTGCGAGCGGATCCCCGCGCTGACCGCGCTCTTACCGGCGACGCCGACCGCGACGACGGTCGCCGCCGACGTTGGCAGACAGGCGGGCAACGAGGACTACACCTGCGACAAGCTCTCATCCCACAAGGTGCGGTGGGCGTGCGAGCGGCCGATCGCGACCGGCGCCAACTGCCTGGTCGTGCGGGTGGTGCAGTGGACGTCGTGGAACGTCCTGGACGGCGGCAAGACCTGTGAGCACGACCCGGATCTGCAGAAGGCGCTCAGGCGCAAGGCGGCCGCCGGCACGTGACCGTCCCGAGCGGTTTTTGGGGGAGGCCGCAGGCGAACGGCCTCCCCCAACCGACCCCATCTCGCCGCTCGTCAGGTGGGCTCCTCGACCTCAGCGGCGAGACCACATCGGCCCACTCAGCCTACGGAGATTTGTTCTCGAGCGGCAGCCCTCTTTACGGAATTCTTGGGAAATCCACACCATTGAGGCGTGATTGTTCGGGCCAGCGTCAGCGCCGGCCCCGCCCGAAGCTGTTCGCGCGGGGTGCGGCGGCCCGCAGCCGGCGCAGGTCGGCGACGTGGCCGCCCTGGCCCGCGCCCGTCCCCGCCGCCCTGGCCGCCGCACGTTCGGCCGCCATGCCGACGTCCGGCCGGCCCGCGTAGGTCAGCCCGGCGACGCGATCGGCGATCACGTTGACCGCGCCGTCGCGGCGCTCGAGCCGTCCCCACACCTGCACGAGCGGCTCGGCGCGGACGGCGATGCGGTCGCGCTCGTACACGGCGGGCGGGCAGATCACGTTGGTCATGCCGGACTCGTCCTCGACGAGCATGAACACGATCCCCTTGGCCGTGCCCGGCCGCTGGCGGGCGATGGTGATCCCGGCGATGGTGACCGGCCCGAGCGGTGCCTCACCGAGCCGCTCGGCGGTGAGGATCGCGACATCCAGGCTCGGCCGCAGGAGCGCCATCGGGTGGGGGCCGGTGGTCAGGCTCATCGCCTCGTGGTCGGCCACCATCCGCTCCCAGTCGGTCATGCGCGGCAGCGCCGGGGTGGGGGAGGCGTCGAGTGCCAGCGCCAGCTGGGCATCCTGCGTGCCCGCGGGGGCGCGGTGCAGCGGCAGCTCCCACAGCAGCCGGCGGCGGTTGCGGTCGAAGTCGTCGCAGGCGCCGGCGCGCACGAGCCCCTCGAGCTGGTCGGACGTGAGCGGCGCCCGCCGTGCCAGATCGCCGAGGCCGGAGAACGGGCCTTCCGCCTCGCGTTCGGCCACGACGCCCCCGGCCCGCGTGCCGACCCCCTTGACGTAGCCGAGGCCGATCCGCACCGCCCGGCCGCCGTCCTCGACGGTGCAGGCGGCGCCGCTTCGGTTCACATCGGGTGGGCGGATCTCGACACGGCGCCGCTCGCCGTCGCGCAGCAGCGTCGCCGGCGGGTAGAAGCCCATCGGCTGGGCGTTCAGGAGCGCACACAGGAACTCGGCCGGATACGTGCGGTGCAGCCAGGCCGACTGGTAGGCCAGGATGGCGAAGGCGGCGGCGTGGCTCTTGGGGAAGCCGAACTCCGAGAAGGCCACCACCTTCTCGAATACCTTGAGCGCGGTCGCCTCGGGAACACCCCGGCCGGCCGCACCGGCGCAGAACCGCTGCCGGTGGCGCTCGAGCGCGTCGCGGCTGCGCTTGCGGCTCATCGCCCGGCGCAGGCTCTCGGCCTCGCCGGTCGAGAAGCCGGCGAGCGCGATCGCCACCTCGAGCACCTGGTCCTGGAACACGACCACGCCCAGGGTGTCGTGCAGCACCGGCTCGAGCAGGGGGTGGTCGTAGGGCGGCTCGTATGCGGGGTCGGCACGGCGGGCGCGGCGGTGCTTGATGTAGGGGTTGACCGCGTCGCCGACGATCGGCCCCGGCCGCACCAGCGCCACCTGCACGGTCAGGTCGTCCAGGTTCTCGGGCAGCGTCTGGTGCAGCGACTGCATCTGCGCCCGGCTCTCGATCTGGAACACGCCCACCGTGTC
>DASXZF010000210.1:0-13119 GCA_036502065.1 Gaiellales bacterium
CTTCGGAGGGCGTCGCGAGCGAGACGGGGTTCTCCGTGCTCGATCCGTCGATACCTGGCTGCGACACAAGTGTCCAGAGCGTTCAGTGTGAAGCGCCAGGAACGCGCATAGCTGGCCGCGGCAACGTTCTGCCCGTGGGGACCACCGGCCCAGTTGCGTTCGACCCGACCTCCGCCTCAGCTTCTGCGTTGCGCGCCCAACTCGACAAGACCCTGGCTGGATCAGGCTTGACGGTCGAGTCGATCACGTTCGAGGATCCGGCTGGGTACCTCGCTCCTGTGATCGTCACGGAGACGAGTGATCCTGCGCTCTTTGTCGAGCAAGACCCGACTGCGACAGAGCTCTTTGGGGACGAATCCACAGGGTTCGAGGGGTCTACTTCGAGGTTGACGATACCAGCGGCAATCCGGTGCTAATCCGGGCGTTTGCCTCGCGGCTCGAGGCTGGCATCGCTTGGACTCGCCCGGATCTGAATCCGAACCCAGCCCCGTAGCATCGCAGCGCCATCGTCGGCGTCCTCGGTCTGGACGCGGGGGCGCCGCTGTTCGTAACTTCGACTCTCTCGGGGCGGGGCCGGTCGCCACTGGACAAGCGACGGGCGATCGCACACAATCGGTTGCCTACGCAAGCGCTACGATTGCGGAAGACCGTGGCAGCCTGAGCTTTGGGAGCGGAGGGAGTCGCATGGTGATGCTGTTGTCGGAGTCCGGACGCTGGCTGACGGGCATCGTGCTCGGAGTCGTCGTCATCGCGGTGGCGGCGGTGATCGTGATCACGATCGTCCTTCTGGCGAACCGGATCGCGAGGCAGGCGAAGGTCGCCGAGGGGGCCGTCGAGGTGGTGCGCCAGCAGACGGCGGCGCTCGACGGCGGCGTCGGCCGGATCAACGACTCGGGCGTGCGCATCCTGCATGCCGCCCGGGCGCTGCGGAAGGTGGCGGTGGGCAAATGACCGTCCTCTCGGTGTCGGCACACTCCTACTGGGTGATCGCCCTCGTCATCGGCCTGCTCGCGGCGCTCGTCGTCGCCGCCCTGCTGGCCGTGCTCGTCAAGGCCGTCATGAGCATCGAGAAGTCGGTCGACGGCCTGCTGGTGGTGGCCACGCAGGTCGCCGGCAACACGGCCAACATCCCCCAGCTCGAGGCGACGGCGCCCGTGCTGGGCCTGATCGTGACCGAGGCGGTCGTGCAGGACGGCTACATGAATGCCCTCACCGACGGGTTCGGTGACGCATGACCACCCTCGTCGTGCTCACCGTGCTCCTGATCGTCGTCGTGGTGGCGGTGCTCGTCGCGGCGCTCACCGTGGTCTGCCGCGGCCTCGACCGGATCGCGACGGGCCTCGCGACGCTCGCCGGCGCCCTGCAGGGCGTCGAGGCCGAGCACCTGCGCCCGCTCGGGCCAGCCGTCGAGGCGATCAACGCCCAGTTCGACATCATCCTGAGCGCCCTTCCGGGCATCGGCCGCAAGGCCGCGATCGTCGCCGAGAGGAGGCCCCGATGACCCTGCTCTGGATCGGCGATGCCATCCTGCTCCTCGTCGTCGTGCCCATCGCGCTCTACCTGCTGAACGGCACGCTCGTGGCGGCGCGCAACATCGTCCCGAGCGTCCGCGCGATCGCCGTCACGGCGGCCGCGGGATCGAAGGATCTCGACGCCGCCGCGCTGCTCCTGACCACGCAGGACCAGGTATCCCAGACGGTCGCGGGGGTCGCCGGCTACGGCGGCTCGCTCGACGTGATCCTCGACGACGCGGAGTAGGAGAGCCATGCCCCTCTACGCCATCCCCGCAGCCGGCATCGTGCTGATCGCGATCGTGCTCGTGATCGTGCTCGCGCTCGTCTACTACCTGGTCTCGATCATCCTCCAGCTGCAGAAGATCACGGCGGGCCTCGACGAGGTCATCGGGAACGTCACCGAGATCGTCGAGAAGAGCGGCCCGGTGAACGAGATCGTGAACGCGATCAACAAGGACCTGGATGCGGGCGTCGACATGCTCGAGGCCCTGCTCGTCAAGAAGGCGGGGATGATCGACGCCGTCGGCCTCGTCGACGGGCTCTACCCGGGCGCCGCCGCGGCCGGCTTCCGCAACTTCCCCGAGAGCACGACCGTCGAGGCGCCGCGCATCTCGGAGGTCTACACGCGCGGAACGCTCACGCTCGCCCGGCTCGGCCGCGAGGCGCCGGTCGCGATGGCGAACCCCGCGGGGCCGGCGATCCGCAACGCCGCCGCCGCGAGCCACTCGGCCTGGGTGCTCTACGACGACGTCCGCCACACGAGCCCCGCGGAGCTGCCGCGCTCGCCGGTGATCGGCACCGACGCGCCGGTGCAGTACGAGCAGCGCGATGACATCGGCCAGCCCCGCAAGCGCCTGCCGGCGCGCAACCCCTGAGAGGAGCACGGACTTGCAGACACCTGCGGCTTTCGAGTACGAGCGTGCCACGAGCGTGGACGGCGTGATCGCGTCGCTCCAGCGGCTCGGTCCCGAGGCGCGCGTCATCGCGGGTGGTCACAGTCTGCTGCCCATGATGAAGCTGCGGCTGGCGAACCCCGAGCACCTGATCGACATCAACGATCTGGCCGAGCTGGCCTACGTCAGCGAGCAGCACGGCGAGATCCGGATCGGGGCGCTCACCCGGCACGTCGATCTGCTCAAGTCCGACATCCTCGCCCGCCACTACCCGCTCTTCCGCGACGCCGAGCAGGTGATCGCCGACCCGGTCGTGCGCAACCGCGGCACGATCGGCGGCTCGCTCTGCCAGGCAGACGCGGCCGAGGATCTCTCGGCGGTGTGCACGGCCGCCAAGGCGCAGGTGGTCATCCGCGGCCCCGAGGGCGAGCGCGTCATCGGGATGGACGGGTTCCACGTCGGTCCGTACATGACCGCGGTCGGCCAGGGCGAGCTCTTGACCGAGATCCGGCTTGCGCTGCGGCCCGGCGCCGGAAGCGCGCACGAGAAGGTCGAGCGCCGCGCCGGTGACTGGGCGATCGCGGCCGCCTCGGTCGCGGTGTGGATGCAGGGCGGCACGATCGCCGAGGCCGGCATCGCGCTCTCGGCGGTGGGGCTGACGACGATCCACCTGAGCCGGGCCGAGGAGCTCCTGCGCGGCCAGGCTCCGAGCGAGGAGCTGTTCGCCAAGGCCCGCGACATCGCCGCCGAGGACTGCTCCCCGACCGCCGACGGCCGTGGGCCGGTGGACTACAAGCGCCACCTGGCCGGCGTCCTCACCCAACGCGCTCTCCGGACAGCCAGCGCCCGCGCGATGAAGCAGGAGGCATAGCGATGCAGGTCTCGATGACCGTCAACGGCACCCAGGTGTCCCACGACGTCGAGCCGCGGATGCTGCTCGTCCACTACATCCGCGAGACGCTCGGCTTGACGGGCACCCACTGGGGCTGCGACACGTCCAACTGCGGCGCCTGCGTCGTCCAGGTCGACGGCCAGCCGGTCAAGTCGTGCACCATGCTCGCGGCGATGTGCGCCGGGCACGAGGTGCGCACGGTCGAGTCGCTCGAGGTGGATGGTCAGCTCGACCCGATCCAGCAGGGCTTCCACGAGCTGCATGCGCTCCAGTGCGGATTCTGCACACCGGGGATGCTCATGACTACGCGGGCGCTCCTCGATGAGAACCCCGATCCGACCGACCACGAGATCCGGGTCGCGATCTCGGGCGCCATCTGCCGCTGCACCGGCTACAAGAACATCGTCAGCGCCGTGCGCTGGGCCGCTGACCACGAAGCCGCCGCAAAGCAGGAGGCATAGCCATGGCGACCATCGAGAACCTTCCCAGCCCCTCAACCGAGCGCCCGATCGGCTTCGGCCGGCTGAAGCGCAAGGAGGACGCGCGCTTCATCCGCGGCCAGGGCACCTACCTGGACGACATCAAGCTGCCGGGCATGGTCTACGGCGCGCTCCTGCGCAGCCCCTACGCGCACGCCCGCATCGTCTCGATCGACACGTCGCGGGCGCTCGCGCACCCGAACGTCGCCGCCGTCGTCACCGCCAAGGACCTCGAGACGCTCGGGCTCGCCTGGATGCCCACCATCTCCTACGACACGCAGGCCGTGCTCGCGGGCGACAAGGTGCGCTTCCAGGGCCAGGAGGTGGCGTTCGTGATCGCGACCGACGAGTACTCGGCCAACGACGCGCTCGCCCTGATCGACGTCGAGTACGACCCGCTGCCCGCGGTCGTGAACGCGCGCAAGGCGCTCGACGCCGACGCGCCGGTCATCCGCGACGACAAGGAGGGCCAGCGCGACAACCTGGCCAGCCCCACCTGGGAGGCCGGCGACGAGGAGTCGACCGACCGCGCGTTCGCCGAGGCCGACACGGTGGTCACGCGCGACATCATCTATCCGCGCTGCCACCCGGCGCCGCTCGAGACCTGCGGGATCATCGCCGACTTCAATCCCAAGACCGGGCAGCTCGACATCTACAACGGCAACCAGGCGCCGCACGCGCACCGCACCGTCTACGCGCACGTGGCCGGCCTGGCCGAGCACATGATCCGCATCCGCTGCCAGGACATCGGCGGAGGGTTCGGGAACAAGGTGCCCGTCTACCCCGGCTACGTGTGCGCGATCGCCGGCTCGATCGTCGCCGGGGTGCCGGTGAAGTGGGTCGAGAACCGCACCGAGAACCTGGTCTCGACCGGCTTTGCCCGCGACTACGTGATGCATGCCGAGATCTGCTCGAAGGCCGGCAAGATCACCGGCCTGCGCGTCGATGTGATCGCCGACCACGGCGCCTTCGACTCGACCGCCCAGCCGACCAAGTTCCCGGCCGGGTTCTTCCACATCGTCTGCGGCTCCTACGACCTCGCCGCCTCACACGTGAAGGTCAAGGCCGTCTACACCAACAAGGCGCCGGGCGGCGTCGCCTACCGGTGCTCGTTCCGCATCACCGAGGCCGTCTACCTCGTCGAGCGGATGGTCGACGCGCTCGCGCTCGAGATGAAGGTCGACCCCATCGACCTGCGCATGCAGAGCTTCATCGCCCCCGAGCAGTTCCCGTACGAGACGACCACCGGCTGGACGTACGACTCCGGCAACTACGCAAAGACGATGCGCGTGGCGATGGACATCGCCGGCTACGAGGACCTGCGCCGCGAGCAGGCCGAGAAGCGCGCCCGCGGCGAGCTCATGGGCATCGGCGTCGCCTTCTTCACCGAGGGCGTCGGCGCCGGGCCGCGCAAGCACATGGACATCCTCGGTCTGTCGATGAACGACGGCGCCGACCTGCGCGTGCATCCGTCCGGCAAGGCCGTGGTCTCGATCAGCGCCCAGACGCAGGGCCAGGGCCACGAGACCACCTTCGCCCAGATCGTCGCCGAGGAGCTCGGCATCCCGCCCGAGGACGTCGAGGTGCGCCACGGCGACACCGACAAGTCGCCCTACGGCCTCGGCACCTACGGCAGCCGCTCGACGCCCGTCTCGGGCGCTGCGGTGGCCGTCGTCTCGCGCAAGGTGCGCGACAAGGCCCGCCTGATCGCCGCGACCATGCTCGAGACGCGCCCCGAAGACCTGGCCTGGGAGAAGGGCCGCTGGTACGTCAAGGGCGACCCCGAGAAGGGGGCGATGATCGAGGACATCGCGCTTCGCGCCTACAGCGGCGAGGCGATGCCCGAGGGCATGGAGGGCGGCCTGGACGCACAGGTGATCTACGACCCGCCCAATCTGACCTACCCCTACGGCGCGTACATCGCCGTAGTGGACATCGATCCCGACACGGCCCAGGTCAAGGTGCGCCGCTTCATCGCGGTGGACGACTGCGGCGTGCGGATCAACCCGATGATCGTCGACGGCCAGATCCACGGCGGCCTCGCCGAGGGCGTCGGCATCGCCCTCATGGAGCTGATCAGCTTTGACGAGGAGGGCAACTGCCTGAACTCGTCGTTCATGGACTACCTGATCCCGACGGCGCTCGAGTGCCCCGATTTCGAGCTCGGCGAGACGGTCACCCCGTGCCCGCACCATCCCCTGGGCGCGAAGGGCGTCGGCGAGTCGCCGAACGTCGGCTCGCCGCCTGCGATCGTGAACGCCGTCATCGACGCGCTGTACGAGACCCACGGCGTCGACCACATCGACATGCCGTGCACGCCCGCCCGCGTGTGGGCGGCGATGCAGGGAAGGCCAGAGCCGCCGCAATGATCACCGCCGCGATGTCGCGGCGTGCCGAGGAGCTCGCCGCCGAGGGCGCGTCGTTCGTGACGGCGACGGTGGTGCGCGCCCAGCGCCCGACGAGCGTCCAGGCGGGCAACGTCGCCCTCGTGCTCGCCGACGGGACGATCGAGGGCTTCGTCGGCGGCGTCTGCAGCGAGCACAGCGTGCGCGCCTACGCCCTCCAGGCGATGCAGACCGGCCAGGCCGTGCTGCTGCGCATCCTCCCGTTCAGCGACGATGAGCCCGCCGCGGCCGACGACGTCGACGGCGCCGTGACCGTCCAGAACCCGTGCCTTTCGGGCGGCGCCATCGAGGTGTTCCTCGAGCCCGTCCTGCCCGCCCCGCGGGTGCTCGTCGTGGGTGAGACGCCGGTGGCCGGCGCCGTCCTTCGCATCGGTCAGGAGCTGGGCCTGTCGGTCGTCGGCGCCGACGGCGCCGAGGTCGAGCCGCGCCGCGGCGACCTGGCCCTCGTGGTCGCGGCCCACGGCCGCGGCGAGCTGCACACCCTGCGCCGGGGCCTCGAGGCGGGCGTGCCCTACGTCGGCCTCGTGGCGAGCCCCAAGCGCGGCACCGGCGTGCTCGCAGAGCTTCGCAGCGACGGCGTGGCGGCCGATCTCGTCGCCCGCATCGACGTGCCGGCGGGGATCGACATCGGCGCCCGCACGCCCGCCGAGATCGCCCTCTCGATCCTGGCCCGGATCGTGGCCGTGCGCCGCGAGGTGCGGGCCGATGCCGCCGCGCCGACGCAGCCGCCGATCCCGGAGCCCGCCGCGGGCGCCGCGCCGCTGGCCGTCGACCCGATCTGCGGCATGACGGTCGCCGCCGTGGCGAGCACGCCCTCGCTGACGCTCGACGGCGTCACCACCTACTTCTGCTGTGAGGGCTGCAGGGAGAAGTTCGAGGCCCAGAGCAGGCATGCCGGTATCCCGGAGTGACGCCTTCGTCACCGGGCTCGTGCTCGGCGCGGGCGGATCGAGTCGCCTCGGCCGCCCCAAGCAGCTGCTCGCCTACGGCGCCGGCACCCTGCTCGGCCACGTCGTCTCGGTGGCGCGCGCGTGCGATTTCGACCAGCTCGTCGTCGCCATCGGCGGCGCGGCCGACGAGGTGGCCGCGGCCGTCGACCTCACGGGCGCAGACGTCGTGCGAAACGACGCCTACGGCAGCGGCTGCTCGTCGTCGATCGCCGCGGCGCTCGCACGCGTCGACGAGCGCTGCGACGTGCTCGTGCTGCTGCTCGGCGACCAGCCCGGCGTCACCCCGGCGACGGTGACGGCGCTGCTCGCCGGCCGCGGACAGGCGCCGCTCGCCGTCTGCCGCTACGACGACGGCCCCGGCCACCCGATCGCCTTCGCCCGCTCGATCTTCGGCGAGCTGGCCGGGCTGCACGGCGACAGGGCGGTCTGGAAGCTGCTCGACAGGCACGCCGACGTCGCCGCCCGGGTGCCGATCGCGGGCCGGATCCCGCTCGACGTCGACACCGACGACGACTACCGCACCGTCGTTGCGGCAGCCGCGGGCGGCGCATGACCCCGCGCGAGGTGACCGGCGAGGCGGCGGGCGAGGTGCGCGCGCTCGTGCCCGACATCGAGACGCTCGCCCGTTCGCTCGCGGCCGTCGACTATCTGGTCGACGAGGCGCTTGCGACGTCGATGTTCCTGGGCCTGCGCCTGCCCCAGCCGCTGCTGCTCGAGGGCGAGGCGGGTGTCGGCAAGACCGAGGCGGCCAAGGCGCTTGCGGCCGTGCTCGAGACGCCGCTGATCCGGCTCCAGTGCTACGAGGGCATCGACGCCGCCGAGGCGCTCTACGAGTGGAACTATCCCCGCCAGCTGCTGAGCATCCGCCTCGCCGACAGCCGCGGCACCGACCTGGCCGAGGACGACCTGTTCGGGCCGGACTATCTGATCCGCCGGCCGCTCCTGCAGGCGCTCGAGCACCCGGGGCCGCGGCCGGCCGTGCTGCTCGTCGACGAGATCGACCGCGCCGACGACGACTTCGAGGCCTTTCTGCTCGAGCTCCTGGCCGAGGCGGCGGTGACGATCCCCGAGATCGGCACGATCGTGGCCACCCATCCGCCGATCATCGTGCTCACCTCGAACCGCACGCGCGACCTGCACGACGCGGTCAAGCGGCGCTGCCTGTACCACTGGATCGACTTCCCGCGCCCCGAGCGCGTGGTCGAGATCGTCCGCCGGCGGGTGCCGGGATCGGCGCAGACGCTGGCCGTGCAGGTGGCCGACGCCGTCTCGCGGATGCGGGAGTCCGACGTGCAGAAGCCGCCGGGGATCGCCGAGGCGATCGACTGGCTGCGCGCGCTTGACCTGCTCGGGGTCGAGCAGCTCGACGCCGCGGTCGCCGACCGCACCCTGGGGTCGGTGCTGAAGTACGGCGAGGACCAGGAGGTCGTGCGTGCGGCCGGTCTCGAACGGCTGGTGAGCGGCCGTGGCTAGCGGGGGCGCGTTCCGGCTCGAGACGGTCGAGCTCGACCTGCCGGCGCTGGCAGGCGCCTTCTGCCGCCGCCTGCACGACGCCGGCCTGACGGCGACGCCCGAGCGCACCGCCGATCTCGCCCGCGCCCTGCACCTCGTGCGTCCCGTCTCGCGCCGCCGGCTCTACTTCACCGCGCGATCGGTGCTCGTCACCGACGCCGCGCAGGTGCCGGTGTTCGACGCCGTCTTCGCCGAGGTGTTCGGCGGCACCGGGGCGGGCGCGGCGTTCGCGGCCGACGTGCAGTCGCTTCCCGCTCCCGGCGACGACCCTCCGGTGCCGGGGGCGCACAGCTTCGACGCGGCTGGCGAGCGGCCGGCGGTCGGCATCCTCACCGCCGCGGGCTCGCGGCCGCAGGATGATGACGACGAGGAACCGGTCGACGTTCCGCTGGCGGCGGCGAGCGACGAGGAGCGGCTTTCCGAGCGGGGCTTCGACTCGCTCACACCGGGCGAGCTGGCGCGGCTCTACGACCTGATGTCGCGCCTGCGGCTCGCGACGCCGACCCGGCGCACGCGCCGCTACGAGCGCGGCCGCCACGGCCAGCACATCGACATGCGCCGGACGCTGCGCCGCAGCCTGCGCACCGGCGGCGACCCGATCCGCCTTGCCCGCCGTCGCCGCCGCGTCGTCCGCCGCCGGCTCGTGATGCTGTGCGACATCTCCGGGTCGATGGAGCCGTACACCCGCGCCTACCTCCAGTTCCTCACCTGTGCCCGCGGCAGCGGGCCGGACGCCGAGGCGTTCGTGTTCGCCACGCGGCTCACGCGCGTCACGCGGGCGCTCGCGTCGCGGCGGCCCGAACGGGCGATCGCGCGGGCGGCGGCCGCCGCGCCGGACTGGTCGAGCGGGACGCGGATCGGTGATGCGCTGAAGGCGTTCAACGATCGTCACGGCCGTCGTGGGATGGCCCGCGGGGCGGTGGTGGTGATCCTCTCCGACGGCTGGGAGCGCGACGACCCCGAGCTCGTGGGGCAGGAGATGGAGCGGCTCGGGCGGCTCGCCCACCGGATCGTGTGGGTCAATCCGCGCATGAGCGCGAGCGCCTTCCGGGTGCGCGCCGGCGGCATGGTGGCGGCGCTCCCGCACTGCGATGCGCTCGTGAGCGGCCACAGCTTCGAGGCGCTCGGCGAGGTGGTGGATGCGATCGCGGGCGCGGCGATCCTGCCGCCGCTGCCCGAACCGGAGGCAGCGAACGAGCCCGAGCCGTGGGCCAGCGCAACGCCCGTCGCCGGGAGCTCGGTGGCGATGCCGAGCGGGCACGGCCCGCGCAAGGGCGCAACGACGCCGGGGTGGGTGACCGATGCCGGCGAGTGAGGCGCCCAGGATCTGCATCTACCCGGGCTGCGAGCGGCCCGCCGCGCCCGCTCATCCCCAGGGCGGCCCGCAGCCCGCATTCTGCGAGCTCGAGCAGCACAATGCGCTCACCGCGCACCAGGAGCGCCAGCGGCTGGCGTCCGAGTCGACCCCCGATCGGGAGGAGAATCCCTAGTGGCGAACGAGGCCTACAGAGCAGTCTTCCTGCGCGTGCACCCGACCGGCAAGATGGTGCTGAGCCTGACAACGGACTCCGACGGCAACGAGTCGCAGTACGCCGAGCTCGTCGCCCACGAGCTGGGCGTGCCGCCGCTCGACGTGAAGGTCGTGCCCGCCGACACCGACCGCTTCGGCGTCGGCCACGGCTTCAACACGAGCCCGTCGGCCGGTGCGCCGGCTGCGATCTCGAGCACGACCGAGAAGATCCTGGCCAAGGCGCGGCTGCTCGCCGGCATGCAGCTCGGCGCCGCGCCCGAGTCGCTGCGCTGGTCGAACGGCGCGTGGGTCGCGGGCGAGGGCGGCGACCCGGCCCAGGTCGGGACGATCGCCGACCTCGCGATGTACGCGCATGGAAGCGGCGAGCTGCCGCCGGGGGTCGAGGGCGGCCTCGATGCGCAGACGGTCTACAGGGACTGAGGCAGCGGCGCGGTCAGCGTGACCCGCACCTCGTCGGCGACCTTGAGCGCGCCGAAGAGGGCCGAATAGGGCTTGATGCCGAAGTCGGTCTGCCTGATCGTCGTGACGGCCGTAAGCGTGCCGTCGGCCGCGGGCTCGACGGCGAGCGTGATCGGGTGCGTGCGGCCGAGCAGCGTCATGTCACCCTGCACGCGCAGGCCCTCGCCGGCGGCCTCGACCTGGGTCGAGCGGAACGTGACCTCCTGCCGGTTCAGGACCTCCTCGTCGATCGTCTGGGCGATGTTGCGGCGGTCGTCGTCGTCGAGTGCCTGCATCCCGCCGGTGCCCTCGAGCACGCGCAGCGCGCCGCCGTCGGCGCGCGCCTCGACGCGGCTCGCAGCCGGGTCGTCGGCGACGGTGAGGGTCGCGTCCCAGCCGGTCACCCGGATGAGCAGGTCGTGGCCGGCGCGGGCCACGGCGCCGGTGCGCCCCGTGTTGACCTGCAGGGTGCCGTTGTCGGGCCCGAACCGGTAGCTGCCTGGCGGGATCGGCATGGCCCGAAGCCTATAATCCTGCGGCTCTCTGCGTATGCAGGTCACCCGCGATGGAGGACGACGCGAATGGCAGTTGTGCTCGACCACCCCTTCTCGACCGCGCGGCCGATCGACGAGAGCTACGCGATCATTCTCGACCCGGAGCAGGTGATTCCCTGCGTCGAGGGCGCGCGCGTGCTCGAGCGCACCGGGCCCGAGTCGGCCAAGGCCGAGATCAGGGTGAAGATGGGTGCGATGTCGCTCACGTTCACGGGCACGCTCGAGGTCACCGAGCAGGACGCGGCCTCCCATCATGCGGTGCTGACGGTGAAGTCGCGCGAGGCGGGCGGGCAGGGATACGCCAACGCCACCATCGCCTTCGACCTCACCGACGGCGGGGGCACGATCCACACGAACGCGCAGATCACGGGCAAGGCGGCGTCGATGGGCGAGGGCGTGGTGAGCGGCGTGCTCGACGCTCTGGTGAAGGACTTCGCCGGCAAGCTCGGCGCGCTCTGACGGCGGCCGCCGATGGCGACGATCGCGATGCGCGCGGTGCGGCCGGGTGAGGTGCCGAAGGACGGCGGCACCGCCGTCCAGGACGATCCCGCCCGACCGGTGTTCCGCGGCAACGGCGCCGACGACTACGTGTGCGGCACCTGCGGCAACGTGCTGGCCGAGGCGATGGACGGCGAGTACATGACCTACCGCGTGCGCGTGCGCTGCGGCCGCTGCCGCACGATCAACGTGTCGGCGACCGACGAGCACGATCCCGGCCGCCGCCGGCGCGCCTGATCAGCCGGGCGCGAGCCGGCGCAGCGCGTCGCGGTGACGGGCGTAGGCGGCGGCGCCGTCGCCGTCCAGGGCAGCGATGCGGATGAGCGGGGGGTGGCCCATCGCGGGCGTCGCCAGATCGCGCAGCGAGTCGTTGTAGGCGCGCTCACGCGGGACGCCGCCGAAGCCGAACGCCTTTGCCGCCAACCCGCGCTGCAGGCCGTCGGTGCGCGCGCTCCACTCGCGGCAGAGCGCGCGATGTGCGTCGAGGTCGAAGCCGAGCGAGGCGGTGGGCGGGTAGAGGTCGAGCGCCGCGAGCCGGAACGACGTGAAGTGGGCGGGACCGTCGACCTCGATCACCGTGCCGGTCGGAGCGTGCACCAGATCGACCGGCAGGAGCAGGTTCCCGCGGGCCGCGTGCAGCACCGTGACGTCACCCCGCAGCCGCGCGCAGATCGCCGCGAGCACCGCGAGCGCGGCGATGACCGGCGCGACGACGGCCGGGTCACGACGGGCCTGGGCGACGCGCTCGAGGCCGACGTGCCCCTGCTCGCTCAGCCACTCGAACGTGGTCGGCCCAAGCACGATCCCGTCGCCCGCCGCCGCCTCCGCGAACGCGGCCCGCGTGTCGGAGAGCACCATGCCCTCATGCTAGAGGGCCGCCTCCGCGAACATGGAGTGCAGCGCGGCGACGCCGTCGCCGGTTGAGCCGATGGCGAGCGCGACCTCGCCACGGCCGGGCTCGATGTCCCAGGTCGCCCAGGCGCAGCAACGGCGCTCGACCGCGACGAGCTGCTCGAGCTCGCGGGCGACTCCGGCGCCGGCGCGGAAGCGCAGGCGCAGGCCGGTGGGCGTCTCGTCTCGCGCGACGGCGGAGGCGGTGATCAGGCGCAGCCAGCGCGCCCGCTGGTCGGCCAGGTCGTCTGTAGCGAGGGTGCAGGTGATGTCCATACGGACATCCTGCCACTTGAACTTGGCTTGAAGTCAAGGCCGCGTGCCGGGTAGCCTCTGTTGTGGTGAGCGTCGACACACAGCTGCTCTCGATCGGCGAGGTCGCGGCCCGGGCGGGTGTGCGCACCTCGGCCCTGCGCTACTACGAGGACGAGGGCCTGCTCGCGCCGGTCGCGCGGGTGGGCGGACGCCGCCGGTACACCGCCGCCGCGATCGAGCGGCTGACGCTGATCCGGTTCTGTCAGGGGCTCGGGTTCAGCCTGGCCGAGATCCGTACCATCCTGGC
>DASXZF010000211.1:0-23315 GCA_036502065.1 Gaiellales bacterium
CTCCGCGTGGGGGTGATCGGGGCGGGCATGATCGCTCAGGTCGAGCACATCCCCAACCTGGTCCACCTACGCGACCGGTTCGAGCTCGTGGGCATCGCCGACCCCTCCGCGCACGTGCGCGCGGCCATGTCGGAGCGCTACGGCGTCGCGGGCTTCGAGTCGGCCGATGCGCTTCTGCGCGAGCCGCTCGACGCGGTGATCGTCGCCGTCCCCGATCCAATGCACGCCTCGACGGTGCTCGCCGCGCTTGCCGCCGGGCTGCACGTGTTCTGCGAGAAGCCGCTGTGCTTCACCGATGCCGAGGGCGCCGCGATCGCCGCCGCCCGCGACCGCGCCGGGCGGGTCGTCCAGGTCGGCTACATGAAGCGCTACGACCCCAACTACGAGGCCGCGCTCGGGTTCCTGCCCGACGGCGCCGAGGGCCTGCGCTACATCTCGGTCGAGGTATCAGACCCGGACTCGTGGCCGTTCATGGCCCACCGGCCGCTCGTGCGGGCCAACGACGTGCCGGCCGCCCTGATCGACGACACCCGCACACGCCAGCGGGCACAGGCGGCCGAGGCCCTCGGTGTCGTCGTCGACGGGGCCGACCTGCGCGGCTACTGCGATCCGCTCATGTCCGGCGTCGTCCACTGCGTGAACTCGGTGCACGGCATGCTCGACCACATGGGCGTCGAGGCGGGGCCGGTCGTCGGCGGCCACATCTTCGCGAACGGCGAGGGCGCTGCGGGCAGCGTGGCGCTGCTCGGCGGGCGGGCGCTCTGGCACCTGGTGCAGGTGCTCGTCCCCGACGTGGGCTGGTACCGCGAGCGCTACGTCCTGCACTTCAGCGACCGGGTGGTCGAGCTCGAGTTCCCGTCGCCCTATCTGAACAACCAGCAGACCGCGCTTCGGGTGCGTCGCTCCGAGGGCCTGCGCCTCGAGACGCTGCATGTCGAGGCGGGCTACGAGGAGGCGTTTGTGCGCGAGCTCGAGGCGTTCCATGCGAGTGCGGTCACGGGGGTGCCGGTGCGAAACACGGTCGAGGAGGCGATGCGCGACGCGCACCTTCTGACCGGCATCGCCCGGCTTGCGATCGGGGCGACGGCGTGAGCGACCACATGCGCTCGGCGCAGCGCGCACGGGCGCTTGACCGGCTCGCGTCACCGAGCGGCGTGATCGCGGGCGCCGCCTGCGACCACCGCGACTCGCTCCAGGTGGTGCTCGCAAAGCGCGGCCTCGAGCTCGACGAGGCCGGCATCACCGAGCTCAAGGTACGGGTCGCGTCGGTGCTCGCGCCCGCCGCGACGCTGATCCTGCTCGACGCCGAGTTCGCGGCCGCGCAGGCGATCGCGGCCGGCGCCGTGCCGGGCTCGACCGGCCTCGTGTGCCCGCTCGAGGCCATGGGCTACGGCGACGTCGCCAAGGTCGAGCAGACCACGTTCCTGGAGGGGTGGTCGCCGGCGAAGGCGCGGCGGCTCGGCGCCTCGGGCGCCAAGCTGCTCCTGCCCTACCGGGCCGATGTGCCCGACCAGGCGGCACGGCAGGAGGGCGTCGTGCGCACCGCGGTCGCCGGCTGCCGCGGGGCCGGCCTCGCCCTGATCGTCGAGCCGATCGTGTACCGCCGCGACGGTGAGGAGACGGCCGGAGGCGACCGGTACGCCGAGCTCGTGGTCGAGGGAGCGCGCCGCCTGGCTGCGCTCGAGCCCGACGTGCTCAAGCTGCAGTACCCCGGCTCCGAGGCCGGCTGCGAGGCCCTGACCGACGCCTGTGGCCGGCTGATCCCATGGGTGCTCCTGGGCGGCGGCGCGAGCGAGGACGTGATCGGCGGCCAGATCGAGGCCGCCTGCCGTGCCGGCGCAAGCGGCTTCATCGTCGGGCGCACCCTGTTCGACGCCGGCCTGGTGGCCGACCCGGACGAGTCGCTGCGCGCCCTGCAGGAGCGCTCGCGGCCGCTGCTCGAGCGCCTGGCGGCGATCGCCGAGCGGCTCGCGACGCCGTGGCGCGAGCGGGTCGGCCCGCTCCCACGGCCCGAGCAGGGCTGGTACCGCTAGCCGCACCAAAAGGGGTCAGACCCCTTTTGGTGCGTGCGTTCTAGACCCCGCCGTTCGGCGCGACGAGCACCTTCATCGCCGCGCCGGTCTGGGCCAGCTCGAGGGCATCGCCGACGCCGTCGAGTGACACGCGGTGGGTGATCGCGCGCGCGAACGGCAGCCGATCCTGGTGGCGGGTGAGCATGTCGAGCGAGGGCTGGTACTGGTCGAGCGTCTCGCCGCCGACGCCGAGGATCGTGACTCCCTTGATGCACACCTGGCTGTTCGGGTTGATCGGCACCGGCCCCATGTCCACGAACGCGCCCGCCTCGATCACGACGCCGCCGGGGCGCACCATCTCGAGCGCCTCGGGCAGGCTCGTCGCCTGGCCCGAGCAGCTGCACACGACGTCGGCGCCGATCCCGGCGGTCGCCGCCCGCACCTGCCCGATCCGCTCGGCCGCGTCGGTGCGCGAGCAGTCGAGCAGGAGGTCGGCGCCGAAGGCGCGCGCGTGCTCGAGCCGCTCCGGCAGCATGTCGGCGGCGATCAGCCGGCCGGCGCCGAGCATCTCGGCCTTGGCGAGGTGCATCAGACCGAGCGGGCCGACGCCGAGCACGGCGACCGTGTCGCCGAATCCGAAGCCGGCGCCCGGAAGCGCCCGCGCCCGGTCGAGGCCGTTGGTCACCGCCAGGATCTCGGTGAGGGCGGCGAGCTCGGACGGAAGGGCGTCGGGCACGCGGAAGAGGCGTGTCCCCGGCAGCAGGTACATGCGCTCCGACCAGCCGCCGAAGAGGTGCGGCGGCTCGGCGCAGGTGAGCGAGTTGCCGTAGTCCTCGAGCGCGGTGCAGAGGTAATAGGGATAGCCCTGCCCGAGGCAGAACCGGCAGCGTCCGCACGTCAGGTTCGGAGCGGGCACGACCCGGTCGCCGGCCGCGAGCGCACGGCCGTCCGCCTCGACCGGCGGCTCGCCCGGCCCGATCGCAGCGATCGTGCCCACGTTCTCGTGCCCGCAGATGAGCGGGTAGGCGGCCTCGCGCTCGTGATCGGTGCCGGCGTACTGCAGGCTCTCGCCGCGCCACGTGTGCTTGTCGGTGCCGCAGATTCCCGAGAACTGCATCGCAAGCACGACGCCGCCGGGGCCGGGGTCGGGCTCGGGGAACGACTCCACCGAGAAGCGGCCCGGAGAGTGGACGACTGCGGCGCGGACCCCGCCCATCTAGGCCGTGCGCGGGGCGTAGCGGTGGTGCAGCATGAGCACGTTTCCGTCCGGGTCGGCGAAGATCGCCATGTGGCAGACGCCGGTGTCGAACGTCTCGCCGCGGAACCGCACGCCGCGCTCCTCGAGCTCGGCGCGGGCCACGGCGACGTCGTCCACGTGCAGCGCGACGGGGTGGCTGCGGGGCTGGAACTCGAGCCCGTGGGCCGCCGAGTCGATCACCTGCAGGGTCAGGTTGCCGGTCTCGAACTCGCCGCCCGGGGCGTGCGAGTAAGCCGCCGAGCACTCCAGGCCGAGCGTGGTCTCGTAGAACTCCTTCGCCGCGGCGAAGTCGCGCGTGGCCACCGAGAGGAAGTCGACGCCGGTGACGGTGGGCGGGCTCACGCGGCGAGGGTATCAGGCCTGCCGCCACCGGGCGGGGGCGCTGGCATGATGCGTGCGATGGGTGATCGGGGCGCGTCGACGGGCTACCGGGCGCTGCTCCGCGTGCCCGGCTATCCCGCGCTGATCTCGGCCGTCGCGCTCTCGCGCCTGGCCAACTCGATGAGCCAGGTGGGCGTCGTCATCTACCTGCTTGACACGACGCACAGCCCGGTGATCGCGGGCGCCGGCGCGGCGGCGCAGCTGCTGCCGGGGATCCTCACCGGGCCGTTCGTCGGCGCGTGGCTCGACCGCACGGACGCGCGGGTGAGGGGGATCGTCGCGACCCAGCTCGTCCGGGCGGCGCTGCTCTTCGCGGTCATCGCCTGCGGGCAGCTGCTGCACCCGCCGGCCGCCGTGCTGCTCCTGCTGCTTGGCGGGCTCGGGGCGACCTTTCCCATCCCGACCGTCGGCTTCCGCTCGCTGATCCCCGTCGCCGTTCCGCGCCCGCTCTGGCACCAGGCGAATGCGGCCGACTCGGTCTCGTTCGACTCGGCGTTCGTGATCGGCCCGGCGCTCGCCGGCGCCACGGTGTCGCTGTTCGGCGCGCCCTGGGCGATCGGCATGCAGGGCGTTGCGACGCTCGTGGCGGGGGCGGTCGCCTCGCGGGTGCGTGAGCCGCGCGGGCGCACGATCGAGACCGAGCCGCCGCTCGAGGCGGCGATCGCCGGCCTGCGTGCGGTCGCATCGCACGCCCAGCTGCGGGCCACCGTGGCGCTCATGGTCGTCTCGGGGCTCGGCTACGGCTGCTTCACGATCGGCCTGCCGCTGTGGGCGCGGGGCACGCTGCACATGTCGCCCGGCGTCGCGGGGTGGATGTGGGCGGCGGCATCGGTGGGCTCGGTGATCGGCGGGCTGACCTACGGCTGGCGTCCGCCGCCCGGCTCGCACGCGCGCCACGTGGTCATCTTCACCGCGCTGTTCGGCCTGCCGCTGCTGCTGGTGCCGCTGGCCGGGTCGCTGTGGCTCGGGATCGCCTGCATGTTCGTGTCGGGGCTGTGCTCGGCCCCGTTCATCATCGCGATGTTCGCGATCAGGCAGGGCGCCGTCGACAGCCGCCTCCACGGGCGCATCTTCGCGATCACCGTCTCGATCAACGCCGCCGGGACGCCGGCCGGCGCGTTCCTGGCCGGCATCCTCGTGGGGCACCTGGGGGTGCACCGGCTGCTCTTCGGCGCCGGCCTGGGCCAGCTGCTCGCGGCGGCCGTCGCGGCCGTGCTGCTGCGCCGGGGCGACGAGGAGAGCGTCCCTGGGCTCGGCCTCGTCGAGCCCGAGCAGGCTGTGGCCTAGCCTGCCACGACGGCCGTCAGCACGGCGATCGCCGCGGCAACGTCGTCCTCGGTGACCGACTCGGCCGGGTTGTGGCTGATGCCGTCGCGGCAGCGGACGAAGAGCATCGCCACCGGCAGCGCGTCGGCCATCACTGCGGCATCGTGGCCGGCCCCGCTCGGAAGCGAGGGCGGATCCAGGCCAATTGACCGTGCCGCGACGGCCAATTGGCCGGCCAGACCAGGGTCACACACGACCGAGCGCTCGTCGTGGACGACCTCGATCGCAGCCTCGACCCCGCGGCGCTGCGCGACCGCAGTCACGATCTCGCCCACGCTCGCCACCAGCGCGGACTTGCGCGCATCGTCGGGGTGGCGGGCGTCAATCGACATCGTCACGCGGCCGGGGATCACGTTGGCCGCGCCGGGCGCGACCGACACCTGCCCGACCGTGGCCACCGCCGCGTCGTCTGCCGCCGCCAGACGCTCGACGGCGAGCGCGATCTCGGCCGCGGCCGAGAACGGGTCGCGGCGAAGCCGCATCGGCACCGTCCCGGCGTGCCCGGCGGTGCCGGTGAGCGTCACCGCGAGCTTGGCACCGCCCGTGATCGCCGTGACGATCCCGAGCGGATGGCCGGCCGCGTCGAGCACCGGCCCCTGCTCGATGTGGGCCTCGATGTAGCCGGCGCTCCCCGCCGGCAGTCCGCTCCCGCCGGCCGCGGCCGGGTTGCCGGCGAGCGCGATCCCCGCCCCGAGCGTCGCCCCCTCGGCGTCGGTCATCGCCGGATCGGGAGCGGGGCCCACATCGAGAAAGGCGCGGCTGGCGAAGTACGCCGTCGGGAACCGCACGCCCTCCTCGTCGCAGAAGGCGACCACCGTCAGGTCGT
Source organism: Gaiellales bacterium (assembly GCA_036502065.1). Classification (GTDB taxonomy): domain Bacteria; phylum Actinomycetota; class Thermoleophilia; order Gaiellales; family JAICJC01; genus JAICJC01. The sequence goes on from DASXZF010000211.1 coordinate 5,804, forward strand.
GGGCGGGGTCGCCCTCGCGCAGTTCCTCCCCGCACGCGATCCCGAGCAGGATCCCGAGCGTGCCGTCGTAGCGGCCCGCATCGATCACCGTGTCGAAGTGCGACCCGATCACGAGCCCCGGCCGCTCACCCGGCCGTCGAAGCGTGCCGATCAGGTTGCCGACGCGGTCGACACGGGTCGTCATCCCCGCCTCGCCCATCCACCCCTCGAGCAGGTCACGTGCGGCGACGAGCGCGGGAGTTCCGTAGCGGCGCGTGATCTCGCCCGGGCGCTCCGTGCACGCGGCCAGCGCGTCCGCCCGCTGCATGGTGCGTCGCGCCGCGGTCACGGCAGCGGCTCGGTGTTCGCCCCGCCGCGGGCGCGGCGGAAGCCGCCCCACACGGCCGAGAGCGTGTGCCCGGCCCCGGCGCGCCGGGCGGCGGCGAGGCTGCGGTAGCCACGGATGCGCAGGCTGGGCCTGCCCGCCAGCCGAACGCCGGCGGCGCGGGCGTGGGCCGAGAGCTTGCGCGGGAGGTGGTCGCGCTCGGTGGCCTCGAGCTCGGCGACCGTGCACGCCTCGGTCTCGACGTAGCCGGCGGCACGGGCGCGCTCGACGAGGTCGCGCCCGGTCGCCGTGCGCGCCAGGATGATGTTTCGGCCCTGCGCCTCTGCGTGGATCGGCTCGCCGTCGCGCAGCACCCAGCCGTCGGGACACGACACGTCGGCGACCTCGCCGACCGCGTCCGGGCAGATCTTGCACCGAAACTGCATGTCGTACTCCCAGGGCACGTCCGGGTCATACCAGGCCGTGTCGTAGGACACATCGAACTCGCGGCCGTCGGCCGTGCGCGTCCGCAATGGGCCAGGCCAGCCGTCGCCGCGGAACCGGAAGAGCGTCACCTCGCCGGGCTCGACACCGTGGCTGCGCACGATCCGCTCGGCCATCCGCAGGCTGGGCACGCCGCCGCAGTAGGACGTGAGCAGCGCGGCGATCTGGGCCCGGGCGCGGAGGTCGCGCCGCTGCAGCGCCCGCACCGCCGAGATGTCGCACGGCTTGGCCACGACCGCGAAGCGGGCGCCGTCGGCGAGGAGCCGGTGCACCTCGACGAGCGGCGCCGCCGGCCCGTAACGCGACTGCGCGCCGGCGAGGACGTCGGCCCGGGTCCGTGACACCTGCGCCATGGACTCGAGCGGCGCATCCGGGAGCGCCGCGCGCACGTGGAGCACCGCATCGACGTCCTCGCATTCGAGCAGGTAGAGCGCGAGCGCCGAGAGCACGCCGCCCGCAGCGCCGTGGTGGCGTACCTCCGGGTCGCCGGCCCACCCGCGGGCGAGACCGGCGATCGGCCCCCAGACCGGGTGCACCGGCACGCCCGGCTCGCGATCGGGCCCGCGCACCTCGACCCCGGGGCACACGGCGAGCGCCTCGTGCAGCACGGCCTTGGGCAGCGGCTCGCGGACGGCCGGCCGCAGCTGACCGATCGCCGTTTCGGTCATGCGCACGCGCTCGCTCCCGGCGACGCTCTCGCACAGGCCGCAGCCGCTGCAGAGGCCGTTGGCGACGACGGTCTCGAGGCGCCGGATCACACGCTGGGCGCGCCCGGTTCCGCGGCCGCCCCGATCGCGGCCAGAAGCTCGCCGGCGACCGTGTGCATCAGGGGTGCCGGTGCCATGGTCACTCGAGCGTAGCCGGGCAGCCCGACCGTGGTGCCGGCGCGGATCAGGATGCCCCGGCGCATGAGCCGGTCGCACACCGGCCCGTCGTCGACGCCCAGGCGTACGAGCATGAAGTTCGACTGCGACGGCGTCACCTCGATGCCCGTCCCCTCCAGCGCCCGCGCGAACGCGGCCCGCGCGTCGGCGACCTCGGCCCGCCGGCGCTCCACGAAGCCGGGCGTTGCGACGGCTGCGCGACCGGCGGCCAGGGCCACCCGGTTCACGTTGAACGGCTCCTGCACGATGCTCAGAAGGTCGGCGACCGCGGGATCGCAGACGGCGTAGCCGAGCCGCAGGCCCGCGAGGCCGAAGATCTTCGAGAACGAGCGGATCACGATCACCGCCCGTCCGTCCAGGACGTCGCGTTCGCGGCGCACGGACACGCCCGGGTCGGCGAAGTCGGCGTAGGCCTCATCGACGACGGCGACGCAGCCGTGCGGGAGCGCCTCGAGGAATCGCTCCCACTCGTCGCGGCCCATCAGCAGACCGGTGGGGTTGTTCGGGTCGCACAGCCACACCAGCCGCGCCGACGCCGAGCGGGCGGCGGCGGCGATCGCGGCGAGGTCGAACGCAAGGCCGTCGGCGGGCACGCGCGCGACCGCCGCTCCGCCTGCCGCGCAGACCTGCGCGTAGAGGCCGTAGGTCGGCTGGGGGATGACGACGGCCGTGCCCGGGTCGACGAACACGCTCGCGATCGCGCTGATCAGGGCCTGGGCGCCGTGCGCAGGCACGATGCACTCCGCCGGAACGCCGCGCCACTCGGCGACGGCCGCACGGAAGTCGGCGTAGGCGCGCTCGGGGTAGAGCGCCGCCCGCCGCACCTCGGCGGCGGCCGCATCGAGCGCTCCCGGCGGCGGGCCGAACATGTCCTCGTTCCAGTTCAGCGGCTGGAGGTCGGCCAGCCCGTGCTCCGCCTTGATCGCGTCGCGGCTCGCGCCCGGGTCGTACGGATCGAGTCCCGCGAGCGACGGCCTCGCCAGCTGCGCCCAGTCGACCCGCCCGCCGGGCATCAGCTCAGCAGGCCGCGTGAAAGGCCGCCGTCGACGAGCAGGGTCGTCCCGCTGACGTAGGCGGCCCCGGTCGAGCACAGAAACGCGACGGCGGCGGCGATCTCGTCCGGGTCGCCGAACCGCCCTGCGGGGATCGTCTCGGCGTCGCGGCGCATCGCGGCGTCCGGGTCGGACTCGCTCGAGTACAGGTACTCGAGCCGCTCGGTGGCGATGTAGCCGGGCGCGATCGAGTTGACCGTGATGCCGTGACGGCCCTCGTCGCGCGAGATCGTCTTCGCCCATCCGATCACACCCGGCCGGAACACGTTCGAGAGCAGCAGGCCGTCGTTCGGCTCCTTGACCGCCTGCGACGTGATGTTCACGATCCGGCCGCGGCCGCTCGCACGGAGGGCGGGCAGCGCCTTGCGGGTGAGGCGCAGGGCCGAGAGCAGCGTCAGCTCGTAGGCCCGCTGCCAGTCGGCGTCGGCGAAGCTCTCGAAATCGCCCGCGGGAGGCCCGCCGGCGTTGTTCACGACGATGTCGAGCCGCCCGAAGCGCTCGATCGCACGGTCGACGACCTCCTCGAGCGATGTGACGTCCGTCACATCGGCGGGGACGGCCAGTGTCTCGGCACTAGTCTCCGTGGTGATCGTCGTCGCGACCTCCTCGAGCAGCTCGGCCCGGCGAGCGTAGAGCACGACCCGGCAGCCCTCGCCCGCCAGCGTTCGCGCCACCGCCCGGCCCATGCCCGACGAGGATCCGCCGACGATCGCCACGGTTCCTGCAAGTCCCAGATCCACCCTCACGCCTCCGTCACAACGATTATGATGGCGCAGTAAATCAGGGTCGGAAGATTCTTGTCAACGCAGATTCGGGGGGCCGGATGGCCGATCCGGTGAACGAGCGGCACTGGCCGAGCCACCGCTCGGGCAAGCGCTTCGACGAGATCGCCGCCGCGGCGTCGCGGGTGATCATCCGCGACGGCCTCGAGGCGACGACCCTGCGTGAGATCTCGCGCGAGGGCGGCTTCACCACCGGCGTCCTCACGCACTACTTCCCCGACAAGCAGGCGCTGATCGCCGGGACATTCGCCGCCGTCTCGCGCGAATGGATCGGGTACGTGCGCGAGGAGTTACATGCTGCCCGCACCGGCCCGGAGCTGGTGGCGGCGTTCGTGGCGGTGGCGATCCCGCAGGATGCCGACAGCCAGGCCGGGTGGCGGCTGTGGGCCGAGATGTGGACGTATGCCGGCCGGAACCGCGCCTTTGTTGCCGAGCTTGCCGCCGCCGACGAGCTGTGGGAGGCCGAGATCCGGTCGATGCTCGATCGCCTGCGCGCCGACGGACTGCTGCCCGACGCCCTCGAGCCTGCACCCGAGGCGACCGTGTTGTGCCGGCTCGTCGACGGCATCGGGCTGCGGGCCTGGCTGACCGGGGGGTGGGATGAGGCACGCGACGTGCTGATCGGGCACCTGGCGGCACTCGGCCTGCCCGCGCCCGTGCTGGCAGGCCTCGGGCGGCCCGTGGGCACCCCGCCGTGAGCGGGCCGCGCACCGCCGTCGTCGGCGGGACGGTCGCGACCGACTACGGCGTCATGCGGGCCGACATCCTGATCGCCGGCGGCCGGATCGCGGCCGTCGCGAGCGACTCCGAGCTCGCCCGCGGGGCGGACGAGGTGATCGATGCGACCGGCCTCGTGGTGCTGCCCGGCGCGATCGATCCCCATGCCCACTTCGAGGATCCGGGGCACACCGAGCGTGAGGACTTCACGACGGGCACGAGCGCCGCGGTCGCCGGCGGCATCACGACGGTCGTCGAGCACCCGCTCACCTACCCGCCGGTGACGACCGCCGAGCTCTACCGCCAGAAGCGCGACATGGCCGCGCGCAAGGTCGTGTGCGACTTCGGCCTCTGGGGGGCGCTGTGCGGCCCGGCGCTGCCGGAGATGGGGGCGCAGTGGCGTGAGGGCGCGTTCGGGTTCAAGGCGTTCATGCCGTTCTCGGAGCCCGCCTATCCGCACGTGAACGATGCCGAGTTCGTGCAGGGGATGCGCAACGCGAAAGAGGTTGGGGCGCTCGTGCTCGTGCACGCCGAATCCGACGCGCTCCTGCAGGACGGTCTCGAGCGGATGCGCCTGGCCGGGCGGCGCGACCCGCTCGCCCACCACGAGTCGCGCCCCGCCTTCGTCGAGGAGGAGGCCGTCCACCGCGCGCTCTACCTCGCCAGCCACGTCGGGGTGCGCATACAGATCGTGCACACGTCGAGCCCCGAGAGCGTCGACCTCGTCTCGGCGGCGCGCCGCGCCGGCCTGCGGGCGACGGCCGAGGTGTGCCCGCACCATCTGCTGCTCGATCTCGATGACCTCGTGCGGCTCGGGCCGTACGGCCGGTGTGCGCCCGCGCTGCGCCCACGGGAGCTGGTCGAGGCGATGTGGGAGCGCGTCCTCGACGGGACGCTCGACAGCCTCGTGTCCGACCACTGCGCCTACACGATCGAGGAGAAGGAGCCCGGCTGGGCCGACATCTTCGCCGCACCGCTCGGCTGCCAGGTGATGCAGGAGACGGTGCCGCTCGTGCTCGACGAGGCCTACCACCGCCGCGGCATGCGCCTCGACGCCTTCGCCCGGTTCTGCTCGACGAACGCCGCGCGCACGATCGGCCTCTACCCACGCAAGGGCACGATCCTGCCCGGCTCCGACGCCGACCTGGCCCTGTACGACCTCGACACCGAGTGGACGGTCGACGCGCAAAGCCAGCAGCTGTCCAAGAACCCGTGGTCGCCGTTCGACGGCCGCCGCAGCCGCGCGCGCTGCGTCCGCACGCTCGTCCGCGGCGTCACGGTGCACCGCGACGGCGAGATCGTGGCCGCGCCCGGCACGGGCCGGTTCCTCTCGGTGCACGACGACTTCGGGGCGCAGCCGGAGCCGGCCGCAAGCGTGGTGTCCGCGTGAGCTTCCGGCTCGGGCTTCTGAATCCGAACACGGATTACCGGCACACGGACGCCATGGCGGGCGTGGCCACGGCCGCGCTCCCGGCCGGGTGCGAGGTCGTCGCCGTCACCGCCGCCCGCGGCCCGGCCTCGATCGAGAGCGAGGCGGATGCCGCGGTGGCGGCGGGCGAGGTGGTCGCGATGATGGTCGCCAACCCCGGCCTCGACGCCTATCTGATCGCATGCTTCGGCGATCCGGGACTGGATGCGGCGCGCGAGCTCAGCCCGGCGCCGGTCGTCGGCATCGGCGAGGCCGCCTTCACCGCGGCATGCATGGTGGCCGGCCGCTTCGCCGTGATCACGACGCTGCGGCGAGGCATCCCCGCACTCGAGGACATGATCGCCGCACGGGGCATCGACCGTCGCTGCGCCGGGGTGCTCGCGCTCGACATTCCCGTGGCCGAGCAGGGATCCGCCTTCCCCGATACGACCGCCGCAATCGTCGCCGCCGCGCGCGGGGCGGTGTCGGAACGGTCGGCCGAGGCGCTGATCCTGGCCTGCGGCGGCATGGCCGACGTCGCCCAGGCCGTGCGCGAGACGGTCGGCGTGCCCGTGTGCGACGGCGTCGGCTTCGGTGCGATGCTCGCCTACGGCCTGTGGCGCACCGGCATCGCCACGAGCAAGATCGGCACCTACGCGCCGCCCGAGCCGATCCCCTACACCGGGATGCCCAGCCCGGCGGGAGCGTGAAACGCGGCTGAGGCGGGCGTACCCTTCGTGGCGGTGACCGAAGGTGCGGCGACGGGAGGGGTCGACGCGGCCGGCTATGACCTGACCGCGCTCGGCTGGCTGCAGTTCGAGCAGCTCTGCACCGAGCTCGCCGATCTCGAGCAGCCCTCCACCCGGCGCTTCTGGCGCCGGCGCAGACGCGAACCTGGTATCAACTAGCAGTATGCCATGCTACGGTATACCGCCGGTGCCGCCGTCTCACGGCTCCGGCCTGCGCGAGACCTGAGGCTGCAAGCTTGGAACGAACGCTCGTCGCCGACAGGATCGCGCGTCTCCTCCAGCGTGAGGGGGCGGAGTTCGTGGTCGGGTTTCCCGAGAACCGGCTGCTCGACTCCGCCTCCGCGCTGGGCATGCGTCCCATCATCACCCGCACCGAGCGGGTTGCCGTCAACATCGCCGACGGCTTCGCGCGGGCCACGAACGGCGAGCGCATCGCGCCCTGCGTCACCCAGTACGGCCCGGGTGCCGAGGCCGCCTTCGCCGCCGTCGCCCAGGCCTACGGCGATCGCAGCCCGATCCTGCTGATCCCGGGTGAGCACGACCGCGACAAGCAGGACTCGGCGCCGAACCTGCGCACGGAGCAGGCCTACCGGCCGATCACGCAGTTCGCCGCGACCGCGAACGACCCGGGCCAGGCGCCCGAGGTGTTCCGGCGCGCGCTGCACGCGCTGCGCGTCGTCCGCAACGGGCCGGTCCTCGTGGCCGTCGCAAACGACGTCCTGCACGCCGACGCCGGCGACGCTGCATGGGACATCCCGGCGTCGGTGCGCAGGCTCGCCCAGGCGGCGCCGGCGGACGTCGCCGAGACCGCCCGCATCCTGCGCGAGGCGACCGCGCCGATGATCCTGGCCGGCCAGGGGGTGCTCTACGCCGGTGCCTGCGACGAGCTGATCAGCTTCGCCGAGCGCTCCGGAATCCCGGTCGCCACCACCCTGAACGGCAAGAGCGCGTTCCCCGAAGACCACCCGCTCGCACTCGGCACGGCCGCGCGCACCCGCCCCGCGACGGTCGACCGCTTCCTCGAGCGCGCCGACGTCATCCTCGGTGTCGGCACGAGCTTCACCCGCTCGGCCTACATCACGCCGCTTCCGGCGGCCGCGGCGCTCGGCCAGATCGTCGACGATCCGCGCGACATCGGCCGCGGCTATCCGGTGGGGTTCGGCTGCGTCGGCGACGCTCGTCTCGTGCTGGGGCAGCTGCTCGCCGAGATGGAGGCGGCCGGCGATCCGCCGCGCGCCGACACTGCCACGGACGTCGCAGCGGCGCGGTTGCAGTTCATGGAGCGATGGATGCCGCGGCTGACGTCAGACGCCGGCCCGATCAGCCCCTACCGGGTGGTGTGGGATCTGATGGCGAGCGTCGATCGCACCCGCACCGTGGTCACGCACGACGCCGGCCACCCGCGCGATCAGATCGTGCCGTTCTACGAGAGCCTCGTCCCGCGCGGCTATCTCGGCTGGGGCAAGTCGACCCAGCTCGGCACGGGGCTCGGCCTGGCCATGGGCGCCCGGCTCGCGCGCCCCGACCGCCTCGCGGTGAACATCATGGGCGACGCCGCATTCGGCATGGTGGGCATGGATCTCGAGACCGCGGTGCGCTGTCGCATCCCGATCCTCACGATCGTCCTCAACAACGGCCTCATGGGCGGCTATGGCGAGCACATGCCCCAGGCGGTCGAGCGCTACGACGCCCACCGCCTCGGGGGCGACTATGCAGGCGTCGCGGCCGCCCTCGGCGCCCACTCCGAGCGCGTCGCCGAGGCGGCGCGGCTGCGCGGGGCGATCGAGCGGTGCGTGCACGCGGTCGACTCGGGCCGCCCCGCGCTGCTCGAGGTGATGACGCACGAGGAGCCCGAGCTGGCCGTCGGCTGAGCGCCCGAGGTCAGCTGTCGAGCGACGGCGCCTGGCCGATCCAGGTGGCGGCGACATGATCGAGATGATCGCGCATCGCCTGCTGGGCGGCCGCCGGGTCGTGCTCGGCAATGCAGTCGCGGATGGTGGTGTGCATGTCGATCACGCGCCGGCGCTCGGGCGGGCCGAGCGCGAGGTTGCGCCGGCGCACCTCGACCAGCATCTCGCCGATCGAGTCGTGCAGGACGCCGAAGAGCTCGTTGTGGGTCGCGCTTGCGATCGCGCGGTGGAACGCCAGGTCGATCTCGATGCTCGCCGCCAGGTCGTCGACGCTCGCGGACATCTCACGGAGCGTCGCGTCGATGTGCTCGAGGTCGTCCGCTGTCGCCCGCTCGGCCGCGATCCCGGCGGCCGCAACCTCGAGCACGCGCCGCACCTCGTCGACCCTGGCGTAGTCGAGCGAGCTGCCCTTCACGAAGTGGCGCATCGACTCGCTCACCGTCTTTGCGTCGACGGCGACGATGCGCACGCCGCTTCCGCTTCGCACCTCGAGCAGCCCCTTGGCGTGCAGTGCCCTGATCGCCTCGCGGATGACGGTGCGCGAGACGCCGAACTGCTTGCCCAGCTCGCGCTCGGGCGGGAGCGCATCGCCCGGTTTCAGGCGGTTCGAGATGATCGTCTGCAGGATGGCCTCGGTCACCTTGTCCGAGAGCCGTGCATCGCGGTCGACCGCCTCGAACACGCTTGTTGACTCTGTGTGATCAGGGTGGTCGATTTGACAAAACTATCACGCGAATCACACGGCCACTCTCGGGCTAGACTCGTTGGCATGGAATCGTTACAGGCGACGGCGACCCTGCGCTGGGAGGGCCTGCGCGGCCGCGTCGAGGGGGGTTCCGGCGCGCTCTCGGTGGCGACCGCGACGCAGTCGGAGCTGGGCGGACCCGGCGGTGAGTCGAACCCCGAAGAGCTGTTCTCGGCGGCGCTTGCGAACTGCTTCACCTCGACCCTGACCGCGATGGCGCGGTCGCGTGGCGTCGACGTCGCCGAGATCGAGACGACCGTGTGCGCCCGCCTTGCGTGGGACGCCGACACCGAGCACCACCTCTCCGATGCAACCCTGCACGCGGTGATCGCCTCGCCGGCTCCCGAGGCCGATGTGCGCGCGCTCGTGGCCGACGCCGAGCGCCACTGTCCGGTGTGCCAGGCGATCGCTCCGCAGGTCGCGCTGCACGTCACGGCCGACGTCATCCCGGTCTAGCGCTCCCATCCCCCCGCGGCGCGGCGGCGGCGCCGGGTAGGATGGCATTCCAAACCGCCGTGAAGTCGCGGAGCGTTCCCATGGGCATCCTGCTGTACGACAACCCGGTCTCGTCGAATGCCATGAAGGTGCGGTTCCTGCTCGCCGAGCTGGGCCTCGAGTACGAGCGCACCCATGTGCCGCTCAGCCATCCGCGGCCCGACTGGTACCTCGCTCGCTACCCGTTCGGCACGGTCCCGTTCCTCGTCGACGGCGATCACGAGCTCGGCGAATCGAACGCCATCCTGCGCTACCTCGCAAACCGCGAGGGCCGCACCGATCTCTACCCCGCGGCGCCTCTCGAACGGGCCGCGGTCGACTGGGGCCTCGACGCATGGAGCACCCAGTTTCGGGGCACCTTCTTCCCCGCCGAGCGGATCGGCCTCATGCACGGCGACTGGGAGCAGGGCGGCAGCAGGGCGGAGGACGCCGATCAGGCCGAGCTGGGCAAGGCCATCGACGCCGTCCGGCCGAAGCTCGACATCATGGAGCGGTTCGTGGCCGGCAACGGCACCGTCGTCGGCACGTTCACGATCGCCGACATCGCCTTCGCGCCGGTGCTCTGGCGCTGGTACCGGCTCCCGCTCGATTTCGCGCCCTGGCCGAAGGTGGCCCGCCTGCGCGACACGGTCACGGCGCGCCCGGCCTTCACCGCGATGGGCCCGCGCGCGTGATCCCCGAGCCCGTCCGGCGGCGGGATCTGGTCGGCTACGGCCGCACGCCGCCGGCGTTCGAGTGGCCCGACGGCGCGAACGTCGTCGTGAACGTCGTGCTCGTGTACGAGGAGGGCTCCGAGTACTCGGTGCTCTGGGGCGACGACCGCAACGACGGCTGGGGCGAGTACGCCGACCCCGGCGTGCAGCCGCCGCACCGCGACCCCGGCACCGAGTCGCACTACGAGTACGGCAGCCGCGCCGGCGTGTGGCGCCTGGCCCGGATCTTCGACGCCGCCGGCGTGCCGGTCACGGTGTCGGCCGCGGCCGTCGCACTCGAGCTGAACCCGGCCGTGGCGGGGTGGATGCGCGAGCGCGGACACGACCTGATGGGGCACGGCTGGCGCTGGGTCGAGCCGTGGACGATGGGCCGCGACGAGGAGCGCGAGCAGATCGCCCGCGCCGTCGAGACCTACCGGCGGGTGCTCGGGAGCCCTCCGGAGGGCTGGAACTCGCGCTCGTGGCCGAGCGAGAACACGCGCGAGCTCCTGCTCGAGCAGGGCGGCTTCACGTACCACTCCGACGGCTACTCCGACGACGTGCCCTACTACGAGCGCATCGCGGGACAGCCGATGCTCGTCGTCCCCTATTCGAAGACCTACAACGACTCGCGTTTCCTCATGAACCCCGGCTTCGCCAGTCCGCGCGACTTCCTCGAAACGGCCGTCATGGGGCTCGACGAGCTCGTCCGCGAGGGCGCGGAGCGGCGCACGATGATGACCGTCGCCGTGCACGCGCGCTGGAGCGGCCAGGCTGCGCGCGCCGCAGCCGTGCGGGCGTTCCTCGAGCACGCGAACGCCCAGCCGGGTGTGCGCTTCATGCGCCGCGCCGACATCGCCCGCTGGTGGCTCGACCGCCACCCGCCCGCGTGAGATGCGTCGTCTTCCACGGCGTTGGCGGGCCCGAGGTGATGGCGGTCGAGGAGCGCCCCGATCCCGTTCCGGGCCGGTTCGAGGTGGCGATCGCGCCTGCATACGCGGGCGTGAACCCCGCCGACGTGCTCCAGCGCGAGGGCAAGCACCCGGTGCCCGCCGGCTCGCCGAAGGACGTGCCGGGGCTCGAGGTCGGCGGCCGGATCGTCGCCTGCGGCGACGGCGTGTCGGCCTTCGCGCCGGGTGACCGCGCGTTCGGCCTCGTCGGTGGCGGTGGCCTCGCCCAGCGGGTGATCGCGCACGAGCGTGAGCTGGCGCCGGTGCCCGACGCGCTTGACGACGCGGCGGCCGCGGCGGCGCCGGAGGCCTTCCTGGCCGCCTTCGACGCCGTCTGCATGCAGGCCGGCCTCACCTCCGGCGAGACGCTGCTCGTGAACGGCGCGAGCGGCGGCGTCGGCACGGCGGCCGTGCAGATCGCTCGGTTCCTGGGGGCGCGGGTGGTCGCGAACGTGCGCACTGCCGAGCTGCGGCCCAGGGTCGCCGAGCTCGGCGCGACCGCGCTCGCCGCCGACGCCGCCTTCGCGCACGTCCGCGAGCTGGGCGGCGCCGACGTCGTGCTCGAGCTGGTCGGCGCGGTGCACATGGCCCGCAACGTCGAGTCGCTCGCGCGTGGCGGGCGGCTGATCGTGGTCGGCGCGCGGCCCGGCGACGAGGTCGTGCTGGTCCTGCGCGATCTGATGAGTCGCAGAGGCCACCTGATCGGGACGACGCTGCGCACGCGCGCGCTCGAGGAGAAGGCGCACCTCGTGCAGCAGTTCGCGCGCCGGATCGTGCCGGCGCTCGGCGACGGGCGGCTGCGCCCGCTCGTCGACCGCGTGTTCCCGCTCGCGGACGCCCGCGCGGCGTTCGATCACGTACGGGCGCCCGGCAAGCTCGGCAAGGTGCTGCTCGCCGTCGGGCCGGACGCCTGATGGGGCGACGGGCCGGGATCATCGGCTGCGGCTGGATCGCCCGTCGCCACGTGCCCGCCATCGATGCGGCGGCCGGCGTCGACCTCGTGGCCGCGTGCGACGTCGACCTGTCGCTCGCCGAGGCGGTCGCCGGACCGCGCGGCGCCCGCGCCTACACGCGCTGGCAGGACATGCTCGATCGCGAGCAGCTCGACCTCGTGTGGGTGTGCACGCCGCCGCTGCACCACCGCGAGCCGGTGCTCGCCGCGCTCGCCGCCGGCACCCACGTGTATCTCGAGAAGCCGATCGCTCGCAACCTCGACGATGCGCGGGCGATCGCCGCGGCGGCCTCGGCGGCGGACGGGGTCGTCTGCGCGGTCGGCTACCAGTGGCACGCGACCGAGCTGCTCGACGCGGCCCGCGCTGCCCTTCAGGGTCAGCGTGTCGCGATGCTCGTAGGCCGCAACTTCGGTCCTGTGAACGGCCGGCCGTGGTTCGTCGATCGCGCCCAGGGAGGCGGCCAGCTGCTCGAGCGGGGCAGCCACCACATCGACCTGCAGCGGGCGATCGCGGGCGAGATCGCGGCCGTCCAGGCGATGGCGGCATCCGTCCGCCTCGCCCAGGCCGACGGGCCGCGCGGGAACATCGACGATGCGGTCGCGCTCGTCTTCCACTTCACGAGCGGCGCGCTCGGGTGCGTCCACAGCGCCTGGTCGCCCGACGGCCAGCCCGAGGTGTACGCGGTCGATATCCTCGCCACCGAGGCCACGATCGCGCTCGAGCTCGGCCCGGAGCGGTTCCGCATCTCGGGGCGCTCGGGCACGGGCGACCTGCACGGCGAGTACGGCGACCCGCTCGGCCGCTCGATCGCGCGGTTCCTCGAGGCCGCCTCCGCCGGCGACCGCGACGGCGTCTTCTGCACGCCGGTCGATGCGCTGCGCACGCTCGAGGTGGCCGTCGCCTGCGAACAGGCGCTCGAGACCGGCGCCGTCGTCTCGGTCTGACCAGGAGGAGCCGCGTGGAGCTCAAGCGCATCGATCACATCGGCATCGTCGTCCCCGGCTTCGCCGAGCAGGCGGCGCTGCTCGAGGCGCTCGGCCTCGAGCTTGGGCGCACGAACCGAAACGACGAGAGCCTGGCCCACCACTACCGGTGCGGGGATGCGAGCATCGAGCTGATCGAGGTGCACGACCCGGAGGCGCGCGCCCGCAGGCTGCCCCAGGGCGCCGCCGCCGTGATCGAGCACATCGCGATCGAGGTCGACGACCTCGATGCAGTGCGCCGCACGCTCGCCGAGCGGGGCATTCCGGTCAGCTGGCCGCCGTTTCCCTCGGGCGACGCGATGATGGTCTGGACCGACGCGGACACGAGCGGCGGGGTGCAGTACCAGTTCCTGCGCCGGAACGACCCGTGAGGGTCGTTGTGGTCGGCGCCGGGGCGATCGCGCGCACACACGTCGGCCATCTTGCGGCGCTCGGGCACGAGGTCGCGGGCGTCTGCGACCCGGTCGCCGAGCGGGCGAGCGCTCTCGCCCTCACCGCCGGCGCCCGTGCGTACGCCGCATGGGAGCCGATGCTCGACACCGAGCGCCCCGATGCCGTCTTCGTCTGCTCGCCGCCGGCCACCCACGCGGAGGCGCTGCTCGGCGCGCTCGATCGGCGCATCCCCGCCTACGTCGAGAAGCCGCTCGCCCGCTCGCTCGCCGACGGCATGGCGATGGTCGCCGCCTGGGAGGCGGCGGGCTGCGTCTGCGCGGTCGGGTACCAGTGGCGCAGCCTGGACATCGTGGCTGCCGCCCGCGGCGCCCTCGCCGGCGCGCAGCCGGGCCTGATGGTGTCGCGCAGCTACGGCCCGACCGAGCCGGCGCGCGGAGAGCTGGCCGCCGCGGCCGGGTCGTGGTTCGCCGACCCGGCGCGAAGCGGCGGCATCCTGTTCGAGCTCGCAAGCCACGACGTCGACCTCCAGCTCGCGCTCGGCGGCCCCGTCGACTCCGTCTCGGCGACCGCCACGGCGGGCCGGCTGGCGCTCGCGGGGCGCGACCCGGCCGGGCTGCACGACGTCGTCGCGCTCACGCTGCGGTTCCGCGCGGGCGGAGTCGGCGCGGTGTGCGTCGGGTGGACGCGCGAGGGCTCGGCGCCCGTCTACGGGCTCGACGTGCTCGCCGCCGATGCCAGCCTCACGCTCGAGCTCGATCCTGCCCCCCGCCTGCGCGGCCGTGCCGGCGGCAGGGACGTGGTCGCCACGGACACCGCGGACCCGCGGCGGCGATCGCAGGAGCGGTTCTTCGCTGCCGTCGCGCGTGGCGCTCCCGAAGCCGTCGCCTGCACGCCGCGCGACGCCCTGGGGACGCTCGCGGTCGTGCTCGCCGCCGAGACGGCGATTGCGACCGGCGCCGTCGTCGCGGTGGCGGCCCTCTAGAGCTTGCCCGGGAGCAGCGGCAGGCCGCCGGTCGCGTCGGTGTCGACGCGCCAGAACGTGCCGGTGCGCTGGTCGGCGTGGATCTCGGCGACGGCGGTCGCCGTCACGTAGAGCGCCGAGCCCGCGAAGATGCAGTTGGTGGCGTGCTCGCCCAGGTGGATCTCGTCGAGCACCTCGCCGTCGGCCGAGAGCACGGTGACGCCCTCCGAGATGGTCGTGCAGACGAACGCGCGGCCGTCGGCGGCGAAGGCCATCCCGTCGGGCACGTGCTCGTCGGAGAGCTGCGCCCACACCGTCGCCCGGCCGTCGTCGAGCCGGCACACGCGATGGGCCGCCGACTCGGTCCAGTACATGCGACCCTGTGCGTCGAAGGCGATCCCGTTCGGGTACACCCCGGGCCGCTCCATCAGGAACTCGCCGTCGCCTCCGCTGCCGAGGACGAAGAGCCGGCCCGGGGCGCGGTCGGCGGGTGCGAAGCGGTCGTCCTGCTCGGTGCCCGAGTCGGTGAACCACAGCCGGCCGTCGGGGCCGAACGCGAGGTCGTTGGGCCCGGCCAGCTCGTGGCCGCCGATGCTCGTGGAGAGGGTCTGCACCGACCCGTCCGGGTTCACGCGCTGGATGCCCGCGACGGCGCTCTGGTCATCGGCGCCGGGCACGTTGCCGCCCTGGGTCACATAGATCGCGCCGTCGGATCCGAGCACCGCGCCCCAGGGCGAGCCGCCCATGTGGACGTGGGTGCCGAGTGCGCCGTCGTTCCAGCTGCGCAGCTCGCCCGTGTTCCCGTCGCAGAAGACGATCGAGCCGTCGGGCATCACGACCGGGCCCTCGGGGAAGCCCAGATTGGAGGCGAGCAGGGTTGCGTCCACGGCAGCAGTCCTTTCGGCGAGGGGGATCGACACGGCCTCGCCGGGTTGCCGCGGCGAATCCGGTATGATAGCATACCAGGCCCGGCTTGGGGGCTTACGTTGTGCCGGACCGGCACGCAGAGGGGGAATGTAATGCCCGTCGCAGCCGTACGCAGGAAGGGCTGACACCAGTCGGCCGATCGGCCATACTGGCCCGCATGCCTCGCCGTCTGCACCCGCCGCCGCGACCGGTCGCGACGCATGTCCGCCCGGGGCCATCCGCCGTCTGTGCCCGCACGGCCCGGCTTCGCGCCCGCCGATCGTCCCTTCCCGCTCCCTGCTTGCGCACGCCGGCGGGGACGCCCGTGTGCCTCGACGTGACCGACCACCACCCGATCTGGAGGTTCCGGTGACCGATCCCGATGTCCCACGCCGCGAGTTGCTCGACCAGCGCCTGTCCCGAGGCAACCTGCTGAAGGGCGCCGCCGCCCTGGGCATCGGCATGTCGCCGCTGCTCGCCGCCGCCTGTGGCGGCGGCTCGAGCGCGAGCACGCCCGCCTCGAGCTCGGTCGGCGCGCCCCGGCGCGGCGGCACGCTCCGGCTCGGGTTCGTCGGCGGCGGCACCGCCGAGACGGTCGACCCATACATCGGCGTCACCCCGATCGACGAGGGCCGGATCCAGAACCTGTTCGACCCGCTCGTGATCGTCAATCCCGATCTCTCCACGTCGCCGGGCCTGGCGCTCGAGTGGACGCCGAACAAGGACGCCACCGTCTGGGAGGTCAAGCTGCGCGAGGGCGTCACCTTCCACAACGGCAAGTCGTTCGGCGCCGACGACGTCATCTATTCGATCCAGCAGATGTCCAAGCCGGCCAACTTCGGCTCCTACCCGTTCGTGGCCGGGATCGACGTCGCCAACATGAAGGCGATCGGAAAGTCCACCGTCCAGATTCCGCTGAAGACGCCCGACGCCGACCTGTCGGCCAACTTCACGTACTACAACACGTGGATCATCCCGGCCGGGTTCACCGACTTCAAGCACCCGATCGGCACCGGCCCGTTCGAGTTCGTCTCGTTCACGCCGGGTCAGCAGAGCGTGTTCAAGAAGAACCCGAACTACTGGATCACCGGCAAGCCGTACGTCGACGAGCTCAAGATCGTCGCGATCACCGACCCGACCGCGCGTCTGAACGCGCTGCTCTCGGGCCAGATCGACGGCCTGGCCCAGCTGCCGTTCCAGGAGGCCAAGGCGCACCAGGCGGCGCATGACATCAACGTCCTCGTCGCCCCATCGCCCCAGGCCATGATGTTCTACATGGACTCGCAGAAGCCGCCGTTCAACGACAACCGGGTGCGCCAGGCGATGCGGCTGATCGCCGACCGGCCGGCCCTGATCGAAGGGGCGATCTCGGGCTTCGGCACGCTCGGCAACGACATCGCCGGCAAGGGCCTGCCGTTCTACGACACGTCGCTGCCCCAGCGCGCGCAGGACATCGACAAGGCCAAGAGCCTGCTCAAGTCCGCCGGCCAGGAGAACCTCTCGGTGCTCCTGCAGACCTCGGACATCTTCCCCGGCTTCGTCGAGTCGGCGACGCTGCTCGCCCAGCAGGCGAGCGCGGCGGGCGTCAAGATCAACCTGAAGCAGGAGCCCGCGAACTCCTACTACAACCCGAGCCTGCTCTACCTGAAGATGGCGTTCGCCGAGACGCAGTGGCCGATGCTGTCTCTGAAATACTTCTACCTGCAGTCGCTGTCCTCGAACGCGCCGTACAACGAGACGCACTTCAAGTCGGCCGCGTTCGGCGACGTGCTGCAGAAGGCCATCGGCGAGCTCGACAAGACGAAGGCGCAGGGCTACTGGAACCAGGTGCAGCAGATCCAGTACGACCAGGGCGGCTACCTGCAGTGGGTGAACGCCGACTGGGTCGACGCGGTCTCGAACAAGGTGCAGGGTCTCAAGCCGCACGCGGCCGGAGCGCTCGGAAACTACCTCTTCCAGGACGCGTGGCTCTCGGCGTGATGCGGCGGGCCGCGTGACCGCGGCCGCGGAGCCGCGGGCAGTTCGGCGCGAGGCTCCGCCTGTCGCGGCCTTCCTGGTCCGGCGGATCGCCGGCTCGATCGTCGCCCTGCTGGTCGCCTCGGTGGTGATCTTCGCCGGCCTGAA
>DASXZF010000212.1:0-4655 GCA_036502065.1 Gaiellales bacterium
GGCGTCGATCAGGGCGTCGCCGAGCGCCGACGGCACGGTTGGCAGCGGCAGCACCGCCCGCGCGCCCGCCCCGAGGGCGCGGCGGTACGTCTCGACATCCGCCGAGCGGGCGAGCACGACGACCGGCCGCTCGCAGCCGGCGACGAGCTGGCGCAGGCCCGGGGCACCGCCGTCCCCCGGGTCGGCGACGAGGGCGACGTCGCTCGGCGGCAGCCGCCCGGCGACCGCACGCAACGGCGCGACGACGCCGACGAGCTGGACGCCCGGGAGGTCATCGGCGAGCGCAGCGATCTCGGCGCCCACGGCGGGATCCGCGGCCACGACGAGACAGCGCACGACCGGGGCGATCACGGGCGCCCGCTGTCGCGGACCACGAGTCGCAGCGCACCCTCGCCTTCGGCGGCAATCGCGACCGGCACCGCCCGCGCCGGCAGCACGAGCGTCGCCACAGACGTGCCGTCGCTGTGCGTCGCCGAGCGCACCAGCACGCCGGCTAGGACGAGGCGCGACCGGCTCGCCCGCCCGGGGGGTGTCACGTAGACGTCTGCGCGCACGCCGGTGAGGTCGCCTGCGGGGATCCCGGCGGTCCCGTCGAGCTGCACCGCGACCTCGCGGGCATCGGACACCGCCGGCGGCGACGCGAGCTCTGCGTCCATCAGCGGCGCGCCGGCGACCAGGGCGACGGCGGCTCGGCGGCCGACGGCCCGGGACGGGTCGGCCAGCTGATGCACCGACGCGTATGCAGCCGGGAGGCGGACGATGCCCAGATCGGCCGCCGAGATCCGGCTGCCGGCGGGGACCGGCCGCACGACGACGACCCGGCCGACCCGCGCCGCGGCGGCGACGTGACCGCCCGTGCCGGCCAGACGCGTGAGCGCCAGGAACGCGAGCACGACGCCGGCGAGGGCGAACCCGATGCTGCGAAGGCGGTGACGGCTCATCGGCGTGCGGCCGCGTCGCAGCGCCGGCAGGTTGTGCCGAGCATCGGCACCCCGCACCACCCGCACCGCGACGCCGCGGCGATGCGCTCGCGCAGCGCCATCATGGAGCCGCCGGGAAGCGCGGGCGCGACGAGCAGCTCGACGGTCCATCGAACCGCCAGCGCCCCCGCGAGTCCGGTGGCGAACGTTCCGGAACGCACGCCTGCGCCCCGGACCGCCTCGACGACGCCCTGCGGCGCACCCACGCCGGAAACGGCCGAGGCGCACATTGCCCGCCCACCCCCGGACCGGGCCACGGCGGCCAGCGACCGCTCGTCGAGCCGCACGGCCGCCCAGCGCTCGCCGCACCAGCGCGCGCACGACCGGCGCGGACCGCGACCCGACTCGATCAGGCCCGCGCGGCGGAGCGGTCCCGCCGATGGAGCCACGATCCACATCGCCGAGCGCAGCTCGACCGCGTCGATCAGGGCCGCCACCTCGGCCGGCTCCCATCCACGCCCGTGGGCATGTGCGGCGACACCGGCCAGATACCTGCCGCCGATGCCCGGCAGACGCAGGTCGTGGACGAGCGCGGCATCTGCCGCCAGGCCCTCGACCCGGGCCACGCGCCCAGCCGCAGACAGCGCCGAGACGAGCCGCAGGGGCGGCGCCGCGGGCTGCTCCGGCCGCGCACCCGTGACCGCGGCGATCCGCAGCCGGCGTGAGGGTGCGCCGCTCACTCCGCGTCCCAGCAAGGCAGGCTGACAGTGAAGCGCGAACCGCCGCCGACGACACTTTGCACGTCGATCGAACCGCCATGGGCTTCGGTGAGCTCGCGGGCGATCGAGAGACCGAGGCCGGCGCCCGGCTCGGGCCGTCCAGCCTGGAAGAACTCGTCGAAGATGAACGGCAGATCGGTCGCAGCGATCCCCCGGCCGGCGTCGACGACACTCACCTCGAACGCGTCCCCGGCCCGGACGCCGGACACCGTGACCTCGGTTCCGGGCGGGGCGTACTTCACACCGTTCGTGATCAGATTCGCGAAGATCTGGCGCATCCGGTTCTGATCGCCACGCACGAGCCCGCCGTTGCAGGCCCAGTCGACCCGCACCCGCACGCCGCTTCGCTCGGCGACGGTCTGCAGCCGCTCCGCAACCTCGCCGACGCACTGTCCGAGCGCGAACACCTCGGCCTGGACGCGGAGCTCGCCGGCGCGCGCCCGGGAGAGCTCGAGCAGATCCTCGATCAGGTAGCCCAGCCGCTCGCACTCGCCGTTGATCACGTCGAGCTTGGCCGCCTTGGACGGGTCGGACTCCGATCGGTGCAGCGTGTAGACGTAGCCCTTGATCACGGTCAGCGGCGTGCGCAGCTCGTGCGAGACCTTGCCGATGAACTCGGCCCGGGCGCGTTCCTCGCGGGCGAGCTGGTTCGCGAGCTCCTCCACCGAGGCCTGCAGGCGATCGTCCACGTTGCCGAGCCTGCGTCGTAGCGCGTCGCGGATCACTCTGGCCTGCACAGCCGGTAGCCGACGCCCCACTCGTTGGCGATCCACGCGGCGTCGGAGTGCACCCGCAGCTTCTGACGCAGCCGGCTCGCGTGCGAGTCGAGCGTGCGCGTGCGGCCCTGCGAGCGGAAACCCCACACGGTCGCGAGCAGCTCCTTCTTCGTGAAGACCCGCTCCGGCTCGGCCGCGAGCGTGGTCAGAAGCTGGTATTCCTTGGCGGAGAGGTCGAGCTTGATCCCGCCCATGGTCACCTCGCGCGACAGCATGTTCACCGCCAGCTCGCCGTGCCTGATCACCTGCCGGTCGCGGCTGCGCGACACGCGTCCGAGCACCGCGCGGATGCGCGCGAGCAGCTCGGGGTAGTGGAAGGGCTTCGTCACGTAGTCGTCGGCGCCGCGGGTGAGGCCGCGGACGCGGTCGGTGTGCTCCGCCTTCGCCGAGAGCATGATGATCGGCAGGTCGGGATCCCAGGGGTCGTTGACCCCGTCGCCCTGGCGCACGGTGCGGCAGATGTCGTAGCCGCTCATGTCGGGCAGGACGACGTCGAGCAGGATCACGTCGGGTCGCGATCGGCCGAGCATGTCCATCGCCTCGGCGCCGGTGCTCGCGGACAGGACGCTGAAGTCGTCGTCGCGGAGGTTCTCGGTGAGAAAGTCCACGATGCGGGGCTCGTCGTCGACGACGAGCACGGTCGATGCAGCCATGGGGGGTGGCTCCTTGGGGTTGCGGCCGGGCCGGCAGGAAGGCAATCCAACGCCGTTCGGCACTCGCTTCTCGAGCTTCGACTCCGGCCGCCCCGGAGCTTCTTTCTCACCGTATATGACCCGAATCACAACTGGAAGGTCTGCAACGGCAAGTGTTGCAGATACGTGAGTCGAATCATCGAGTTGCGGTACTGCCCGGGTGCGTCCAGGCTCCCCAGTTGCGGCCAGAGCCGCCTACCGTCGCCCCACCCGGGGCGGAGAGCAGCGGCCGTCGCCGGCGTCCGGTTAACTGCGCCTATGCCCCAAGCGCACGTCGACACGGTCGTGATCGGAGCCGGCCACGCCGGCCTGGCCGCCAGCTGGGCGCTGGCGCAGCACGGCCTGGAGCACGTCGTGGTCGAGGAGGGCGAGATCGGCCAGACGTGGCGCACCGACCGCTGGGACTCGTTCCGCCTGAACACGCCGCGGTGGATGTCGCGGCTGCCCGGCCACACGCTCGTCGACGACGAGGCGCATGGCTTCGACACCGCAACGGAGTTCGCCGGCGCGCTCACCGACGCGGTGCGGACGCATCGCCTGCCCGTCGAGACGGGCACCGGCCCGGCCACCGTCACCCGCGCTCCTTCGCGTGGGTTCGTCGTCCGCACCGAGGCCGGATCGACGACCGCCCGAAACGTGATCGTCGCGACCGGGTTCCAGCGGCTCGCCGTGCGCCCGCCGCTCGCCGCCTCGCTCTCGCCGCGCCTGCTTCAGCTCGACACGACCACCTACCGCTCGCCGGGCGGGCTCGTCGACGGAGCGGTGCTCGTCGTGGGCGGCGGCCAGTCGGGGGCGCAGATCGCCGACGACCTTGCCCGGGCCGGTCGCCGCGTTCTGCTCGCGACGAGCCGGGTCGCCCGCATCCCCCGCCGCTACCGCGGCCGTGACTCGCTGCAGTGGTGGACCGAGAGCGGCTTCTACGAGGTGCCCCGGGCCGACGCCGATCCGGCGCTGCTGCGCATGCGCCAGCCGCTGCTCTCGGGCACGGGCGCCGGCCCGTCGCTCTCGCTGCGCTCGCTCGCTCGCCTTGGCGTCGAGCTGGTCGGCCGGCTCGAGGGCGGCACGGGCGAGGAGCTGCGCTTCGGCGACGATGTCGCCGAGCACCTGCGCTTCGCCGACGCGACCTGCGCCGCCCTGCTGCGCGGGATCGACGAGCACATCGCCCGCGCGGGCATCGCGGCGCCGCCGCCCGAGCCCGACCCGTCCGACGAGCCGCTGCCAGGCCTCGGCGGTGACGCGCCGCGCTCGCTGCGGCTCGACCGCGCGGGCATCGGCACCGGGATCTGGTGCACGGGGATGCGTCCGCGCCTCGACGCCGTGGCCATCCCGGGCCTCATCGAGGACGGCGAGATCGCCCACACCGACGGCGCCACCGCGGTCGAGGGCCTGCACCTCATCGGCGCGCCGTGGCTCTCGTGCCGCAAGTCGGGGATCATCTGGGGCGCTGCGGCCGATGCCGAGCGGATCGCCGCGGCCAACGCCACAGCG
>DASXZF010000213.1:0-4235 GCA_036502065.1 Gaiellales bacterium
GCCACCCGCGCGATCGCGTCGTCGAGGTCGCTGGCGACCTCGTCCAGATAGCGCGTCTCGATGCGGCGCTCGATGCGGTGGGGGTCGACCTCGACATTCAGGCTGACGGCCCCTGCGAGCGACGCCGCCAGCGGCTGGGCGCCGCCCATCCCGCCCAGGCCGGCGGTGAGCACCGTGCGCCCGGCCAGGTCGGACGAGCCCCAGTGCACCTCGCCCGCGGCGGCGAACGTCTGGTAGGTGCCCTGCAGGATCCCCTGCGTGCCGATGTAGATCCACGAGCCGGCCGTCATCTGACCGAACATCGTCAGGCCCTCGGCCTCGAGCCGGCGGAACTCGTCCCAGGTCGCGAACCGGGGCACGAGCAGCGAGTTCGCGATCAGGACGCGCGGCGCTCCGGGGTGGGTGCGGAAGATGCCGACGGGCTTGCCGCTCTGGATGAGCAGCGTCTCGTCGTTCTCGAGGCCGATCAGCGCCGCGACGATGGCACGCAGAGCGGCGTGGCTGCGGGCGGCGCGGCCCGAGCCGCCGTAGACGACGAGCTTCGTCGGATCCTCGGCCACCTCGGGATCGAGGTTGTTGCACAGCATCCGCAATGCCGCCTCCTGGTGCCAGCCCTTGCAGTGCAGCTCGGAGCCGCGCGGCGCGTGCACATCCGAGAGATCGCCGACAAGGGACTCGACCAGGGTGTCGACGGCGGTGGCCACGCCGACACGCTATCAGGGCCGCTCTCGTCTAGCATGGGCGTGTGCGACGGCGTCTGGGGATCACCGTCGTGGCGATGGCCGCGGCCTCCGTGCTCGCGTGGGCAGCCACGCCGAGCGTCTCTGCGGCCGTGCATCTGCAGCGCGTTCTGCACGGTCTCGCGAGCCCCGTCTATCTGACCTCGCCGCCCGGCGACAGCCGCCTGTTCGTCGTCGAGAAGTGCGGCGTGATCAAGATCGACCGCGCCGGCCACCTGCTGCGCCGCCCGTTCCTGAACATCAGCGGGAACGTGAGCTGCGTCAGCGAGGAGGGGCTGCTCTCGATGGCGTTCGATCCCGACTACCGGACGAACGGGTTCTTCTATGTCGACTACTCGAACAAGGACGGCAACACCCGCGTGGCCCGCTACCGGGTCGAGCGGCTGCACCCGAACGTCGCCAACCCGTCGTCGCGTGTGATCCTCGTGAAGGTGCACCAGCCGTTCGACAACCACAAGGGCGGCCAGCTGCAGTTCGGATCCGACGGCAAGCTCTACATCGGCCTCGGCGACGGCGGCAGCGAGGACGACCCGAACGACGAGGGTCAGAGCGGCGGGCCGCTGGCGGCCATCCTGCGCCTCAACGTCCGCCTGCCCGGCGCGAAGGCCCGCACCTATGCCTACGGCCTGCGCAACCCGTGGCGGTTCTCGTTCGACCGCCTGACCGGCGACCTCTGGATCGGCGACGTCGGCCAGGACAACTGGGAAGAGATCGACCACCTGAAGGCGGGCGCGCCGGCCGGCACCAACTTCGGCTGGAGCTACTACGAGGGCAACTCCGTGTTCAAGGTGCAGCCGATCAACCGCACGCATCTGAAGTTCCCGGCGATCGTCTACCCGCACGCGACCGCGTCGGGGCCGAGCAACTGCGCCGTGATGGGCGGATACGTGTATCGCGGCACGGCCATCCCGCGCCTGCGCGGCTACTACCTCTATGCGGACAACTGCTCGGGCCGGGTCTGGAAGCGGCGCGTCTCGGGCGGCCGCCCCGCGCTGATGCACATCAGCTTCCAGGTGGCCAACATCGACTCGTTCGGCGAGGGCTCGGCCGGCGGCCTCTACGTCATCTCGCTGAACGGCTCGGTGTACCGGCTCGTCAGCTGAGCGGCGCCGAGCCGGCCTCGACCGACCCCAGCAGCGAGCCGTCACGCATGCGCGCCGCGAGCGTCTCGATCTCGGCCGCGAGCGAGCGGTCGTCGGCCAGGTGCGGCGAGATCGCGCGGACCGCGGCGTGGGCTGCGGCCACCGGCGGGCCGGGCCGCTTCGGCGCCAGGAAGTCGAGCCCCTGCGCCCCGCAGAGCAGCTCGATCGCGAGCACGCGCTCGACGTTCGCGCACACCTGCCACAGGTGGACGGCGGCCGTCGCGCCCATGGAGACGTGGTCCTCCTGGTTCGCGCTGGTCGGGATCGAGTCGGCGCTTGCGGGGTGCACCAGCACCTTGCCCTCGCTGACCAGGCTCGCAGCCACGTACTGGGCGATCATGAAGCCCGAGTTCAGCCCGCCGTCGGCGGTGAGGAACGGCGGCAGGCCGTTCGAGAGGGCCGGGTTCAGCAGCCGCTCGATCCGGCGCTCGCTGATCGATGCGAGCTCGTGCAGGCCGAGCTTGAGCGTGTCGAGCGCAAAGGCGATCGGCTGGCCGTGGAAATTGCCGTTGGAGAGCACCTCGCCGCGCTCGGCGATCACGATCGGGTTGTCGGTGGCCGCGTTCAGCTCGATCGCGACGACGCCCTCGGCATAGGTGACCACGTCGCGCACCGCCCCGTGCACCTGCGGAGCGCAGCGCAGCGAGTAGGCGTCCTGCACGCGCCCGCACCATCGGTGCGAGGCGACGATCTCGGAGTCGTCCAGCAGGCGATAGAGGTTGGCCGCCGAGGCCACCTGGCCGGGGTGCGGCCGAAGCGCCTGCAGCTCGGGTGCAAACGGCGTCCGCGACGCCCGCAGGGCCTCGATGGTCTGGGCGGCGGCGACGTCGGCGAGCTTGACGAGCCGGCGGGCGCGGGCGAGCACGAGCGCGCCTATGGCCGCCATGAACTGGGTGCCGTTGATGAGCGCGAGCCCCTCCTTGGCGGCGAGCACGACCGGCTCGAGGCCGGCGCGGGCGAGGGCCTCGGCGCCCGGCAGGGTCTGGCCGCCCACCCGGGCGGAGCCCTCGCCGACCAGCACGAGGCCGAGGTGCGCGAGCGGGGCCAGGTCGCCGCTCGCCCCGAGCGAGCCGCGCGATGGGACGACGGGCACGACCCCCGCGGCGAGCATGTCGAGCAGCAGCCTGACCGGCTCGGGCCGCACGCCGGATGTGCCCTTGGCGAGCGCGTTCGCGCGCAGCAGCGTCGCCGCTCGCACGACCTCGTCGGGGAACGGCTCCCCCACCCCGCACGCGTGGCTGCGCAGCAGGTTCAGCTGCAGCCGAGCCGCCTGCTCGGGGGCGATGTGGACGTCGACGAAGCGGCCGAAGCCGGTGTTCACGCCGTAGGTCGGCGTCTCGTCGGCGACCACGCGGTCGATCAGCGCGCGCGAGGCCTCGATCTGGGCGAGGCCGCGCGCTCCGAGCACGGCCGTGGCGCCGCCGATCGCGACGCGCTCGACGTCGTCGACGGTCAGGTCGTGTCCGCTGAGCTCGATCGTGGCCGTCACCGGCGCGGAGCCTACCGGCCGAACTCGCCGAAGGCCGCGACGTCGAGCAGGCGGTCGGCCGCCATCGCACCCATCAGGAGCGCGCTCCCCGCAGCAGCGGCCGCCGTCGCGGCCGGCATGAGCCCGACGAGCTCGCCCCGCTCGACCTCGACGCCGTGGCCTGCGGCGAGCCGTGCGACCTCGGCGACGACCTCGTGCAGCGGCGCCCCGGCGGGATCGATCAGGTTCATCGACACCTGGGCGCGGCCGGTTCGCCCGAGCAGCAGTCCCAGCGCCTGCACGCCGCGCAGGCCGCCGTCGCGCTCGCGCACCGCCGCGGCGATCGCCCTGGCAATGGCGGCGTCGCCGGTGCGCAGGTCGACGTTGAAGGCGATCAGCGGCGGGCGCACGCCGAGCAGCACCGCGCCGGCCGTCGGGTGCAGGGCGGACGGCCCGTACAGCGGGACGACCGCGCCCGCGTCGATCAGCGCCTGCAGCCCCTCCGGCCCACCCGCCCGGTAGAACGCGGGGCGCCGGCCGGCACCCAGGTCGCCGTAGCCGATCACCGGCACCCCGAGCGCGCCGATCCGCTCGCCCAGCGTCCGCGCAACCCGTTCGGGCTCGGCGTCGCCGGCCCGGAACCGCACCAGCGGGACGACGTCGGCGGCGCCGACACGCGGGTGAACGCCCTCGTGCCGCGTCAGGTCGATGCGCTCGATCGCGACGGCGACCGCCGCCGCGAGGCCTGCGACCAGCGCATCCGGCGCGCCGACGCACGTGAGCACCGACCGGTTGTGGTCGGCATCGGAGTGCACGTCGAGCACCGTCGCGTGGGCCTCGACGGCGGCGCGGATGGCAGCGACCGTCTCGGGGTCGCGCCCCGTC
>DASXZF010000214.1:0-14765 GCA_036502065.1 Gaiellales bacterium
CTCCCAGCTCCGGCGTCGGCGCGATGCTGACGGCGAAGAAGGCGTACTCGGCATCGGCCGCGCCCACCGCCCCGTGATCGGGATGCTCGCGCCCGAAGGCGCCGCCGATGTGGCGCACCTCGGCCGAGAGCAGCGGGAAGCCCGAGTTCGCGCCGGCCGCCGCGACGAACGCGTCGACGGCCTCCTCGGGCAGCGACTCGAGCAGGAACCCGTCGCCGATGCCCGGCACCGGATGGTCGGGGTCCATGTGCAGCGCCGCGAGCTGCGACGCCGGGATCGTCGCGCAGGTGTCCATCACCGGCTCGAGCGCCCGCAGCGGCGCGAGCAGGGCGTCGGCCTCGGCGGCGTCGCCGAGATGGATCGCCTCGACGACGACGAACGACTTGCCGCGCACGGCCTCGGGGATCTCGGGGATCGGCGGGAATTTGAGGAACCGGCCCACGGTCGTGAGCGCATCGGGGACGCCGCTCGCCGTCAGCGCTCGCCACGCCTGCAGCACCTCGGCGCCCCGCTCGATCGGCCACCACAGGATGCCTGCATGCACCTCGGTGACGGGCACCAGGCGCAGCTCGATCGCGGTCACGACGCCGAAGTTGCCGCCGCCGCCGCGCAGCGCCCAGAACAGGTCGGGCTCGTGCTCGTGGTCGGCGCGCAGGTGCCGGCCGTCGGCCGTCACGAGCTCGATCGCCGCGACGTTGTTGGCCGCGAAGCCGTGCGTGCGCCCGAGCCAGCTCAAGCCGCCGCCGAGCGTGTATCCGACGACGCCGACGTCGGGCGAGGATCCGGCGAGCGCGGCCAGTCCGTGCTCGGCGGCGCCCGCGACGACGTCCTCCCAGAGCGCGCCGCCCTCGGCGCGGGCGATGCGGGCATCCGGGTCGATCGTCACCGCCCGCATGCGGTCCATCCGCACGAGCAGCGTGCCGTCGAGCGGCCCCATCGGCCCGGCCGCGTGGCCCGTTCCCTGGGCGGCGACGCGCAGGCCGTGCTCGCGGGCGAGCGCCATCAGGGCCACCACGTCGTCGGCCGACGCCGGATGCGCGCATGCGGCGGGCTGCTGATCGAAGGCCAGGTTCCAGGGCCGGCGGGCCTCGTCCCAGTCGGCGTGGCCGGGCTGGGAGAGCAGGCCTGCCAGTGCGGGCGGGGCGGTGATCGGTGCGGCGGCGCTCGACATCGTGATCCAGATCCTTCCATCGCGTCCGGTGGACGCGGGAGTTTACGGGTTCACGCGGACGCCGGCGGGATGCTCTGCCGGAACCGGAACAGGTTGCCGGGGTCCCAGGTGCGCTTGATCGCGCGCAGGCGCGCCAGGTTGGTCGCGTAGTAGGCCTGCTGCCAGCCGGCCAGGCCCGGGTCGATGTAGTTCTGGTAGGCCTGGCCGGAGGTGTGCGGGCGCAGGCCGGACTCGAGCCCGTCGAGCCACGCGTTCGCGGCGCTGCCCTCGCCGGGCGCCCCCCAGTAGGCGAGCATCTGGGCGGAGTAGAGCTGGTCGCGGTGCACGAAGGCCGTCGCGTCCGGCGCAACGCGGTTCAGCGCTCCGCCGTAGGGGTCGAGCAGCACGGCGCCCGACCCGGCGTCCTCGGCCTGGCGCCGCTCGACGGCGGCGACGATCACCTCGGCGCCGGCCGATCGCAGCGCTGTCGCGAAGTAGGCCGAGCGGGCTGCGAAGCTCGACGGCCTGATCGTGCGGCACGCGGCGGCGGTGGTCTCGTTCGCGCAGCCGGCCCAGATCCGCTGCACGTCGAGGTAGGCGCCGGTGCCGGTCTGAAGCGAGGCGCCCGAGACGGCGGTGATCGGCGCCATGGCGGTGCGAAGCGCAGCCTCGCTGCCGCCGAGCAGCTGCCCGAACACGCGCACCTGGGGCGCCGTCGCCCCGGTCTCGAGGGCACAGATCAGGTACAGGCCGTCGGGGCCGTGCGGAGCGACGCGCTGCCAGGCTGCGAGCGCGGCGGCGGCCTGCGACCAGGGGAAGTCGCAGAAGCCGTAGGCAGCCGTCGAGACCGGGTGGGTGGCAAGCGTGAACGCGGTGACGGCGCCGAAGTTGCCGCCGCCCCCGCCGCGGCACGCCCACAGGAGGTCGGAGTTCGTCGTCGCGTCGGCCGTGACCACGCGGCCGTCGGCGGTCACCATCCGCACGGCCTGGATGTTGTCGCAGGTGGCGCCGAACGCCCGCGCGGCGAAGCCGACGCCGCCGCCGAGCGCGAGGCCGGAGATGCCCACTGTGGGGCACGAGCCGGTCGGCACCGTCAGGCCGTGCGCGGCAAGGGCCGTGATCAGGTCGATCGCGAGCACGCCCGCACCCACCGTGACCGATCTGCGGTCAGCAGCGAGCGTGATCGCCGACAGGCGGCGCACGTCGCACACGAGGCCCTGGTTGGTCGAGTAGCCGGCGTAGCTGTGCCCGCCGCAGCGCACGCCGAACGGGAGCGACGAGCCGGCGGCGAAGCGCACGCAGGCGACGACGTCAGCCTCGTTCACCGCCCGGGCGATCGCGTGCGGCCGCACCGGGTCGTAGCGCTCGTTCGAGATCACGCTCGCGTTGGTGTAGTGCGTCGTCCCGGGGCGTAGCAGCGGGCCCTTCATCTGCGCCGCCAGGTCGGCGAGCGTCATCCGCCCGCCGGTGGTGGGCACGGACCCCGCCGGCGCGGACGAGGAAGACCCCGAAGACCCCGAAGACCCCGACGATCCCGTCACCGAGCAGCCTGCGAGCAGCCCCGCCAGCGGCACGGCCGCCGCGCGCTCGAGCAGCTCGCGCCGTCTCATGCGCGGAATAGTGCCATCCGGGGCCGGCCGGGGCTGTACCAGCTCGACTACGATCGCGGCCGTGCCGACCGCCCCGCAGCTGCCCTGGGAGGTGCCGGTGATGCAGGCGCCGATCGGCCCGGCGGCGACGCCGGAGCTCGTCGCCGCGGTCTCGGCCGCGGGTGGAATCGGCTGCCTGGGCGCGTCGTGGACCGATCCGGCCGTGCTCCGCGACCAGATCCGGGCGGTGCGGCGGCTGACCGACCGCCCGTTCGCCGTCAATCTCGTGCTCGCCTTCGACCAGGCCGAGCGGCTCGAGGTCGTCGCGGCGGAGGGCGTCGCGATCGTGTCGTTCTCGTGGGGAGTCGACGCCGATCTGGTGGCGCGCGCCCACGCCGCGGGCGCCGTCGTGCTCGTGCAGGCGGGCTCGGTCGCCGAGGCGAGCGCTGCAGCCGGCGCGGGGTGCGACGCCGTGATCGCCCAGGGCGTCGAGGCCGGCGGCCACGTGCAGGGCACGACCGACCTGCGCACGCTGCTCGGGCAGGTGCGTGAGGCCGTGGACGTGCCGGTGATCGCCGCCGGCGGCATCACCGCCGCCGCCGGCGTCCGCACCGTCATGGCCGCCGGTGCCGTCGGTGTCATGATGGGCACCCGCTTCGTGGCGACGGAGGAGGCCGACGTGCACCCCGACTACGCCGCGCGCGTCGTTGCGGGCGCCGAGACCGTCCACACGCGCCTCTTCGACGGCGGCTGGCCGGACGCGCCGCACCGCGTGCTCGTGAACAGCACCTACACGGCATGGCGGCGGGCGGGCTCACCGCCGCCGGGCGCTCGGCCAGGCGAGGGCGAGGTCGTGGGCGAGCATGAGGGCACGCCGATCGCGCGCTACTCGGCAGACGACCCCAGGCGGGAGACGACGGGCGACATCGAGGCGATGTGCCTCTACGCCGGGACGGGGTCGATCGAGGCGATCGAACCGGCCGCGGCGGTGGTCGAGCGGATCGCGGCCGACCTGCGTCGCGGCTGACGCGCCACCCCACCCAACCGGGTTGACCTGGTTGCAAGTTGCCCACGGCCACGTACCGTCAACATCAGGGAGTGTCGGCGGCAGGAGGTCGTGTGATGGGGATCGGCAGGGGTCGAATGGCGATGGGGCTGGCGACGCTCGTGTGCGCGCTGGCGGGGCCGGCGAGCGTGGGCGTCGCGAGCGCACAGGCCGCGCCGAAGGAGCCGATCGTCGTGATCGTGCTCGAGAACAAGACCTACCAGAGCATCGTCGGCAACGGCAACGCGCCGTACATCCAGTCGCTGATCGCAGGCGGCACGCTCTACACGAACTACGAGGCCGCGCCGGGCAGCCTGCCCGACTATCTGCGCATGACGGGCGGGATCGCGACCACCTCGGCTGCGAAGAAGTCGAACAACATCTTCAACGAGCTGCAGACGGCCGGCATCAGCTGGGGCCAGTACAGCGAGTCGATGCCGAGCGCGTGCTACTCGAAGTCCGGCCCGCTGCCGTACGACAAGAACCACAACGCCGCGGTCTGGTACAACGACATCACGTCGAACAAGGCCGCCTGCGCCAACATGCTGCCCTACACGGCCTTCGATCCGGCCCACCTGCGCGCGTTCTCCTACGTCGCCCCGAACGACAACGACGACATGCACACGGGCAAGAGCAGCGCCGCCGAGATCGAGGCCGGCGACGCCTGGCTCAAGGCGAACGTGCCGGCGATGCTGGCGGGCGGCGCCGAGGTGATCGTGACCTGGGACGAGGGCAACCGCAGCAACGAGCACGTGGCCACGATCGCGATCGGCGGCACCGCCAAGAAGGCCGCGACCGACGCCACCGCCTACACCCACTTCGGCCTGCTAGCCGGGCTCGAGGACGTCTTCGGCGTGCCGCTCGTGAACTCCGCCCAGACCGCGACGCCGCTTCCGATCTCCTAGACCCAAGGCTCAGTCGCGGGTGAGCGAGATCGCGCAGCCGAGCAGGGCGCCGACGATGGCCAGGGCGAGCGCGCGGTGCACGCTTCCGTGCGCGATCAGGCTGCCGCCGCCCGCGGTGCCGATCGCGATGCCCGCCGTGACGGCGGTCGAGAGCCAACCAAACACCTCGGCCTGGGTGCCCGCGACGGCGGCGCGCTCGATCAGGTTGTAGGCGATCGCCACGCTCGGCGCGATCGGAAGGCCCGCGACCAGCATGATCACGCTCATCTGGACGAGCGAGCCCGCAAGCAGAGGCGGGACGAGCACCACCGCGAAGGCGAGGCTCGTCACCTGCAGGCGGCGGTTCAGGCCGCCCGACGCCGAGGCGGCGCCGGCCAGGATTCCGCCGATCAGGCTGCCGCCCGAGAACGCGGCCAGCGCGATCCCGCCGAGCGAGCGGCCGCCGTGCCCTTCGGCGAACGCCGGCATCGACACTTCGGCGGCGCCGAACGCGATCCCGTAGGCGGCGCCGAGCAGGAGGACGCGGCGAACACCCCACGGCACGAGCGCCTCGAACACGCGGTGGCCCGAGCGGTCGTGGGCCGGATCGGGCCGCCGGGCGCGCACCGCCGGCGTGAGGATGAAGCCGATCGTGCCCACCAGGCAGGCGAGCGCCGCCGCCGCGACGCCCGCGCTCGACGAGATCGACGCCGCCAGCACCGCGACGATCAGCGGCCCGACCACGAAGATGACCTCCTGGATCGTCGCCTCGAGCGCGAACGCGGTCGTGCGCAGCTCCGGCCGCGGCAGCATCGCCGGCCACATCATCCGGATCGTCGGCCCGATCGGCGGCGCCGCGAGCCCTGCCACCAGGGCGCCGGCCACGAGCGCGGGGATCGGCGCGCCGGCGCGGGCGAGCGCAAGCACGGCCCCGAGCGCGACGGCGTAGGCAAGGCCGTAGGTGATCAGCACCGGCGCGGGCCGGCGCCGGTCGACCAGGCGCCCGCCGATGACCGCACCCGCCCCGGATGCGACCGCGTAGGTGCCCGACACGATTCCGGCCGTCGCGTAGGACTCGCCCTCGCCGCGCACGAGCAGCACGAGGGCGAGCGAGCTCATCCCCATCGGCATCCGCGCCAGCAGGCCCCACGACACGACGCGGCGCGCATCGGCGCCCGAGAACAGCTCGCGGTAGCTGCGCACGCCGAGCGTCGCTGCCAGGCTCATGCGCGCAGGGGCAGGCGGTCGGCCAGGAGCGCGGTGATGTCGCCGACCGAGAGCGGGTCTTCGCCGGTCAGGGCGCGGTAGTCGCCGGTGACGACGTCGAGCTCCCCTTCGCGCAGGGCCGCGTAGGAGCTGAGGCCGGCCTCGATCTCCCACTCCTGCTTGCCCCGCGCCCGCCAGCGCGCGTCCCACTCGGCATCGCTCGCCGGCGCGTAGCGATAGTTGCCCCCGCTCACCGACCATGCGATCTCGGCGAGCTCCTGCATGCCGACCGCCTGAGGCGTGACGACGTCATAGACCCTGCCCTCGTGGCCGGGCTCGGTCATCGTCACCGCGATCGCCCTGGCCAGCTCGGGGCGGTACGAGAAGCTCATGCGCCCGTCGCCGCCGGGCACCGTGTTCACGCCCTCGGCGTCGAACCAGCCCGGGATCCCGTCGGCGTACATCGAGTTTCGGATCGCGGTGAACGCAACGCCGGAGGCGGCCAGCATCCGCTCGGTCTCGGCGTGCGAGCGGGCGTGCAGGAAGACGGCCGCGGGCCCCGCGGCGACGAACGACAGGTAGACGATGTGGGCGACGCCGGCCGCGGCTGCAGCCTCGATGAAGCTGCGGTGGTGCGGCACCCGCTGCTGCGGGCCCTCGCGCAGCGACACCATGAACACGCGGTCGCCCTCGTGCAGCGCCGCCCGAAGCGACGCCGGGTCGCCGTAGTCGGCCGCGACCGCCTCTGCGCCCGGCAGCACCGGCGCACGGCTCGGATCACGGGCGAGCAGGCGCTGTTCGTGGCCACGCGTGGCCAGCTCGCGGGCCACGAGCCCGCCCACATGTCCGGTCGATCCGGTGACGACGAGCATGCCGCCAGACTATCCAGCGCCCACTCGCGGGGCGCCGCCTACAGGAGCTCGGACTCGTGCGCGCGGAAGATGGCGGCGTAGTCGCCACCCTCGGACTCCGGCGCGTGCAGCGTCTCGATCAGATCGCGGATGCGCGGCGTCATGACGAGGATGTAGCGGGCCGGGCCTGTGCCGGCGTTCCACCACGAGTGCGGCGTGCCGCGCGCGGCCAGCACGGCCTGGCCCGGCCCCGCCTCGACGACCTCGTCGCCCAGGCGGAAGCCGAGCCGGCCTTCGAGGACGTACCAGGCCTCGTCGTCGCGGTGATGCACGTGGGTGGGCACGATCGGCCGGTCGGGCCCGGTGGTGCCGCCCGCGTCGGTCCACTCGACCAGGACGAAGTCCCCGTCCGGAAGGCCGACCGGGCCGGCGTCGAGCCGCGGTGCCGGAGAGGGCGCCACGGCTCGATCATATCGCCGCTTCCTCAGCTGCTGTGAGCGATGTCCGAAGCCGCGCCCACCGCGGCGATGACCTGCCCGCGGGCGATCATCGGCTCGGGCTCGGTGACCTCGCCGGTGCGCTCGCGGAACCACGCGGCGGCGGTGTCGGTCGAGGCCTCGGCGGCCTGCTCGGTGTCGCACACCGACACGCTCGCGCAGCCGGCGTCGGTGCGGAACAGGCAGTACCAGCGCAGGCCGTCAACGCCTGCCATCAGCTGCTGGATTTCCTCGGCGTGGCCGGCGAGATCGTCGGCGACGTCGGGCTGGTTGTAGATCCTGATGGTGGCGTGCATGCAGACCTCCTGGTGGGAGTGAGCGGTCGTTCACTCCACTACCCCGCATTCGCGAGCCGCCAAACGCCTCACTCGGCGGCCGCGAAGGGCTCTCCGGTCTCGAGCAGGGTCTTCAAGTTGCTCAGGATGTACGTCCAGCCGACCACGCTTGCCGCGGTCTTGGGCGCGCCCTCCAGGCGATCGTGGATCAGGGTCAGGCGCGACGTGCCGCCCTCGGCCGGCTCGATCTCCCACGTCACGCGGCTCTCGTCCTCGGCGGCCATCTCGGCGTCATAGAGGCTGCGCCACGTGTGCACGTAGCGCCGCGGCGGGTCGCATTCGAGGATCGTGTTGTCGCCCCAGAGCTGGGTGCGGTCGGGCGACCAGCTGCGGCGCGGCGCGCCCACCTCGAGCGGGCCCGGGTCGATCTGGGCGCCGTGGAAGTAGCGCGCGATCGTCTCGGGATTCGTGATGGCGTCCCACACCTGCTCGGGCGTCGCCCGGATGTAGAGCTGGTACACCTGCGTCGTATTGGCGGTCATCGTGGTCATGCGCTGTCCTCCAGGCTGGTCTTGAGGTCGAGCAGCGCCGACACCTCGTGCGCCCGGTACTTGTCGATCCAGCGGTCGTGGATCTGGCGGATCGGCACCGGATTCAGGAAGTGCAGCTTCTCCCGGCCCTGTCTGCGGGGGACGACGAGCCCGGCCTGCTCGAGCACCTTCAGGTGCTTCATCACCCCGAACCGCGTCATCTCGAGCTGCGACTCGAGCTCGCCGAGCGTGCGGCCGTCACGCTCGAAGAGCCGGTCGAGCAGGAGCCGGCGGCTGGGGTCTGCAAGCGCCTTGAAGACCAGGTCGTCGTCCATGCCGCCATGATAGGTGACTAAATGGTCACATGTCAAGCGCGGCGACGACGGCCTCCGGCTGCTCGAGCCAGGGGAAGTGTCCGGCCGCCTCGATCGGCGCGACTCGCGCATGCGGGACCAGCGCAGCGGTGGCCGTCGTCGCCCGCGCCGGCATCGGGCTCTGTTCGCCATAGATGAACAGCACCGGGACGGTCGCCGGGACGCGGGGCAGCCCCCTCGTGAGGGTGCCCGCGGCGGCGTGGTCTGTGAGCGAGGCAAAGACGCCGGAGTTCGCCTCGGCCGATTGGCGCATCGGGGGCATCGGCGGTGCCGTGCCGGGGTCGGCGAAGTAGTTGCGCCAGATGATGCGCAGCCCCTCGGGATCCTCGCTCACCTCGCCGGCACGCTCGCGCGCATCGATCTCGTCCAGTCGCGCGAGCTCGTCCGGATCGAGCCCGCGGCGCAGGTTCGCGACGAACTGCGCCATGACGTCCATGTGGGCGCCGAGCGGGTCGATGATGATCGCCCCGGCGAGCCGGTCGGGGGCGGCGACGAGCAGGTGCAGCGCCAGGTGGCCGCCCCACGAGTGGCCGACGATGACGGCCCGGCCGCCGGCCTCGTGGTCGATCACGGCGACGGCGTCCTCGACGTTTGCCTCGACGGTGTGGGGTGGGCCGATCGTCGTGGGGGCGAGGCCGCGCTGCTGATAGCGGACCGTGCGGAAGCGCTCGTCGAGCAGCGGCGTGAGCGTCCCGAGGTAGTCGCTCAGCCCCGGGCCTCCGTGCAGGAGCACGGCGGTGTCGGCGCCTGTTCCGCCGCGCCAGGCGGCGATGTCGCCCGCCGGCGTCGCGATCGTGATCCGCTCTTCGGCCATCGCCGCGGAGTATCGCCCACGGCGGTAGAACACGGGCGTGGAGCCCGACGCCGTCGTCCGCGAGTTCACCCACCAGTCCGCGTCGTTCAACGCCGCTCCGGCCATGCGTTCGGCCGACACGCTCGGGCGCCTGCTCGACCTGATCCCGGCCGCCGCGGGCGAGCGCTGGCTCGACGCCGCCTGCGGCCCCGGCCTCGTCGCCCGCGGGCTCGCCCCGCGCGTCGGCCGTGTGCAGGGAGTCGACATGACGCCCGCGATGGTCGACCTGGCGACGCGCGAGGCCGCCCGCGAGGGCATCCCGAACGCCGCGTTCTCGGTGGGCGACGCGACCGCGCTCGGATTCGAGCCGGGCAGCTTCGACGGCGCCGTCACCCGATTCAGCCTGCACCACATCCCGCGGCCGGGCCGCGTCGTCGCCGAGCTCGCCCGCGTCGTTCGGCCCGGCGGGGCGGTCGTGATCGCCGACCACGTCACCTCCGAGGATGCCGACGTGGCGGCGTGGCATGAGGAGATCGAGCGGCTGCGCGACCCGTCGCACTGGGCGTGTCTCACGCCGGCGCGGCTGCGCACGCTCGGCGAGACGGCCGGGCTCGCCCTGGAGCGTGAGGAGATGCAGCCGCTCGCGATCGACTACGAGGAGTGGATCGGCCGCGGCAGCGGCGGCCCGGCGTCACGCGGCCTGATCGCCGCGGCGCTTGCCGAGCGGGTGCCGGGGCCCGACGTGTTCCGCGTCGTGGACGCGGCCGAGGGCCGGCGCCTGGAGCTGCGCTACTGGCTCTCGGTCTGGCGGGCGCCGTCGCTCGCCGGCGGCGCCGGCGGTGTGTAGACGGCGGGCTGCTCGCCCGCCGGCGGCACGTAGGCGGGCGGCGGTGTGTAGACCGGCAGGCCGGGCGGGGCCGCCGCGGTTGGCTCGTCGGTGTGGTGGTTCAGGCCGTCGAGGCCATGCCGGAACTCGCGCATGCCTTTCCCGAGCGCCTGGCCGGCCTCGGGCAGCCGCTTGGGGCCCAGGAACACGAGGGCGATGACGAGCACCAGGATGACTTCGGGAAGACCGAGCTGGAATGGCATCAACGCACCTGCGGCCAGGCTAGCACCCGTGGGTTTGAACCCGCGCACCCCGGGTCGTGGTGTGTTAAGGCTTCGTTGGCGGGGGCTTGCCGTGTGGCAAGTCCGACGTACGCTTGGAATGGACATCTCGCCGCGAGTGGTCGCGGTGGGCACACATAGGAGGGAAGGGCACAATGTCGCATAGTCGACTCGCCGGCAGGACGCTGGCGTCGATCGTCTTGCTCGCAGTGGCCGCGGTTGCCTCAGCGGGCCCCGCAGGGGCTGCTGCGAAGACGTTCTCGGAATTCAAGATCTCGTCACCCAACAATCAGCCGGGTGATATGACGGTTGGCCCGGACAACAGCATCTGGTTCGTCGACCAGGCCACGAACAAGATCGGTCACATCTCGCACACCGGTGTGATCAAGGGGTTTGTGATCCCGACGGCCAAGAGCAGCCCGGTGAGCATCACGACGGGCTCAGACGGCGCCGTGTGGTTCACGGAGGCCGCTGCCAGCCGGATCGGCCGCGTCGTTGCGGGGCCGAGCTTCACCTCGTTCGCGCTGCCCGCAGGCGCAAGCCCGCGCGGCATCACGGCCGGGCCCGACGGCGACCTCTACTTCGTCGAGGCCGGAACGCACTCGGTCGACAAGATCCTGCCGGGTGCTCCGCACACCGTTTCACTGGTGGCCGCGCTTCCGGCCGGCTCCGGCCCGACCCGGATCGCCACCGGCCCCGACGGCAACCTGTGGGTCAGCGAGACCACGATCAACAAGGTCGCCCGGGTCACCCCCGGCGGCGTCGTCACCCAGGTGACGCTGGCCCCGAAGGCCGCGCCCTCGCGCATCACGGCGGGCCCCGACGGCAACATCTGGGTCGCCGAGCCTGGCATCAACCGCATCGGGCAGATCACGACCGCGGCGACACCCGTCCTCACGCAGATCGCGGTGGGCGGCAAGCCGACCGGGATCGCGGCCGGCGGCGACGGCAACACGATGTGGGTGAGCGAGCAGAGCGGTAACGCGATTGCCCGCGTCATCATCTCGCCCCTCTCGGTGAAGGGCTTCGTCATCCCGACGAAGGCGTCCAATCCGGGCGGCATCGTCCTGGGCGGCGACGGCAACGTCTGGTTCAGCGAGAACGCTGCCGACAAGATCGGCCGCCTGACGGCCGTGTCCGGTCACTCGAGCTACGTGATCGTGCACGACAACAACGTCACCCCGGCGCTGCAGGGCATCGCCCTCGAGACCGGGTCGACGCACAAGGCGACGACCGTCCGCTGGGAGTTCCAGGACGGCGAGAACCACAGCATCACCGACAACAGCGGCGCGAGCCTGTTCGACTCGGGCTCCATGGGACCGGGCACCGAGTTCGCCCACACGTTCACGACCGCCGGCACGTTCACGTACAACTCGACCGTCGGCACGGCCTTCCCGGGCACGCCGGAGATCAAGGTCACCCCGACGGCTGCGTTCTCATCGGGCACCGGCAAGATCACGATCACCGCGGCGACGTCGTACCCCGGCGGCGTGACCACCGACATCCAGGTCGAGGTCCCGGGTGCGTCCAGCTTCACGTCGGTCACCACCGCCTTGAATGCCAACACGTTCCAGTACACGCCGACCAATGGAAACGGCGTCTACAAGTTCGAGGTGCGCACCACCAGCGGTGGCAACTCGACCGGATGGTCGCCCGCAGCACGCGCAACGGTCTCCTAACCGTCGCATGGCCAGCAGCCGGCCGGGGAGTCCGCTTCCCGGCCGGCTCTGCCGTTTCTAGCGGTAGGGCAGCCGCATCCCCAGGCCGAGCGCCTGCGCCCGGGCGAGCATCGCCCGGCCCAGCGCGATGTCGGTCAGGCTGAGCCCGCGGTGCCAGAAGAGGATGCGCTCGTCGTCGCTCTCGCGGCCGGGCCGGGTGCCGCAGACGATCTGGCCGAGCTCGGCGTGCAGCGTCGCCTCGGACAGCCGGCCGGAGTCGACGTGCGCGCGCAGGGCACCGAGCGGCCCGGCTCCGGCCTGGCCCCAGTCGTCGACGACGACCTTGTCCATGACGTCGGTCAGGTCGAGCTCGACCGCGCTCACCGTGCCGTAGGGCACCACCAGCGCGCCGGGACCGATCCACTCGGTGCGAAGCAGCGGGGCCGGCGTCGAGAGCCGGGTCGCCTCGACGACCACGTCGGCGCCGCGCACACACTCCTCCCAGCTGTCCACCGCTCGCACCGGGATGTCGAGCTCTGCGTCGAGCCGTTCGGCCAGCGCCTGTCGGCTCGCCGTCGTGCGCGAGTGGATCCGCACCTCGGCGAGCTCGGGCAGCACGCGGCGGAGCAGGCGCACGTTCCACTCGGCCGTCCCGCGGCTGCCGATGTGGCCGAGCACGCGGCTCGACCGCCGGGCCAGGTGGCGGGCGCCGACCGCGGTGACCGCCCCCGTGCGCATCGCGGTGATCGCGGTCGCGTCGAGGATCGCCTGCGGCGCCCCGGTGGCGACGTCGAAGAGCATCAGCAGGGCGAGCTCCGACGGCAGGCCGCGCTCGCCGTTTCCCACGTAGTCGCCGACGACCTTCACCCCGGCCACGCCGTCGTTCGGCAGCGAGCCGCGCAGCACGTTGAAGTGGCCGTCGGCGTCGCCGCCGGGGAACAGGTGCACGCGCGGCTCGATGACCGTCTCGCCGCGGCCCTGGGCGGCGAGCACGTCGGACACGGCGCTCAGGATGGCGTCGGCGTCCAGCGCCAGCCGGTCGATGTCGGCGCCGCTCAGGTAGGTCAGATCGAGTCCGGCCATCGCACCGCCTCGCGCACCCGCTCACGCAGGCGCCCCGACGCAACGAGCTCGTGGGCGATCCGCTCGACGTCGACGCCGAGCGGGCGGTCGTCGGCAAGCGGCGGCACCAGCTCGCGCACGCAGGCGTGGGCGGCGGCGGTGCCGTGACCGAGCCGGTCGGGCGCGGCGAGGTCGACCGCCTGCGCCGCGCAGACGAGCTCGAGCGCGATCAGCCGCGCGAACAGGCCGAGCTGCGCCTCGAGCCGAAGGGCCGCGGCGGCGGCGTTGGTCGAGTCGTCCTCGACGCCGTCGGCGCCGAAGCGCGGGTCGATCGCAAGCGGGGCCGCCAGATGGCGGATCTCGACCGCGATCGCCTGCGCGGTCTTGAGCAGCGGCGCGATCCCGGAGCGGCCCTCGCCGGCCGTGGTCAGGTTCGCGGGCAGGTCGCTCAGGCGGGCCGTGGCCAGCCGTGCCGGCCGCTCGGCCGCGGGCCCGGCGGTCTGCGCGATCGCGATGGCGGTCGCGTCGAGCGCGATTGCGAGCGCGGACGTGTGGAAGTTGCCGGTCGAGACGACGCGGCCGTCGGCCAGCACGAGCGGGTTGTCGCCGGCGCCGTTCAGCGCCGCCGAGACGGCGGTCGCGAGCACGTCGAGCGACCATCGAAGCGCCCCGTGGACGTGGCTCGCGCAGCGGAAGCTGAGCGGATCCTGCAGCCGCCGCGGCGACTCGCCGGCAAGCAGTGAGCCGCCGCGCAGCAGCTCGCGCAGGCCGGCCGCCTCCCACTCCTGGCCGGGCGCCGGATGCGCGCCCGCGACCTGGGCGTCGATCGGAGTCGGCGACGCCCGGAAGCCCTCCATCGACAGCGCGGCGGCGATCTGGACGGCGTCGAGCAGGTGATCTCCCGCATCCAGGGCCAGAGCGGCCATCCCGGCCGCGACCGACGACGCGTTGCAGAGGGCGAGCCCGTCGCCGGGCCCGAGCGCGGGCGCCGCGATGCCGGCGCGTCGCAGCGCCTCGCTGCCCGGGAGGCGCTCGCCGCCCACCTCGGCCTCGCCCTCGCCGAGCACGACCAGGGCGATGTGGGCGAGGAGGCACAGGTCGCCGGCGCCGATCGAGCCCGTGCGCGGGACGATCGGATGCACGCCCGCGTTCAGCATCGCCGCGAGCGCATCGGCGGCCGCGGGAGACGCGCCCGAGCCGCCGGCGCACAGGCCGTTCAGCCGTGCGAGCATCGCCGCGCGCACCGCTGCGCGCGGCAGCGGCTCGCCCACGGCCGTCGCGCGGCCGCGCACGATCCGGGCCACCTGCTCGGTGGCCGCCCCCGGCGCCAAGGGCTCGCCGACGCGCGCTCCAAGGCCGGTGGTGAGGCCGTACACGGGCCGGTCTTCGCCGAGGGCGCCCTCGAGCACGGTGCGCGCTCGGCCGATCCGGTCGCGGGCCGCCGCGGCGATCCCGACCGGCCGGTCGCGGTGGGCGACGTCGGCGACGTCGGTGGCTGCGAGCGCGTAGCCGGTCAGCTGCAGCTCGGTGGTCGGGGCGGCCATAGGCGTCAATCTACCGGGGACGTCCGGCGGAACCCGCTTGACAAACCGGGGATCGGTTTGCAATCGTTTGCAGGCAACCGACGACCGGCCAGCGACGAAGGAGAACCGGGTGAGCCAAGCCGGAGGTGGGTCGAGCGCGGCAGTCGCGGCCGTCGATCGGCCGGGCCTGCTCGAGCTCTACGGGCGGATGGTGCGCATCC